>QKPP01000051.1 GCA_006508105.1 Myxococcales bacterium FL481 | reverse complement strand
CGTCGTCATCGTCATCATCGTCATCATCGTCATCATCGTCATCATCGTCGTCATCATCGTCATCGTCATCGTCATCATCGTCATCATCGTCATCGTCATCGTCGTCATCGTCATCGCCGCCGTCATCGTCATCGCCGCCGTCATCGTCATCGTCATCATCATCATCGTCATCACCCCCGTCGTCGTCGTCGTCTCCGGCGGCTGGGTCCTCGTCTTCCGGATCTGCTGGCACCGCTTCCTCCTCCGGTTGGTCGGCGGCGAGGCTTGCGTCCGAGGAGTCGCCACAGCTCACGCCCGCAAGCAAGGCGAGCAACGCGAGAGGGCTAGCGAGACGGTGCAGATCGATTTGAGGTCGGATCATCGTGGGCTCATGCCTGCGGGGCTTGGCACCGCCACCAACGGGGATGCGGCAGCCGGAGCATGCTGGTTCGTTTACCCGGGGGCCGATGGCCGTGCAAGCGGGGCGCACCGAAACAGCGGCCGGGACCAATACGTGAGCACCGCCGCAGAGAGGGCAAGCGCGCCGTTGCGGGATCGTGCACGGGCAGCGGACGCTCAGCCGCCGGACCCGCCCAGCGGTCGGCTCGGGGTCGCCTTCGTCGGTCATCCGCGCGCCGTCTTCGCCGTATCGCTCGCGGCTTCCGTACGACTCCCCCCGGACCCCACGCCCACTTGGCGTGCCGCAGAAACGGAAACGGCCCGCTGCGCTGGCGGGCCGTTTCTCGCTCGATGGACGGTGACGACGAACTAGTGTCCGTCGCCGACGACTCCCGGGGGAACCGACACGAGAGCCACGCTGTGATAGTGGCCTTCGGGCAACTCGAGGGTGCGATCCGTTAGCTCAAGGGTCTCGACGTCAAGCTCGAGCGCTTCCGTGTGCCGCGGGTCCGTCACGTAGACGTGCTCCGGGCCGACGGCGAGGCTCGGGCGAAGCTGACCATGTCCCGGTTCGACCACGAACTCGGGCATGACGATCTCCACGGCGAGCAGGCTACCCGTGGCCACGTCGAACTTGCTGAGCGTACCGTCTGTGGCGAGAACGACCGTGTTCGTGCCGTCATCAGCCAGTTTGAATCCGAGGATCCGCTTTCCCACGGGAATCGGGGTCAACGAGCCGTTGACCGGGTCGACGCGAACCAGGTCCTCGCCCCAGTTGCCGACCATGATCTCGCTGTGCTTGCTCGCGACCAGGCTGCCCACGCGGGTGCCCTCGGGCGCGTCGTCTGGGTTGTCGATCTTCGTGCCCACAAATCCCCCGGATTCACCCGGCTCCACGCAGAGGACGCCGTCTCCGCAGCCAAAACAGGCGTGGGTTTCGGACGTGGCTTCACCGTGCAACTTGGTGCAGGTGTCGAACGAGTTGACCTCGGTGCCGTCGACGCCCAGGACCCGAACGCCGATGGGCAACGCGTCGGTCTCGTCTTCCGAGTTGGGCGTCGAGATCAGCACCCGGTTGAAGGCGACCAAGCCCACGCCGTGGTGGGGGCGGCCGGAGTCGTACGACTTGAGGTCAAGCGAAGGGGCGTTCGCGCGGTCGTCGAACAGGTGAAGCATGCCGTCGCCGTCGCAGAACACCGCGCCTTGGTAGTTGTGTCCCACGAAGTGAATGGGGCGCGAGCACGAGACCGAGATATCGGAGAGGACCTCTGGCGTGCTGGTGATGGCGTCGTAGTGATCGCCGTGATCGACGTAGGTGAGACCAGGATCGATGCTGCTGACCACGTTCTCCGAGGTTTGCACCGCGATGCCTCGCATGCCGTCAGAGCTGGGATAGACCCTCGCCGGGCCCGTGACGCCCAGCGTTGCGGCGGTTTCGCCGGCATCCAGATCGACGACGACCACCTGTCCGATGACGCCATCTGAAACGAGCAAACGGCCCTGCGCCGCGTGATCGTGGTCGTGATCATCGTCCTCGTCGTGGTCGTGATCATCGTCCTCGTCATGGTCGTGATCATCGTCCTCGTCGTGGTCGTGATCATCGTCCTCGTCGTGGTCGTGATCATCGTCCTCGTCGTGATCATCGTCCTCGTCGTGGCCGTGATCATCGTCCTCGTCGTGGTCGTGATCGTCATCATCCTCGCTGTGATCGTGGTCGTCGTCATGACCGGGGTCGGGTACGTGCACCCAAACGTCGCAGGCGCCCATCGGCGTTGCAGCGAGAAGAACGATGAGAGAGCGGGCCAGGGGGAGAGATGATTTGCGCATAATCGAGGACATCGACTATCGCAATCAAAAAGCAACAGCAAGTGACTTGCACGAGACACTTGAACGCGACGTGAAGGTCGTCGATTGAACATCGATGATCGCAGCGAGTGGCTGTGTGCGCGGGCGCCTGGAGCGCGACGGGCGAGCGTCCGGTCGAATGTCGACGCTCAGGGCACGGCCTGGTGGGTGGACTGCAGGACGTGTGGAAGGATGCGAGCTTGAGCAAACGGCGTTGGCTCGTCGCTGGGATGGCGCCGGCCGTCGCTTGCGTGCGTCCGGCTGGGCTCGTACTCAATCGACGTGACCGCGTTCGAGATCCAATCGTGGATGGTTGCGCCGCCGTCGGTGGTTTTCGAGCACTTCGTCGTGGCGGACAAGCTCGTGCGGCGACGCGGCACACATCGAGGCGAGCCCGGGGGCCTTGTCGCATGCGGGTTGGATTTCGCCGACACGTTCCGGGGGAAGTCGAGTCGAGGTCAGTTTCTTCGCGGAGCCTGATGGCGGTACACGGGTCCATCTGCGGCCTAGGGGATTCGCGGATGGGGACCACGTCGAGCTCGGCTGGCGCCAGTTTCTGCCGAGTCTCGTCCGGGTGTGCCCCATCACGTGCAGCATCCACAGCCGGCCCGCACGGGTCGCGGGCGGTTCACGGTGGCGTTGAGTCGAACGCTGGCTGCCTGGTGTGGGGCTGACACCAGTTGCTGCGGTCCCGGCTCGCCGCCGCCGACGGCTGCGGCTACCGGGCCAGTTTCCGGCGCTGGTACGCCTAGGCCATCCGCTCCGTGGCGTCGTTGACGAATGCGCGCAACAAGTCGGTCGTCGTCACGATTCCGGCCAACACACCGCTTTGTGTGACCACAAGGCGGTGGATACCATTCGACAGCATCGTTTTCGCGGCCTGCAAGACCGGCGTCTGCGGAGTGGTGGTGATCGTGGCTCGCGTCATGACCTCGTCGACGCGACCCACGCCCACGTCGGCTGCATCGCCGAGTTCGACGGCCCAACCGTCGAGAATGCGATAAAACACCGGGTAACCGTCGCCGGCCTCGTCTCGGTCCGGGTCGACAAGGTCGTGCAGGGAGACGACGCCGACGACCCGGCGGTCACGATCGATCACTGGCGCGCCGGTGATGTGACGAGTCGCGAGCATGCGAGCTGCGCTTTCGCGACTGGTATCGGGGGCAACGGCGAGGACTTCGTGTGTCATTACATCGGCAACAGTGAGCGTGTTCATGGCGTCGCTTTCGGTGCGGAGCGTCCCGTGGGCGAGTCGTCGCTCGACACGCGGGAGGGACTGTATGGTGCCCCGATACCGTGGGATTGAGCAAAGGATGCAGCAACCCTTCGACCCGAGAACATGAGCGCGGCAACGCGCAGGATCTGCGCCCGCAGGCCGCGGACTGAGCTCGGATCGTGCTCGAATATCGACATGGACGCCCGGCTGCGCCGGGTCCCACGCGAGCCTCGGGCATCGATGGGTGTCGAACGGGCGGGCACGCGACGCCCGGGCGGGCCTGTCCGAGCTCATCGTGAGTTGAGTCCCTACGTGCTCCGCGATGGCCTGCACGTACGCCTGGGGTACGTCATCCTGGAGCAACCCCGCGATGCCGAGGTTCCGCCGCCGGTGCAGTGTCGGTGCGTGCAACTAGAACCGTTTCGCAAGGAGAGCAGAGATGGGACGAATCGTGATTGTCTGTTATCGCCCGCTACCTGGCAAAGCCGATGAGTTACGCCGATTGGTGCACGCTCATCACGATCGGCTGCAGGCCGAAGGGTTGGTGACCCAACGAGCGCCGGTGGTGATGGAGGCGGCGAACGGCTCTATCATCGAGGTCTTCGAGTGGGAGTCGAGGGAGGCGATCGAGCGAGCGCATCACAATTCGGCGGTCTCGGCGATGTGGCAAGAGTTCGCTGCGGCCTGTGAGTACGTGCCGGTGGCCGACGTGCCGGAGGCGAGCGAATTGTTTTCGGAGTTCGTGCCACTGGTGTCGTAGCGCCGGTCGAGACACTCGCGCTTCGTGGTCGTCGCGCGACTGATCTCGACGCATCACGGTGACCCGTTCATCGTTCGACAGCGCCAAGGCGTTCGTGATGTTGGCCACGTGAGCGCGAGCATCTCGGCGAGTTCGATCGACCCTTGGGCCAAGGCCAGCGCCACGTCCGGCGGTCGAGCCATGAGACGTATGCCGACGTCGGGCGGGTCTCGGTGCAGTCGGTCGACGAGGGCGGGGGTGAGTCACGCCTCGTGACAGGGTCGAGTTGCCGGCAGATTCGCGTCGGGCAGTGTGTCGTCGTTCGTTCGAGTCGACTGCAACGTTTGCGCTCGTGCGAGCCCCGGTCCGCCCCGGCTGGCTTTGCCGCGGACGCGGCCGCTGATGGCCCGAGTCTACATGCGAGCGGCGGTGATCCATCGGTGCGCAGCACGGCGGGGGAAAGACGTCGCGTACGTAACCCCGGCCGACATCGCCTCCGTTTTCGGGTACGATCGGCCGCGCCGAGGACGTTGTGGATCTCGAACAGATCATCCGTGACCTGAGCCGAGCCGATGCCTACGAGCACCCCGTGCCGTCGGTGGAGGTGATCCAAACCCACGGGTCGGTCGTGTTCCTCGCCGGCGAGCACGTTTACAAGGTCAAGAAACCCCGCAATCTGGGGTTTCTCGACTACTCGACCCTGGAGCGTCGCCGCGTGTTTTGTCGAGCGGAGGTCGAGCTGAATCGGCGCTTGGCACCGGATGTGTACCTGGGAGTCGAGGCGTTGTCGCTTCGCGGGGGTCGCCTGCGAGTTGGCGGCAGTGACCCGTCGGCGGTCGAGTACGCGGTGCACATGCGCCGGCTTCCCGAATCGGCCACGCTGCGATCGCGCTGGCGTGGGGGCACGCTGCACGTCGCGATGGTGGAGCGTGTCGCTCGCGCCGTGGCCGAGTTTCATGCCACCAAGCGTCCCGACCACGAGGCGGCGGTGTGGTCGCGCCGCGCGGAGGTAGAGCGCAACCACGCCGACAACTTCGAGACGTTGGCCGCGCAAAGCGAACAGGTCATCGCCGCGGCGGTGCTCACCCGGTTGGAGGCCGCGGCCACTGAGGCCCTCGCCGGCGCGGCTGCGTTGCTCGATCGTCGGGCTAGCCAAGGTGTGGCTTGCGACGGTCACGGCGACCTGCGAACCGACCATGTGTATGTGCGCGAGGTCGACGGGTCGCAACCGTGGCAGATCGACATCGTCGACTGCATCGAGTTCGACCCGCGCTACCGCTGCGGCGACCCGATCGCCGACATCGCGTTTCTCGCGGTCGATCTGGCCGCCCTCGGCGCTCACGCACTGGCCGATCGGCTCATGGAGACCTACCTCGAGGCGTCCGGTGACGAGGAGGGGGCGCAGCTGGTACCGCTGTACCGCGGCTATCGGGCGACGGTGCGAGCCAAGGTCGAAGCCATTCGCGCGGGTCTCGAGGAGGTTCCCGACGGCGAGCGGCGAGAGGCAGCCGCCCGCGCTCGCGCGTGGATGGTGCTCGCGTTGGCCGAGCTAGAAACCCCTTCGCGTCGTCCCGCGTTGGTCTTGGTGGCTGGTTTGCCCGCGAGTGGGAAGTCGACGGTCGCCGAGGCCCTCGTCGAAAACTCCGGCTTCGAGTGGATCCGAGCCGACGTGGTGCGCAAGCGCCTGGCCGGGGTGGCGGCGTCGAGTTCCGCGGCCGCTCCGGTCAACCGAGGGATCTATTCACCGGTGTGGTCCGATCGCACGTACGACGAGTGCCTCAAGCTGGCCCGACGTTCGTTGCTCCAGGGCGGCCGCGTGGTGGTGGATGCAACCTTGCTGACGCGGGCGCGTCGTCGGGCGTTCCGTGACGCGGCGGTCGAATCGGGGGCGCGGGTAGTGACGTTGGTGTGTGCCGCGTCCGAGTCCACCACCTATGCTCGCATGGCGGCGCGCAAGAGCGGCCCGTCCGATGCCGATTTCGAGGTCTATCAGGCCCTCGCTCGGCGCTGGGAGCCACTCGGACCCGATGAGGGGTTGCACGCCATCATCGAGACCGACGGGCTGCAACGTGACGTGCTCCGAACGGTGCTCGATCAGCTGGGCCAGTTCGGCGTGGGCTAGTCGCGTTCCATCGCGCTGGCGGCTGCCGCCAACGCGCCTGCGGCCTCGCGCGCGAACGGGTGGGCGGATGGGCAGTACCATGCGGTGCCACTCAACGCGGCGTAGAGCAACCCGGTCGCCACTCGCGAGCTTGAGCTGCCGAACTTGAGAGCCGAACCGAACGAGCGTTTGACTCGCACGCTGGTCAGGTCCACCGATGCGACCTCGTCGAGGACGAGATGGACGACAAAGCCCCCGGTGACGAAGCTGCCGAGCCACCACGCGTGACGGGGCGTCACATCCAACCCACGGTGCGCTGCCAACACGGTGACCAGGCCGAGTAGCGCGCCGAACGGGACACTGTGCACGATGCCGCGGTGGGTGGTGAACCGACGGACGATCTGGCCCAGCAAGAAGCGCACCGCGACGAGGGTCAGCCAACCGGCGACCAACGTCGTGGTCAGATCTCGGTAGCGCGCGATGCCGAGGCCCACGACGATGGCGACGGCACCGGCCGCGGCGTGGCGGATCACTCGACTGGGTACCGAGCGATCGGCGTCTACGTCCGGCAGCAGGCTGCCCAGGGTTCCCGCCGCGGCGAGGACCGTGGCTTCTATCCAGGTGGCGCGTTGGCTGACCGCCAGCGTCGCGGCTGCGCTCGCGCTGAGAAGCATCCCACCGACTAGATGGGTCGCAAAGTTTGCCACGTGCTTCGATGCCGCTGGCCAGCTGGCCCCAGGGCTCGGCTCGGGTCGTTGAACCGACGCCGCGTGATGCAGAGAGTGAACACGACCGAAGCTTGAACCAACGCGTCAGACCCCGCAAGCTCGCAACGCGAGACGACCGGCCGCAGAGCGACCGTCTGCCGTTCTACGCCCCGAACCAATGGCTGAGCTTGAGCAGCACCACGTGCTCGCCCTCGGCGTCCAACACCCGTTCCAGGTCCGGGCCCAGGTCGAACTGTCCGTCGTCGTGCGTGGCGCTGCGCCCTTGCGCCCAGATAAACGACAGCGTGGAGCCCGGCGTGTACTCCCATCGCAACACCACATTCGACCGCAGCTCACCAAAGTCGAAGTCGGCTGCGTCGAACGAGAAGGCGCTTGTCTGGTCGGTGCGGGTCACCGTGTACCGGCCGTCTTCATGCTCCAGTTCGCTCGCGGCGAAGGCGTGGAATCGATCGGCGTAGGTGCTGGCTTGCGGCTGGTCGGGTTCTTTGTAGTCGGTGTAGCGGCCCGAGCTCAAAAACGGCTGGGCGTACAGCTGCAGGCTCAGATTGCGCAAGATTGTGTAGTTGGCCCGGACGGTGAGCCCGAGGGTCACCTGCTCGATGCGCCCCAACACGTAGTGGTTCTCGCCCGCGGCGTCGCTGGTCTCGGCCACAAACTGCCGATCGTCGATACGGTGATTGAAGCTGGGCCCGAGCGAAACGTTGAGATTGCTCAGCGCTTGGGTCACCAGCGACACACTTGCCTCCGTGCCGCGGGACTGGGCCCCCGGCACCGCCCAGAATGCTCCCGAGGTGCTCGCGCTGATTCGCTTGCGAGCATCACTGTCGACGTTGAGCCAGGTCCGGTGGCGACGCTCGGCTCGGATGGAAGGGCCCCCGCGCAATCGTTTGGTATCGACCCGCATGTCGTTGAACATGTACCCGGCGTTGCCGCGCCAAAAGCTGTTGAGCGTGGCGAACGAATTGAAGTTGCCGCCGTTGACCACGTTCTCGGCTCCGAACGTGCTCAGCGTCCACCCGCTGATGTTCAGGTAGTATTCGCGAAAGACTCTGCCAGGAGTCTGATCGCGCAACTGGACCCAACCCCAGCCCTGGATGTAGTCCGACTCCCGCTGAAACCCGACGTCGTTCACTTCGAAGCCTGGGGTTCGAGTGTCGAAACCCAGGCCGCCGCGCCAACGGGTGCCGCCCATTCGCCTCACGCTGCCGATGCCGCCCAGGCCGCGGAGTCGGGTCAGGTCGGGGTCAAAATGCAAGTGATCGGCGTCGGGGCGCTGATAGTAACGTTGAAATGCCTGTTGGGTGCCCGCGATGGCCGTCTTCGACCCCCGCACGTGACTGCCCACCAGTCTGAGATTGAATGTCCACATGTCGGCGGCCGACCGGTGGTCGAGTGAGACGCCACCCGAGTAGGCGCTGTCGTGTAGATCGTCGAACCCGGTGCCCTTGAGTCGACGATGGACGCTCGTAGCCCCCACGCCGATGCTGGTGCGGCCGCCGTTGACGTCCTTTTTGACGCGCGCGATGGCGTAGTTGGCCATTGGTTCGACAATCGTGTATTCGCGTGCGCCGTTGAGGTGGCGCACCTCCGCCTGCTCCTCGGCCGTCAGCGCGTCCATCAGGCCAACGGACCATCCGTTTGCGGTCTTGCCGCTGAGCTTCGCCGCGCCCAAGATGCTGGTGTTCGCATCTTGGCGGGAGAAATCGCCGAGTTCGGACCCGTCGCCGTGGGGCGCCGCGCCGATTCGTCGCGAGTAAAAGAGTGTCTCTGAGGACCCCCCGCCATCGTCGAGGTCGAAGCGCAATATGTCGCGACCCTCGAGAAAGAACGGACGTTTGTCGGCGAAGAAGATCTCCTGAGCCGTCAGGTTGATCTGAGACGGGTCCGCCTCGACTTGGCCGAAATCCGGGTTGATCGTCCCCGATACGGTGAGGTTGCTGGTGACGCCGTATCTGAAGTCCAAGCCAGTCCGGTACGCGGGCACCGGCGCGTCGCCAAACGGATCATCACTCGTGGTTGCAGACAAGCTCGCACCACCGAGGACGTAGGGGAGCATCTCCAACCTTCGCTGCCGGCGGCCTCGCTCGACCCCGGTCAGATCGCCGAACAGACTCACAAAGCGCGGGCTAGCCCGTGGGGTCGGGGTCCACAACGTCTCTTCGGTCGTTCGTTGAACCACGCGGCGGACCTGAATGCCCCACACGGGGTCGGCCCGCGAGGAGAACCGCAGCTGGCTGAGCGGAATGCGAAACTCCGCGACCCACCCGTGGTCGTCGATGGAGACGTCCCCCGTCCACACGGCGTTCCAGCTGTCGTCGGCTTTGGTATCGTCGAACAGCAGCAGGTCTCGCTGCACTCCCGCGGCATTCATCCCGAACATGAACGCCGTGCGACGGTCGTAGTACGAGTCGATGCCGACGTACAGCCAGTCCGACGAGGAGTCGGCGTCCCGTCGGGTTAGAAGACCGCGAACTTCGGCGGGGTCGGGGTCATAGGCGCGTATGCCTACGTACAGAGCCTCGGCGTCGTACAAAACCCGAAACTCGGTCTGAAAGCGCGGCGGTTCGCCTTCTTGCGGCTGTTGCTGCCAAAACCCAGTTGCCGCGCGGGCGCGTGCCCAGTCGGCTTCGGCGAGCTTGCCGTCGATCCTGATCGCGCCGTGGCGCGAGGTCGCAGCGAGGGACCGGGTCGCGGCCTCGACCGGGTTTGGGCAGGCCATCGCGGTGAGGAGCACGACGAGGCGGACCAGGCGGGCGTACAGTTGCCGACGTAGCGGAGCGCGCGAAGCCGCTACGCAGTCACAAGAGCGTCGCAAAAAGGGAACTCCAAGGCGGGAGAGGCACGCCCTCGCGTTGCCGTGGTAGGCGAACGCCGGCGTCCAGCGTGTGCTTAGAGCTTGTGTTGCCCCGGAAGGTTTGGAACCAGGCGGGTTTTTTGAACCAGGGCCCCGGGTGCAGCGCGAGTCTTGCGGGCGGGACCGGCAAGTTGGTGTTTTTGTGGAGGCGCGGCGATCTTTGTGGCCAGTCGGAGGGAACAAGTGGCTCGTCGATCCGTGTGACTCCGAATTGTGTTCGCGTTGGATCGAAGCGGGCCGAGCCGCCCCGTGTACGTTTCATCGGTCGCTGCTAGCCGGAGGGAGGAGACTGGCCCGCGAACCAGGGTCAGTCCGAGCGCGGAACCGTTCCAGCGGCGCTCGATGACCTCGCCGCAGGCGGCCTGGTGGGATGAAGCGCCGGTCGCCGAGTTCGTGAGTCGCCCGCCGTGTTGCTCGGCGAAGTCCCAGGCCGGACCGTCGCCAGCGTCGCGCCCACTGGTGATTTCGCCGAGGCGGCTCGGGCCGAGGCGGATCAGCTCGGAGCGGATGCCTCCCGCATGCCGTATTCGCTCGCGATCAACGACGTCCCTCGTGGTCGTAGCGACGACGACCCGAGCTCTCCCCCGACGCGTCGCCTGAGCCTCGACTCGGCGTCAACGACTCGAGGGTCGCCCGCTCCGAGTGCCCTCAAGTCGTCGCCGGTCGCGTTCGAAGGCGAAGATCACGCCGGTTCGAGCCCTACCCTGGGCGGGGCCCGCCCACGTGGCTTGAAGTGTTCCGTGCCGTGATTGCTCCCGGTTGGGCCGCAGCGCCGACGAGCCGCTTTCCACCGTCAAGACGCGTCCCTCCGGTCACACGACCGTCGACGTCTCGTCCTGCCCGTGCGAGTATCAACGTCGGGAACTCCCGCGCTTGTAGCGGCGAACCTCGTCGTAGGGGCCAAGGCGGCTCCCCGCTCGCTCGTCGCCTGGTCGGCGGGACCGCGGAGTTCTCATCCACCCTCAACGCATACGGAATCCATCATGCTCCGGAAAACCCTTTCCAGTACTGCAGTCCCTCTCGCCACGACCTGCTTGGTCGGTACCGCGATGGCGTTCAGCCCGGGTTGTGGGAACTCGTCTTCTGGTGGTGGCGGTAACTGGAATGACGTCGGCGGCGTCGTTGATGACGATGACGACGACAACGACAACAACAACGACGACGACGACGACAATGATGACGACGACAATGATGACGACGACAATGATGATGACGACAATGATGACGACGACAACGATGACGACGACGACGACGACGACGACGACGACGATGACGACGATGACGATGATGATGACGATGACGATGACGACGATGACGACGATGACGACGATGACGACGATGACGACG
>QKPP01000029.1 GCA_006508105.1 Myxococcales bacterium FL481 | reverse complement strand
ACGCGCCCCCTGCTTGGGCGGACGAGCTCGAACCCGCCAGACACCCCGCCACCCGAGCGATCGCGCCAGAGGCGAGCCCCGCGACGACCTCGCGGCGAAACGGCCCGGCGCTACCGCACGATGGTGAGCCGGCCCGCCCGGCCGCCGGCAAGACCCGTCGGCTTGGCGGATCGGTCTGGCTGAAGATCTCGCGCCAACCCCTCGAGATCGCCGAGCAAGGCCGTCGCCGACTCGCGCCAAAACTCCGCGCTCGCGTCCGGTCGCCCGACCCACACGCAGATGTTGGGACCATCGAAGCTGGACGCGATCGTCGACATCATGTCGACGTCCGTGGTGTCGTCACCGGCACAAAACACGAAATCGGTCTCGGGTCGTTGTTTGAGTACATCTCCGATCGCGAACCCCTTACTCACCTCCTCGTGCCGCACCTCGATGACGCGATTCCCCCGTAGGACCCGGTATGGCTTGCGTTTGAGCAGGTCCTCGAGGCGCGTCAACAGCTCCCGGGCCTGAAAAACGCCGTACTCGGGATCGGCCGCGCGGTAGTGCCAGGCCAACGCGGCGTCTTTTTGCTCGACTGAACTGCCCGGCGTGCGTTTGACGAAATCCTCGAACACGGGGCCCACCAAGCGCCGCAGCGTGTCGCCGGTCGCGTTGGTCCGCCGCTGCCAGTCGCAACTCCCCGGTTCGCGAATCGACAAGCCATGCTCACAGACCAGGCCGATCGGCAGGTGACCCAACCACGCTTCCAAGGTGGCCCGATCGCGGCCGCTGACGACGTAGACGGTGGCGATCTCGGCCAGCCGCCGTAACGCACCCAAGATTCGCTCGTCCGGCACCGCCTCGCGCGGGTCGATCACGTACGAGCGCAGTGTGCCGTCGTAGTCCAAAAAGACCACGGGATGCTTCGCGTTGGCGTAGCGACCGGCCACGTCGGGTTGGCGCAACGACAACAACGCCCGCTCCGCCACGTGATCGCTACTCGCCACCGTCTCGAGCCGATCCAAAAACATGTTGGCCCACCGCGTTGACGTATTCTCATGGACAAAGTGCAGCATGTGCTCGAACGACTCGGCGTCCCCACCCCGGCTCTCCAAAGCCTCGTGGAGCACCCCCGCCACGCGTTCGATGTTGTAGGGATTGACCAGCCGCGCCCCCGGCAAGCAATGAGCGGCGCCGGTAAACTCGCTGAGGATCAGCGTCCCCCCGAGGGCGTCTCGGGCGGCGACGTACTCCAGGGCGACCAGATTCATGCCATCGCGCAGCGGCGTGATCAGAGCGATCTCGGCGGCCCGATACAGCCCCGTCAACCGTTCGCGGCTGACGTTGCGATTGATATAGACCACCGGGGTATGGCTCGATGTGCCGTAGCGCCCATTGATCCGGCCCACAAGCTCGTCGACCTCGCGCTTGAGCGCCTGGTAGTCCGCGACCCCGGTGCGTGACGGCGCCGCGACCTGAACGAACACCACTTTGTCCCGCCATTGGCGACGCGTGCGAAGTAGTTCCTCGAAGGCCATCAGCCGCTGGGGAATGCCCTTGGTGTAGTCCAAACGGTCCACACCAACGATCAGCCGCTTGCCCGCGTAAGTCCGCGAAACCTCGGAGAACTCGTCGAGAGCCTCGCCTTGCGTGGTCATCGCACGCACCTCCTGCGGGTCGATGCCGATAGGCAACACCGTCAGTCGGATGCTGCGCGACTGCAGTCGCAACTGCTTGGGTTCCGATTCGACCCCCAACACCCGCAAACAGGCCATACGAAAGTGGCTGACGTACTCGTAAGCGTGAAAGCCGATCAAGTCCGCGCCCAACAGACCGCGCAACACCTCGGCCGCCACGGGCATGGTGCGAAACGCCTCGGCCGACGGAAACGGAATATGGAGGAAAAACCCCACCGGACAGCCGAGGCCCCGGTCTCGCAACAACGCCGGGACGAGCGCCAGCTGGTAGTCGTGGACCCAGATCATGTCGCCGGGTGCGGTGAGGTCCGCGATCGCGTCCGCGTAGGCCTCGTTGACCCGGCGAAACGCGTGCCAGCTCGCCCGGTCGAAGTGGCAACGGTCCAACATGTTGTGAAACAGCGGCCACAACACGCCGTTGGCGAAGCCTTGGTAAAAGCCGTCCATGTCCGCTTTCCCCACGAACACGGGCGAGGTGCCATACCGCGCCAACTCCTTGGTGACAGCCGCCTGCTCGGCCGCGGGTACGGGCGCTCCCGGCCACCCAAGCCACGTAAACGGGGCGCGCTCGTTGACCGCTCGCAGGGCCGTCACCAATCCGCCGGCACTTTCGCTCACCTGCCAGCCGTCGCCGCGCCGGGTCATCGTCACCGGAAGGCGAGTCGAGGCTACGATCAACTTCGGTTTGGGCATGCTTCGCTCATAGCCCACATCGGCCTCGACACAAGGGCGCGCGCGCGCAACTCTCTCTTTAGGAGAACGATCCCCGGTGAATCTCGCCTTGATTGGAAACTGCGCTTACCAAGCTCTCATTGACGACACCGGACGCGTGCGCTGGCTGTGCTGGCCGCGGTTCGACTCGAGCTTCGTGTTCGGGTCGCTTTTGGACGAACAAGGCGGCGAGTTCGCGGTGGAAACCGTCGAAGACGATGTGCGCCACGAACAAGCCTACGTGCCGAACACGAACATCCTGCGCACCGTGCATCACACGCACCGCGGAAGCTTCGATGTGACCGATTTCGCACCACGGTTTCGCCAGTACGAGCGCTCGTTCAAACCGACGATGCTGGTTCGGCGCCTGCGTAAGATCACGGGCGAGCCGCTCGTTCGTGTCCGTTGCCGCCCCACGTACGAGTACGGGCGCGCGACCCTGCAGCCGTGCATGGCATCGAATCATATCCAGTGGACCATTGCCGGCGCGTCGTCGCTGCGGCTGACCACCAATATCCCGCTGAGCTATGTCGCCGACGAGCGTGAGTTTTTGCTCGAGAACGAGGCGTGGATCGTGTTGACCTACGGCGAGCCGCTTGAAGCCCCCCTGGTCGAGACCTGCGAGACGTTTCTCGCGAAAACCCAGAAGTACTGGGAGCGGTGGGTCAAGCACACCACCTTGCCCGGCCGGTTCCAGGAAGCCGTGGTGCGCAGCGCCCTCGCGCTCAAACTCCATCAGTTCGAAGACACCGGAGCGATTACCGCGGCCACCACCACCAGTTTGCCGGAGTTTCTGGGCTCGGGACGCAACTGGGACTACCGGTTTTGCTGGCTGCGCGACGCCTACTTCACCCTGCGGGCCATGTTTCGCATCGGGCACTTCGACGAGCTGGAAGCGTTCGCATCGTTTCTCAAAAACCTTGCGGTTCGCGATGCCGAGCTACAGCCGGTGTACGGCATCGCCGGCGAGCGCCAGATCGACGAGGTCGTGCTTGACCATCTCGCCGGCTACAAGGGCAGCGGCCCCGTACGGGCCGGCAACGCAGCGTACCAGCAGGTGCAGTACGACTGCTACGGCGAGATGCTGGCCGCCCTCGCGCCGTTCTTCATGGATCTGCGGTTTCAGACCCGATCGGACGGTCCTCCGCTCGCCTTGGTCGAACGCCTGCTGCGACACATCGAGCAAACGATGGACTCCCCCGACGCTGGGATCTGGGAGATCCGCGACGACAATCGGGTGCACACGTTCTCGTTGCTGTTTCACTGGGTCGGTGGCGCGATCGCCCGACAGATCGCCCGCCACCTCGGCGACGCGGAGCTCGCGGGGCGTGGGGATAAGGTCATGCGCCAGTCCTCGGCGGTGCTCGACCAGAAATGCTGGGTCGCCGAAGGCGGATTCTTTGGCGACTCGACCACCACGAGCCATCCCGACGCAGCCGCCCTGATGATGATCAACCTCGGATACCTCGCTCCCGACGACCCCCGCGCAGAGTCGCACCTTCGGGCATTGGCGGACGCGCTGCTCATCGACGGACACCTGATGCGCCGCTACAAACACCACGATGGTCTGGGCAACGTGCACCCCGCCGCGTTCACCGTGTGCGGATTTTGGTACGTCGAAGCGCTGGCCCGACTCGGCCACACCGACGAGGCGTCGGCGGCATTCGAACGGTTGCTGTCGTACCGCAATCACGTGGGGCTGCTCAGCGAGGACGTGTCCCCGCAAACCGGCGAGCAACTCGGGAACTTCCCGCAGACCTACTCACACGTCGGGATCATCAACGCGGCGTTTTCGATCAGCCCGCTGCCGGAAGATCTCGTGATGCCGGGGCGATGAGGCCGGTCGACGTCCGACTCGTCCGGTGCGACGGCAAGCTCTCTCCACGGTCTCCCGGCCCCACGCGCCGCGCAGCGACCCGAGCCTCGGTCACCGTCTCAGTCCCCGTTTCCGTGTCGGCCTCGCCGGGGGCCTACGCCCACCCGCGCCGGCTGGGACAGGGTGACCGCGCCATCCAGCGGGACCGCCGACGAACGGCTCCACGCGGGAGCTCGGCGAACGGCAACCGCGTCGCGGGATGCAACCTCACGCCCGAAGATTCACGTGTCGAGACGCGGAAATGCTAAACGGAGACCCGGTGAAGCTTATCATCCAGATCCCCTGTCTCAACGAACGCGACCAGCTTCCCGCGACGTTCGCCGATCTTCCGCGGAGCATCCCGGGGGTCGATGAGATCGAGGTCATGGTCATCGACGACGGGAGTAGCGATGGGACCAGCGAGGTGGCGAGGAGCCTCGGCGTGCACCACCTGATCCGTTTTGCGCGAAACCGCGGCCTTGCGGCCGCCTACGTCGCGGGCATGGACGCGTGCCTGCGTCTACGGGCCGACATCGTGGTCAACACCGACGCGGACAACCAGTACAGCGCCGCCGATATCGCCAAGCTGGTCGCGCCGATCCTAGCGCAAGACGCCGACGTCGTGATCGGTGACCGGCAAACCGACACCATCGCCCACTTCTCGTTTGTCAAGCGCGTCCTTCAGCGTTGGGGATCTGCGCTCGTCCGACGGGCCTCGGGGACGGGCGTCCGGGACTCCACGAGCGGCTTCCGGGCGCTGAACCGGCGCGCCATCGCCACGCTCGTGGTGCACAATCGCTTTACGTATACGCTCGAAACGCTCATTCACGCGGCGACGCTGGGCTTGACCATCCGCAACGTGGTGGTGCGAACAAACCCACAGACGCGACCTTCCCGTCTGTTTCGTTCGATCCCAGGGTACCTACGCCGCAATGGCGCCATTATCTTGCGCTCGTACGCGCTGTATTGGCCACTGCAAACGTTCGGCTTTCTCGCGGCCGTGTTGTTCGCGGTGGGAACCGTACTGGGGCTGCGATTTTTGTACTACTATCAACTCGAACCGAACGTCAGCTCGCACATCCAATCGCTTCAAGTGGGCGTGGGAGCGATCATCATGGGGTTCGTCGTGGCGTTGATGGCCCTGCTCGGCGATCTGATCGCAGGCAATCGCCGACTCATCGAAGAGCTGCTGGCGCGTATGCGCCGTATCGACGCCACCCTCGACCACATCAGCCAGGGTCGACACCTCGGGGCCGAGACACTAGAACGCACCGCGGCGGAGACGTGGCGATCGCCGTCGAGTCCGTAGACTAGTTCCCGCCGCCGGCGCGCTCATGCTCGCGCAGCGCGGCATCGAGCTGGGGCCACACATGCGCCGCGATCTTTTGATGGCCGGCCACGTTGGGGTGGATCCCATCGGCCTGGTTGAGGCTGGGCTCCAACGCCACGCCCTCCAGCAAAAACGGCACGAAGGGCAAGTCGAACGCGTCGGCCAGCCGAGGGTAAACCGCGGCAAAGGCTGCCGCGTGCTCAGAGCCGTAGTTGCCCGGCATTTGCATGCCAGCGAGCACCACCGCGACCCCAGCGTCGCGCGCCCGCTGGATGATCTGGCGCAGATTCCGTTCGGTCTCGTCGGGCGCGATGCCTCGCAGACCGTCGTTGGCCCCGAGGCAAACGAACAGCACCGTCGGCTGGGTCCGTAGCACCCAGTCGATGCGCGCCGCGGCCGTGCTGGTGGTGTCACCGTTGACCCCCGCATTGATCATTTTCCAGGGGCGTGCCGACGCCTCGAGCCGCTTCCCCACGACGGCCGGATAGGCCTGGTGGGCGTCGACTCCCTGGCCGGCGGTGAGGCTATCGCCGAAGAACACGACCACATTGCCGGCCTCGGCGGGTTCTGGCGTGGGCGGCGGAGACCCCGCTCGGGTCGCCGCCGGGACCGATTCACGGGGCACCGGCACCTCTCGAGGCCCGCTGCAAGCCGCCACGCCCAGGGCGAGAACGCAGCCCCGCGTCAAGCCGCCCAACCCGCGCACCCGTGAGACTCGTGAGAAATTCCCGGCGAGACACGTCATCAATCAAGGTCCTCGTATCACACTGTATCGGTGCCCCTCCTTCTCCTGACATGATCGAACTTTGCGGCGTCACAAAAGTGTTTCAAGGACCCGACGGTCGGGAGCTACGGGTGCTCGACAACCTCGATCTTCGCGTCGAGTCCGGCACGTCGATCAGCGTGGTGGGCCCGTCTGGGAGCGGTAAGTCCACGCTCCTCGCCCTCATCGCCGGTCTCGATCGACCCACGCGAGGGGTCGTCACCGTCGCGGACGAACGCGTATCGGAGTACAGCGAAGAGCAGCTCGCGGCGTTTCGTGCGCGAACGCTCGGGTTCGTGTTCCAAAGCTTCCAACTGATCGACAGTTTCACGGCGCGACAAAACGTGCAGATCGCCGCCGAGATCGCCGGTATCGCCGACGCACCGGCCCGCACCCTCGCGGCGTTGGCCCGTGTGGGCCTGGCCGAACGTCACGAACACCGCCCCCACGCCATGTCTGGTGGCGAGCAGCAACGCGTGGCCATCGCACGAGCCATCGTCACCCGGCCCCGCGTGTTGCTATGCGACGAGCCCACCGGGAGTCTCGACCGTGACAACGCCCAGGAAGTGCTCAAGCTTCTCCGCGAACTGCAGCACGAACTCAAGACCACCATGGTGATCGTGACCCACGACCTCGAGCTCGCGCCCCAATTCGACCGCATGATCGAGCTACGCCACGGGCAGCTCGCCACGAGCCCCACCACACCGGTTGTGGCCACCGCGTCGATCTAGCTCGACCCCGAAAGACCGCCATGACCCCATCTCAACGCGTTCGCTGGCGTCTGCTCATGGTCGGGCGGGAGCTCGCGGCGCAGGCCGGGCGCCATGCGTTTCACGCCCTGTGCCTCGCCATTGGCCTGGCCGCGTACGCGGGCACCTTGGAGTTCTCCGGTCGGGTGACCCGGGCGGTGGACACTCAAACCCGCAGTTTTCTCGGCACGGATCTCGAGCTGTCCTCCACCACGCGACTGACCGCAGATCATGTGCAAGCCCTGCGTGATCAGCCGGAGGTCGGTCGCCTGCTACAGGTCGAGCACACCGTGACCATGGCGCGCACCGTGGACGCCGCGCAGTCGCGGCTGGTGGAAGTCGAAGCGATGGGCCCCGACTACGCGTCGTGGACGCTAGAGCAAGGACGCGTCCGACCACGTCCGGCCGAGACCTGGGCAACGCTGGGTCGCGCTGAACTCGTCGCCGAAGCCTCGCTGGCCGCCGCGTGGAAGCTCGAGCCCGGCGACGCCGTCGTGCTCGCCGGCCATGAGCTGACCATGGTCGCCACCTTCGACCCGGCCGAGGTCGAACTGACGGTCGGCGGCAACCCGATGCGCTTGGGGCCGAAGGTGTACGTGCAACTCGATACGGCCGAACAACTGGGCCTCACCGGTCGGGGCACGCGGTTTCAGTCGCGACTGCTGATGGACGCCGCCGAGGGCACACCGACCGCACAAGCCCGAGCGTCCGTCGCGGCCTACCTCGCCGCGCATCATCTGACGGGCCCGAGGCTCCGGACCTTTCGTGAGACGGCGACCACCTTGTCGACCCCGCTGCGCAACCTTGGGTTCTTTCTCGAACAGATCTCGTTTGGCGTCCTGGCCCTGGCCCTGTTGGGAGCCGCGACCAGCCTCATCGCCTACCTGCGCAGTCAGTCCGCGGCCGCCTACGTGCTTCGCTGCTTGGGAGCCACGCCGACCGACCTGATGATGATCTTCGGCGGAGTGGTCGGGGCGGTCTGCCTCGCCGGCACCGTGGTGGGGGTTGGCGTCGGCCAAGCCGTTGCGGGGGTGCTGGCGACGGCACTGAGTCAGTTTCAGCCGATCCCGCTGGTCGACGCAGGGCCGGCGTGGCCGATCTGGATCGGAGGCCTGGCCGCGCTGATCGTCGTGGGACTGATCTGCGTCCCGTCGTTGGCCGAGCTCTCCCGCCGCCAAGGAACCGAGCTGGACCAGCGCGCGCGGGTGACCAGCCGACGGCGCCAGCTCGCCAGTTGGGGGGTCGCGGTCATCGTGGTGGTCGGGTTGGTCTTGTGGCGCGCACCATCGCTTGGCTTGGCGGCGTACGTGCTCGGTGGCTTCGCCGCGGCGCTCGGGCTGCTGTGGGGCGGCGCCACGCTGTTTCTTGGTGGACTGGCCCGCCGCATGGACGGGATGTCGCCGGCGTGGAAGATCGGCGTGGCGCAGCTACTCGCGCAGCGCGGCCTGACGGCATTGCTCATGGCAACCATCGGCTGCGCCGTGTTCCTGCTGGTGAGCGTGTTGTTTGTGCGCAACGACTTGGTCGCCCCGTTGCGCACCGAGCTGCCCCAGAACCGGCCGACGACTTACCTCTTGGGCATTGCGGACCACGAACGCGCACCGCTCGAAGCGCTGTTGATCGAACAAACCGGCCGCGAGCCCGACGTCGCGCCGATGATCCAAGCGCGCCTGATCGCCATCGACGGCGTGGCGATTCAGTCTTCCCCCGCGGTCGCGGAGCGCGACGACCAAGACCTGGCCCGAGCGAACCGAGAGCGTTCTCGGTCGCGATTTCATCGTCTGACCTACCGACAAAACCTCCAGCCGAACGAACGCATCGTGGCGGGGGAGTTTTGGCCTCCGGACCCCACCGGCGCAGCCGCCACCGACGTCATGCAAGCCTCTATGGAGGCGAGATTCGCCGAGCGCATGGGCGTGGGCCTGGGCAACCGTTTGAGTTTCGACATTCAAGGCGTTCCCGTGGAGGTCACGATCACGAGCCTGCGGGAGGTGGACTGGATCGCGGGTCGCCCCAATTTCTTCACCATCTTGCACCCGGGCTCGGTGCTCGGCGCTCCAGCGCGTCACGTGATGGCCATCAACGCTGGCGATGCCCCGGCGCGTCAAGCCCTGCAGGCCGCGGTGGTCGAGCGCTTCCCCAGCGTCACGGTCATCGACGCCCACGCGGTCATCGAGCGCATGTCGTCGATGATGGACGGCATCGTGCAGGTGACGACCCTCATGGCCGCCCTCGTGCTGGCCGCGTCGCTCACCGTGCTGGGCGCGAGTATCTTGGCGACCAGGGTGCGCAAGACCAGAGACTTCGCGGTCCTGCGCACCCTTGGCGCCCAGCGGCGCTTGCTGGTGCGGGCCTGGTTTGCGGAGTTTTTCATCCTCGGCGCGACGGCGAGTGCCGCCGCCGCGGTGGTGGCCGTGTTCGGCGGACGCTTGTTGGTGCAACAAGTGTTCGAGCTACCGACGACCACGCCGGTTCTCATGCCCGTCCTCGTGACGGCGGCGGCCATTTTGGCCTGCATCGCCGTGGGCACGCTAGGCAGCGCTCCCGTGTTGGCGCGGCGTCCGAGTGACCAGCTGCGCGACGCGTAGCCGACCCCAAGGCATCCCTACGACCCGTGTTGCCGTCCGCGGTGGGGCGAGCAAGCGACGCGACACCGCGGCCCGGGCTTCACCCGCCGGGTGCGGCGAGCACTGCGACTCGCTCACGACCCCCTTGTTCGGAGGCGTGCGGCCGGATCCTGACGGTAGAACGCCTGCAACACCTCGTACATCACCGTGTGATCTCGCGCCATGGTTTCGGGTCGCTCGAAGAAGAACTCGGTCGCGACCGCGAAGAACTCGGCTCCGTTGGTCAGCGCGTACGCGTCGAGAAATGTCGATCGCCCGCGTTCGAATCGTTGTTGCAGTTGGTCGTACTCGTGCGTCAGTGCGCTCACCCAACGGTGATAGGTTTCGCGGTCGGCAAGCGGCGGCACGCCGTCGGCGTGACCGGTCAGCATGTCCAGCTTGTGGGCGAACTCGTGGTAGACCACGTTTTTACCGTCCACCGGGTCGCGCCCCCCCGAGCGTACCGCGTCCCAGACCAAAATCACCGGTCCTCGCACGAACGCCTGCCCGAGGATCGGCATCGGCTGATCGGCAAGGCGGACCGCCGTCGACAATACGCTTGGTTCACGCCGCCGGGGCACCACCGTGCTCGGATAGACGACGATGCTTTCCACGCGGCGATACAGCTCGTGCTCGAGGCCCAAAATCAGCAAGCAAGCCTGCGCCGCAATCGTCACCCGCACTTCGTCCGTCAGCGTCAGGCCCCCGGCCCCCTCCCAGCGCTTCTCGGCAACGAATACCTGCACGAGCTCGCGCAGGTGCTGGCGCTCTGGGCTGGACAACCAGGTGACGTGCGGCACGTTCCGCCCCATGATCCCGTCCCAATGCGTCGGGAACGGCGTCTCCAAAATCGCTTGCCTTCGACGGTCACGCAGCCAGCTCAGCAACACAGCGGCAAAACCTAGCACAGCTCGTCGGCCGTGATTCGCCTCCGCGTCATCCGCCTTCCGGATGACGACAACAAGGCTGAGCCCGACCGCGAGGCGCGTTGGGCCCCCGGCAAGCCAACGACCGACCGGCAAACGAACTCGGGTCCCGCCCGGTCGCGCTCTTGAAGGCTCGACTGAATGCACTACGACTGGCAAAGCCGACTTGGCTCGCCACGCTCTGTACACTCGTGGCTCGCGCCGACCCGACGGCTTCCGATGGGCGGGCCACTCCAGGCCGGCACGGCGCACGGGGCGGGGCGGCGACATCACACGGTCCACGGGGCGACTCTTGACGACACTAAACGACGAGCGGTAGCTTCCATCCGATGGAGCAGTCGCCAGCCCCGCGGCGAAGGTCGACTGAAGAGTTTGTACTAGCGATGCTGCGGATCTCCTTGTTGGTCTGCGTATCTGGTTTTGTGTACGAACAACTGGTCGACGTGCCCAACCTGCTCGGGCCCAACGCCGTGGAGGCGCAGGCGGTGTGGGTGCGGTATCACCACCGCAGCGATCCGGGATGGTTCTTTGCGCCTCCGATGCTAGTTGCCCTCAGCTCGTTGGTCTGGTTGTGGTTTCGCTGCCCGCAGCGGATCCGATCG
>QKPP01000293.1 GCA_006508105.1 Myxococcales bacterium FL481 | reverse complement strand
GATGATGATGATGATGATGGCGACGACGATGATGACGATGACGATGATGATGGCGACGATGATGATGGCGACGACGATGATGATGATGGTGACGATGACGACGACGACGACGGTCCCGATGTCCCGGACAGTGAGTATTGCGCTCCAGTCTCTGACTGGGACGACCACTGGCGTCAACTGGAAGTGAGAGTTCTCGAGCTTGTGAACGAACGACGCGCCGAGGGGGCCAACTGCGGAGCGGAGGGCGACTTCCCTCCAGCGGGTCCGCTCGCAGGACACGCTTCCTTGCGCTGTGCCGCGCGTGTGCACTCGAAAGACATGGTCGAGCGCGGGTACTTCAGCCACTACAGTCCCGAGGGCGAAGGCCCAAACGGACGGATCGAGAAAGCAGGCTACGGAGGGTTCGGCTGGGGCGAAAACATCGCGTACGGCAATTCGACCGCCGAGCAAACGGTCGAGCAGTGGATGAACAGTGATCCCCACTGCAGCAACATCATGAACGCGAGCTTTCTGTTTCTCGGAGTCGGGTACGACCCCGGGGGCGGACAGTACTCGCACATGTGGACGCAGGCGTTCGGCGGGTAGTGGGCGCCACTGTGCGGGGCGTCCGCGAGCCGACAACGTAGAATGTCTCCGACGCGTACGGAGCGTCCAGGACACAAGCTCGGCCAGGCCGATTGGTTGGGGGTGCAGGAGCCCGGCCCTGCAAGTCTCGCGGTCGGCCCTTTCACCTGGCTGCGGCCGTCCCAGTTGGGCCAACTGCGGTCGTGGAAGCCATCGGGGCGTCGTGCGCTGTCAACGCGCAGCGCCCAGTGCCGATTTTCCACAACTGCCGCTGGGTCCAGCCCGGCGAACGACAGCGCACGACCTCTCGGAGTACTTTGGCCGCGATGAAATCTTGCCACAAGCTCGCGTTGGTCTCTGTTGCCCTCCTCACAGGAGGACTGAGCGCGCAGTGTGGGGTCGATGGTTCGGACGCGCCCGCATCAGACGAAACCGCGGACGCCTCGTCGTCGTCCGGCGGCGGTGAGTCGAGCGCGGACACTGGCACCACGTCGGACGGTACAGACGATGACGACACGGCACCAGGCGACGACTCCGGCGACGGCGACGCGACTGCCGATGGCGACGCCACCGGCAACGATGACGCTACCGACGATGACGCTACCGACGATGACGCTACCGACGATGACGCTACTACCGATGACGCTACCGACGCCACGGGTGCGGACGACGACCCCACGGGTGACGATGACGACTCCACGAGCGACGACGACGACTCCACGGGAGACGACGACGACTCCACGGGTGACGACGACGACCCCACGGGTGACGACGATGACCCGACGGATGACGATGACGACCCCACGGGTGACGACGGCGATCCCACGGGTGACGACGACGATCCCACGGGTGACGATGACGACGCCACGGGTGATGACGACGACGCCACGGGTGATGACGATGATGCCACGGGTGATGACGATGATGACGCGGATAACGACGATGATGATGCGGATGACGATGCTGACCTCGCCAATGGTCAGGACATACATGACGACACCTGCATGAATGACTACTGCCACGGCGGGCCGGCCCCCTCGTTCAGCGAAGTCGTGCCGCCACTGTCGGACGCGCTGATCCAGATGCAGATTCTCGAGGGGGGCGGTTCAATGCCCGCGGTACCTGACGTAGACGAATCTGATGCAGCCGATGTTGTGGCGTTTCTGCGGATGACGTACGGCTAGCACGATGCAGCTTCAGCGCGGCTCCATACCGATTGTAATCTCGCCTTGGGCGGTGCAGTTGGCAAACTGGGAGACGGCGAGTTCGATCCTGGTGACGGCGACCCATAGGAAACACCGCCCGGTCCGCTATCCGGTTTCCTGTTGGCAATCAACGATGACAGGGAACCGATCCGGAATACGGAGTTGGAACGGGGGCGCGGTGTATGCCATGCGAGCGGCGTTTTCCGCAGGCGGCCCGCAGCTTTCGGGCACGAGGAAGACGGGCTAGCGTAGCCGCGGCTGGCTACGCTAGCGCCGTGGAAGTCGACGTGCTCGCGCGGGTGACTGTGGTGTGACTGGAGTTGCAACCAGCTGATGAGAGCGAAGGCTCCCGCCCGCCACACACGGTGAGGATCGCCGCGCTCGGAGTCATGTGGCCTGACGCCGATCGACCGACGCGCGCCCAGTAGACGGCAACGTCGACACGGCATCGTCGCCCTCGCTCGACGTCCGGCCCACCGCGCCGGCAGGAGAAGCGTAGTCCGTGCTTGGCATGGGCTCAGGGCGGTCACCGACCGCGGCAAATGCCCATGTCACCTCCCCGCCCATCCCGCCGTAGTCCTCGCTCGCGAAAACCTCACCGTCCGACTCGGGCCCGGAACAGCGTTTATCGAGTTCGGACGACGGGGATGGCTTGTCTTGAACTTTTGTTGTATATACAACTATGCATGTCCACGCGATCACCCACCGCTCAACGCATCGCCCACGAGTGCTTGGTACTGCGCGCGCGCTGGCTCAGCCGTGTCGTTTCGCGAATCTACGACGAGGCGCTACGTCCGCACGGGATCAAGGGCGCTCAGCTCAATCTCCTCGTCGCGATCGCGCTCACAGGTGGAGTCAGCCCGGGCGATTTGGCGGCGCGGTTCCAGATGGAGAAATCGACCCTTAGCCGAAACGTCCGGCGCTTGGTCGCCAACGGTTGGGTGCTCGCCACCAACCAAGACGACGCCCGCAGCCTGACCCTCGTGCTCACCCCAGCCGGCGCTCGGCTGATCGAACAGATCGTGCCCGCCTGGGAACAGGCTCAAGCCCGCACTCGAGCGGAACTTGGTGACGACGCTCTCGCCGGCTTGGAGGAACTGCCCCTCGGGCCGTCGCACTCGACGTAGTCCTACGCTTCACCCTTTCTTTTTGTCATAATAGTTGTATGTACAACTAGAGTTGGATCTCGAACCATGAAGCTGCAAGATCACCCCACTGTCACTCAGATTCGGAGGCGGCCGCCCGAGGTCGCTCCCCGTTTGGACGCCGCTGCGCTCCGCCAAGCCTGTCTCGCCGCCGGTGCCGACGATGTCGGATTCGTCAGTGTCGATCGGCCGGAGCTGGAAGTCGATCGCAACGACATCCGACTGGCGATGCCAACGGCGCGCACGCTGGTGGCGTTCGTCAAGCGCATGAACCCCGATAGCATTCGGGCCCCCTTTCGCTCGATCGCCAATCTCGAGTTTCATCATGCTGGCGACGAGACCAACGAGGTCGCGCGACGTATCGTCGACGTGCTCCGACAACAAGGAGGCCGGGCCCTCAATCCCGCGATGGGCTTCCCGATGGAGATGGACCGCTTCCCGGCCAAGATCTGGGTCATCTCTCACAAGCGCGTGGCCGAAGCCGCGGGCCTGGGCAAAATGGGGATCCATCGGAACATTATTCATCCTCGATTCGGCAACTTCATTCTCCTCGGCACGGTAGTGACCGACCTTGAGCTGCCAGTCGAGTCACAGCCTATCGACTACAACCCGTGCTTGGAGTGTAAGTTGTGCGTGGCGGCATGCCCGGTAGGTGCCATCAAAGCCGATGGGGCGTTTGACTTCAGCGCCTGCTACACCCACAACTACCGCGAGTTCATGGGCGGTTTCACCGACTGGGTCGACAAGATCGCCGATGCGCGTAGTCGCCATCAGTACCGAGCATCAGTCGATGACACCGAGAGCGCCTCGATGTGGCAAAGCCTGTCGTTCGGGGCGAACTATAAGGCGGCCTACTGCATGGCCGTTTGCCCGGCCGGCGAAGACCTCATCTCCCCGTTTCTAGAAAACCGGCGCGACTTCGTGCAAGATGTCGTTCGGCCGCTCCAGCAACAGGAAGAACGCGTCTACGTCGTGCCCGGCTCGGATGCGCAAGCGCACGTTGAACGTCGCTTTCCGCACAAAACGGTGCGCCGGGTGGGAAATGGACTCCGGCCGCGGAGCATCGAGGGCTTCGCAGCTGGCCTCCCGCTCATCTTCCAACCGGCGCAGTCGGAAGGCATCGCCGCCCGATATCACTTCCTGTTTCGTGGCGACGAGACCGCGGAGCTCACCATCGATATCCGCGACCAACAGCTCACGGTGCAACGTGGGCTCGTCGGCAATGCCGACGTCATCATTGCGGCCGACAGCGCGACGTGGCTCGGGTTTCTTGGCGGCAGCAAGAGCTTGATCTGGGCAGTATTGTCGCGACGGATCCGGATCCGGGGACGCATTCCGCTGATCCGGGACTTCGCTCGGTGTTTTCCGAGCTGACGCGCCACGTGAGTCACGAAGATACGCCTTCGCGACGCGCCCTGAGGCCACCTCAGGGTCTTGTGCTAGTCTGCTCGACGATGCAGATCCGCAAGCTCGGCACGCGCAGCGATCTCATTTTCCCGCGCTTTTGTGGGCGAATCGACGATCGCGGCGACTACCTCGCAATTCGCACGCCTTCCAACCCTAACTACTACTGGGGAAACTACCTCGTATTTGACCACCCTCCCGTTCGGGGGTGTCTTTCGCGTTGGGTGAATATATTCCATCACGAGTTTCCGGACTACGCCCACCCACACCACTATGCGTTCGCGTGGGACGACGATGGTCGTTGTGAGCCCGACTGCACCGAGTTTCTGCAAGCGAACTTCCGCGAGGAGAGAGAAGTCGTGCTTGTGATCGATCGGATCGAAGCTCTGAATCACATCGTTCGGGACCTGGAGATCGCGGAGTGTCGCACGGCCGCTGACTGGGACGCCGCCTGGAAACTCCTGCTTCGAACGGCGGGCCCAATGCTCACGCCTTACCACCGTGAGTACTGTCGCGTTTGCCTACAACACTACCGTCGCATGTCTGAGGCGGGCAAGGGCGCGTGGTTGCTCGCCCGATGCGGCGGCGAGATGGTGGCCCATGTCGGCATCTACTGCGACGGAGAATTGGGGCGGTTCCGACAGGTGGCGACGCTCCCGAGCCACCGACGCCGGGGCATTGCCTCACTGCTTGTGGCGGAGGCGGCCAAGCTCGGGACGGAACGATTTGGCGCGAGCAAACTAGTGATTGTGGCGGATCCGGACTCATCGGGGGAACGGCTGTACAAACGCCTCGGCTTTCGTGAGCAGGAACGAAACGACCAACTGAGTTGGTCGCCCGCTGACGGCGCCCTTGGGATCTAGACCCCCGCTCGCGGTCATCGCGGCCGGCGTCGCTGGCCGGTGAAGCGAACGCCGACAAGATCGCGGCATGGATCTCATCGACCACGGACGCGATGCGTTGACGACCGCCGTTCGTGCTCGACCCGGCCCTACAGTACCGCTGACAGAGATTCTAGTCACATTGTCAATGCGCCCCCCGGCGGACAATCCTTTCCGCCAGGTCCTTCGCAACCGCGTCACGCTGTGGTCACCGCGACCTGGCAGGAGGTTCCGTCCTCGAACCAAACCCAAGGCAGTCTCCATGACCACGTATCGCGCCGCCGGGGCGAAGAAATCCCTGGCACTGTGCACGACCTTGTTGCCACTCGTCGCAGCGACTCTCCCGGGCTGCATGGCCGAGGAGCACAGCGACGAGGACCTCGCGTCCGCCGCCCACCTTGAGCCCGCGTCCACCCGCTACCTGCTGGCCGATCGACCACGTTGCGGGAGCCACCGCGTCGGGCCCGGGCTCGACGCGGCATGCGCCGCCGAATCCACAACGGTCGACGCTGGCCCAATCGCCGACGTATACGGGGCCCGCATCGAGCCCGGCCGCACGTACGACGTGCGCCTGCAACCGGTTGGCGATCACTACGAAGGAACCGTTTGGTTGACCACCTACACGGGTGGGGAATTCAACGTGTACCTCGGCACGCCGAACATCCCGTTCGACATCGACAACATCGAGTTCGGCGAGATCACCGAGGACGGACCGGGCACTCGCGCGATCTGTTCGCACTGGTTGCCCCGACTCGACGGTGGCTGCCCCGACAAGTTCCGCGGCGCGTATGTGTTCCAGCCCGATCCGACGATCCAGTACCGCCTCGAGTTCGGGCCCACGGATCGGCAGTGGGTACGCGTCCATCTAGCGCAGCGTTCGGAGGCCGGTTTCCCCGGAACCGACAACTATTTGCCTCGTCGCTGCGAGAACTCGGACCTACCGCGAACCGCCGAAGTCTGCGCGGACGCCAGCGAGTCCACGCCGATCCGCGCGGCCACGCTGGGCGGAGCCACCCCGCCGACCATCATTGAAGGCACGAACTACGGCGTGCGACTGCCCGAGGTGTCCGGCCGCGGCGAAGGCTCGGTGACCTTCGTACCCGACGACGACGGCGACTATGTCATGTACCTCGGAGGCCGAGCCGTGTGGGCCGCCGGCATTGCCCTCGCACAGGACGACATGAACGTGCAACTCGAGTGCGACGCGAGCCTTCATCTCGAGCACATGACCGCGCTTACCGGCGGTCCCTGCCGCGAGTACACCCGCGCGAGCATCTTGCCCGGCTTGATCGCGGGGACCCCCGTGCGCATCGACATCGGACGACTGGAGCGCCAGGCCTTCGAAACTCGCTGGTTACGCATGCGCATCGTGAAGCAGCCCGACGCCGTCGAAACCGGCCCCTAAGTCACGCTCGCTCGCCTCGCGCCGGACGGGCCGCTCCGCCGCGCTCCCGGATACAACGCGGTGCGGTCGCTCCAATCGCCCCCAATCGGCCGCTGGTCGCCGTCCAACTGCGAGTCATCGGACGGCGACCAACGGCGCAAGGACACGACTCGATCCCGCGGGCTGTTGCACTCGTGCCGGTCGCCCCGGGGCGCGAAGAGCGATACGGTCGATGATCTTCGCCCACTCGGTACAGTTTCGCTTTTTGCGGAGCTTGGCGATCTCGCGCTCGGCCCGTTCAGCTCGGAGCTCGGCCTCCGGGCGCTTCTTCTTGGCCCCTCGCTCGCGTCCGAAGGCCTCCAAGGCACCAGAACAAGTTTCAAACGAGGTTGGCACAGGGGGGGACGCGAGCATCTGCGAGCCTCCGCGGCTTCCACGCCGCTACTCTTTGTCGTTTCATGGTTCTCGAGCGCGGGGTGGGCTTGCGCGCGCGCAGTTCCGAGAGGCCCGGCTTCGCGATCGTGCCCACGAGATTCTCCACGGCTTCGGCGGGACTTCGGGCGCCCCGGCCACCACGTGGGTAAGCCCTCGCGGTCGAAACCTCGCTAGCTGGCACGGCTCAACGTCCGCGATTCGCGGTCGCCGCATGACGTGTCGACGCAGCGGACGAGCCGACAGGCCCCGAGGCCAACAGGCCCTGGCGGGAGGTCGAGTCGAGCCCAGGCGTGGCATTGTGAAGCTGCCGAGCGGCATTCAATGAACCGGACGACAGATGCGCCAAGCACGCGTATGCTCGCCCCGTCATAGACTTGAACTGCACGCATTCCGCCTGTACGGCGTTCAAGCTAACTGTGCATGATAGGAGTCTAAACATTGCCGATGCTGACGTGAACACCGCAATGCCAAAAGTGACATTTTGATGAACATTTCGCATCGTCACGGCAAGACTCAACTGGGCTGTGAATCGAGCGACGTTCCGTGGCTCTATTCGTTTGTTCGCCATCCGCGCGTGGCGGCATTGTTATGCTAGTGGTTCGATGTGGCCCGTGCTGACTCGTCAAACGAGAACGAACTGTTTCGTGCCTGGCGAGACGGGGATCGGGGCGCGCTCGAGCGGCTGCTCGTATTGGCGTTGCCACGAGTGAAGGCCTATCTGTTCAACAAGTGCAAGAACGTGGCCGATGCTGAGGACTTAACAGTCGACGTGCTTGAAAAGGCGCTCAAGAAGGCGCGACAGGTCAGGAACGCAAGGGCGTTCATGCCCTACATGTACGGCGTTGCCCGAAACGTATTTCTCGACTATCGAGCGCGAGAGTCACGTAGTCAGCACGAAACCCTGGAGACCGAGCTAGCGTCACCCACGACTGAGTCTCCTCTGACATACCTGGCCAAGTCGGACGAGCAGAAGCTGCTGCTCAATGCGCTTCGCGGGCTGCCTCTCCGAGATCAGACGCTCGTCGAACTGCACTTTTTTGGACTACACACCTACCGCGAGATAGCCGAGATCATGACGATTCCGGCCGGATCGATCGGCGGACACATGCAGCGGATCCGTCAGCAGCTCGAAGCGAGGATGCGGGCAATGGAAGCTGGCGAGTGGCTAGTCAAATCAACGTTACGAGGATGGGAGACATGGGCGCGAGGCATCGCAGAGCACCTAAAGCCAGCAGTGAAATCCCACAAAGCGAAACGTTCGCCAGTCTGACCGCGAGGCGCGTGGTTGTGGCCAATGCCTGAGCTCGGTACGGACATTGAACGGCTGCCGTTGCCGGCGACCCGACCGGAGTCTCCGATCGTGGCATTTTCCGACCCGCTCGGCGATTCGGTCTTGCTACAGCGCGTCCGATCCCGGCTCTTTGGCGAGGTCTCAGCCGTCACGTTCGGCACGCGATACAAGCTACGTCGTCGCCTCGGCGCCGGTGCGGTTGGCGTGGTCTACCTAGCTACGGATACCCTCTTGGACCGAGAGGTGGCGCTCAAGGTCATCTCGGAAGTCTCTTCGGGCGATTCTGCTCGGCTTCGTCGCGAAGCCAAGCTACTCGCCAGCGTGCGTCACAAAAATGTTGTGAGCGTCTACGACGTGGGGTCGGAGGAGCGGCAAGTCTACATCGCGATGGAGTACATCGCGGGCGGCAGCCTAGACGAGTGGCTAGCGAACCAGTCGGAAGGAGACTGGCGCAAACGCCTCGACATCGCCCTTGCGGTCGGCGACGGATTGCTCGCGATTCATGAGCGAGGATTGGTTCACCGCGACCTTAAGCCGGCGAACATCTTGCTCGACGAGCGAGACGTCGTGAAGGTTGCGGACTTTGGTCTCGCGAAGCGAGCGATAGAGCACCCGGTGGAGGATCGTTCTGCCGCGACTGGGTCCGGGCTCACGGAAGCCCTCGCGCTGCTGTCTACGCAGGCGTACGGCCGCTCGGATGCTTTCGCGGGTACGCCCTTGTACATGGCTCCTGAAGCCTACGAGGGGATTGCTACCCCACGAAGCGACCAGTACGCCTTTAGCGTGATCGTTCACGAGATCCTCTTCGGTCGGTTTCCGGATGGGCTGACCGGCCGCGGGATGCTGCCCGTGAACGTGGCGAAGCTCAACCGGCTACGGCGTTCGCTCAGAGCACCTCGTGTGTTTCGCAGTATTGTCGACCGCGGGATGCATTCGGACGCCGCGCAGCGGTGGCCCTCACTGAGCGACTACCTTCGCGTGCTCCGGGAGGCTCGCCGGGCTCGCTCGTGGTCCCGACGAGCGGCTCTTGCGGGTTCAGCGGTGGCGCTCGTTGGCACGTGTGGAATTGGATTTGAGTACTTCACGAATGTGGGTGGCTTGCACCAGCAGGAGCTGATGTCCGCCTACGAGGTTCTCGCGCGAAAAGTGCGGCGCTACAACCGTGTCGCTCACTTTTTGGCCGTCGCGTATCAGACACAGGGAGTCCGGGCCGTGGAAAATGAGTCCGCGCAAAAAGATATAGTGACCGTGACCGGCATGTATAATGAGGCGCACGACGAACTGTTCGAAGATCGGCTGCGATATGAACGCGCTGTAACCCGCCACTTGCGGTTCGACCAGCTTGGGGACCAGCTGCGTGCCATACTTGACGCGTGTGAGCGCGAGATACACGCCGATGTCTTCGTCCGGTTCAACACCGTACGCGACGATATCAACCACCTCGCTATAGCGCGCCACAAGGGTGCGGGCTGGGCCGAGCTTGCGCGCCAGCTCAACGTTGAGGGAGGCGGTCACGACCCACGACAAGCCCTCCTCTCAGACCTCCAGACGCGGATCGACGCGGCAATGTTGCCCGTGCGTGAGGTGACCGCCAGCGTCAACGCGCGACTCAGTCAGTTGCAGCGAGATCTTGGTGAACCCCCGCTCGAAATCGGTAGTTGAATGCGCGTGGCGCAAATCACGCAATCGATTGCTCCGTCCATCTAACAGCGAGAGAGGCCAACATGACTCCGTGCGTGTTCATCGAACCGCAACCGCTCTGCGGTACCGCGCAACATTGCTGTCAGTCCTGGACTCGCTGAGGACGATTTCCCACTTCGTAAAGAAAGAACGCCATGACTCAGTATCTTCTAGTCGGACCATTCGTGCTTCTCGGCGCCGCAACCATTCAAGAGTGCCCATTCGACGGCCTCCCTTGGCCGAATCACGATATCCACGAATTATCTGTTGATGACGTGACACCGGCCGAAGCCGTCCCCGGCGACAACGTCTCGCTGAACGGGTGCGGCCTGAACGGTGTGAGAAAGGTGCTCGTCGGCCACGTGCCGGCCGAGATTGTCGAGCTCACCGACCGGCGCCTTGTGTTCACGGTTCCTGACCATCTCCAAACTGGAGTTCATCCTATCCAACTTTCCACTGGCGGCGGGAAGATCGCGGCCGGTGAACTCGTGGTGCCCGGCCCGGAGCTGGTGTCCTTGTTCCCGGAAGAGAACCTACGCGGTCGAGAAGTACGTATCAACGGCGAAGACCTCGAGAACGTAGTCCATGTCCGTCTTGGTGAACACGTGCTTTCGGTCGAAGACAAAGACTTCGGCTACGATCCCTATCGCGCACAAGAGTACGTTGTTGTGGCGGTTCCCGACGACATCGGTAGCGGCGACCACCCTATTCAAGTCGTGACAGATGCAACGGTTGTTTCCGAGAAAATCGGCTTTGCTGTGGTCGATGGCGTTCCGCCGGGAGTTCTTCCGTCGCCAGTGAAGCTACTAAGGGAATACTCATTTCCTGACGAGCTGACGAGGGCGCAGGCGCAGGCGCAGGATCCAGGCACTTCCGCGACCCGGGCCGGAAACGGCGAGCCGACGCACCTCCCCCCGATTAGTCACGGAGTGAGCGCAGGACTCGACGATTTCAGGTTGCTCAACATCGGTGGCTATCCTTCGGGGTTTCGTAGCGCAACCTATAGTGCGGACGTAGCAGACTTGAACAATCCCGGGTTAGACAGAATAGGGCGGGTTAGTGGTTCTGGGAGCTTCCGAACCGAGCATCGAGCCTACGAGTTCACTGTCTCTTTCACGCCGCAAAACTCGGGGGTGTCGACACAAGAGTTCACCGGATACTATACGCCAGTTGGGCTTTGTAGCGAACTTCCCTGTGGAGGTTCGCTGATTGCATACGATCAGAAAGGGCGCCAGTTTCATCATGGGGTGCACCCGATCGATCTTCGTGACTGCGCTCACTATGAGAACGCC
>QKPP01000309.1 GCA_006508105.1 Myxococcales bacterium FL481 | reverse complement strand
CGACGACGCGGTGGCGCTCCTCTCCGGCGGTGAGGGAGCCCCGGAACAGCGGGCCTACGCCCGTTTTGTTCTCGCGCGCGCGTTGTGGGTGTCCGGGCAAGACCGCTCACGAGCCAGGCAACTCGCGAAACAGGCCGAACGGGATTACCAGCAAAGCGAGAACCGATGGGCGCAAGACGACGCCGCTCGCGTCGGTACCTGGCTCGTTCGCCGCGGCGGTCCGTAGGCGAACGAAGCCGCGGCGTCAAACTCACGAGCGGGAAGCCGCTGTCACAGCTTAGCGGCGCCAGACGGGTTGTCGGCCGCGAGCAGCCTGCGCTCCCGCGACCCGATCCCTCGACCGTTGGGTCCATCGGGCTTGCGGACGACGGGTTGCGGCGCGACGTCCTCGCTCGGAGATCGGCGCAAGTCCCCCAGTGCGCCGCGCTGGGGGTAACAACAGGACTCGGCTCGCCGTACCTTGAGGCAGATGCAAGCGGCAGAAATCACCACGGAACCGGCTCCGTATCGCATTCGGGGTTGGAAGGACGGCAAACTTGTCGTCGATACCCACCAGGCCGTGTTCGCTCGCGGCGTGCGGCAGGTCGTCATTTGGATGTTCCCGCGGGATGCCGTTCGCATGCCGGAAGAGACCATCGCGGCCGAGCATGACGGCCTCGTCGCGGTCAAGTGGGACGCTGTCGACGAGTGGTGGGAAGAGGACGAGCGGGTGTTTGGCGGCCACCCTCGAGATCCTCGGCACCGGGTCGACGCGCGAGCGTCCAGCCGCCACGTCGTGGTCAAGTACGAAGGCACCGTGATCGCCGAGAGCCGGCGGCCACTTCTCGTGGCCGAAACCCACCTTCCCGTGCGGTTTTACCTCCCCCGCGGAGACGTCAAGTTCGAGTACCTGCGCCGGTCCGAGCGCACCACCCAGTGCCCGTACAAGGGGGAGGCGCACTACTACGACGTGGTGATCGATGACTCCACTCGCCCGCGACGCGGCGCGCTTTGGACCTACGAGCAACCGTACACTGACGCGCCTCCGGCATTGGCCGGCCAGATCGGCCTGTGGCACGAGAAGCTCGATGTGACCGTCGACGGCAAACCGCTATAGGGCGATCGGCCCGGACACGGCGCAGCGGGTGAGCATCGCCCGGCTTTCACCGCGCCGCGCCGCACCACGTGCGACGTGGAGCGGTCAGAGCCCGAAGGAACCAGGGTGTCATCGGTCGGGGCTCGCGACTACCTCTCGGCCTCCCCGCGGCTCTGATCTGCAGTGCTCGATCGCGCCAAACCGACCTGGTCGAGCAAGAACGCGTACATCATGGCGTTCTCTTCGTGGCGGCGAAAACGACCAGATTTGCCGCCGTGGCCCGCTCCCATCTCGATATGAAATACCAGCGGGTTTTCATCGGTTTTGGTGTGACGCAATTTGGCGACCCACTTGGCCGGCTCGTAGTACTGGACTTGGCTATCCCACAATCCAGTCGTCACCAACATGGCCGGATACTCCTGAGATGCGACGTTGTCGTACGGCGAGTATGAAAGCATATAGTCGTAGTACTCGCGCTGTTTCGGGTTTCCCCACTCGTCAAACTCGTTCGTCGTCAGCGGGATACTCTCATCGAGCATTGTGGTCACCACATCGACGAAAGGCACCTTGGCCACTAAGGCGCGATACAAGTCGGGACGCAGGTTGGCGACGACACCGATGAGCAACCCGCCCGCGCTTCCTCCTGACGCCACGATCTTGTCCTTGGCCCCGTACCCCGATTGGATCAGGTGCTCCGTCACATCGATGAAGTCGGTGAACGTGTTGCGCTTGTGCAAAAGTTTGCCGCTATTGTACCACCTTCTACCCATCACGCTGCCGCCCCGCACGTGCGCCACCGCATACACAAAGCCACGATCGACGAGGCTGAGCACCGTCGACGAGAAACTCGGGTCCATCGACGCCCCGTATGAACCGTAGCCGTACTGAAGCAAGGGAGCGGTGCCGTCGGGGCGATAGCCCCGGCGATACAGAAGCGATACGGGGATCTGGGCCCCGTCCCGTGCCGTCGCCCAGACCCGACTGGTCCCGTAGTTCGCGGAATCGAAGTCGCCGAGCACTGGGTCACGCTTGAGTAGTCGCTGCTCTCCGGAGGCCAAGTCGACCTCGTAAACAGTGGTAGGGGTCGTCATTGAGGTGTAGCCATAGCGCAACCACGAGGTGTTCTGCTCCGCGTTGACGTGGAGGTACGTCGTGTAGGCCTCCTCACTGGAGGAGACGAAAAACTCGCGGCTCCCGTCCCAGGTACGTACACGCAGTCGGCGCAGTCCTCCGCTTCGCTCCTCGACGACGAGGTAGTCGTCGAACAGCGCGGTGTCCTCGATCAGCACGGCCTCATCATGCGCCACGAGTTCGCGCCAGTTGGCTCTGTCGCCTGTCGCCTTGTCGGCCACCGTCATGAGCCGAAAGTTGGTCGCGTCCCAGTTCGTCCGAACGATCCAGCGCTCGCCAATGTGATCGACGTCGTACTCGATGCCACGCGAGCGCGGGGCAAGGACTTCGAACGTCCCGGTGGGGTGCTTCGCCGCAAGGTACCGCACCTCGCTCGTTACGGTGCTCTGCAGCGAGAGCGTCAGGAACTTGTCATCGCCGGTACGACCGAGCCCCATGTAGTAACTGTGATTCGGCTCCTCGTACACGATCGTATCTTGGGCCGGGTCTGTACCCAGGCGATGCCGTTTGACTCGAACCCCCAAAAGCGTTGTCGGGTCGTTTTCGATGTAAAACAGGGTACGGTTATCATCAGCCCAGGCCACTGAGGCCGCGTTCCCAGGAATCGCGTCGGGCAAGTCTTGGCCCGTGGCGAGGTCCCGAAAACGAATCGTGTACTGACGCCGGCCAATCGTGTCTTCAGCGAACGCCAGTAACTTGCCGTCAGGGCTCACGCGTAGGCCACGGGCAGCGTAGTAGTCGTGAGTGGCGCCACGAGCGTTCGCGTCGATCAAAATCTCCTCCGGTGCGTCGAGCGAACCCTTCCTGCGCGCATATATCGGATACTCGCCACCGTCCACCACGCGATGATAGTAGTAGTACCCGCGATAGCGATACGGGACGCTGCTGTCGTCGGTTGCGATTCGACCGACGATCTCGTCGTACAAATCGTT
>QKPP01000068.1 GCA_006508105.1 Myxococcales bacterium FL481 | reverse complement strand
GTAGAGGATCTGGGCGTCGGGGAACTCCTGGAGAAACCGAGGCAGTCGGGGTCCCAACGAGAACAGCTTCGCCACGTTGCGCCGGGCACCGTGCAAGACAAGGCTTCGCGCCCAGAGGGCACGGAGCCAAGCGAAGTCGCGGGAGGCTGTGTCGCGGACTTTGGGGTCGACCGCGGGAAGCAGGTCCTCGTCATCGAACGACAAGAAGAACCCGTACAGGAAAAACCCGTCGAGATAGCGAAACAGTACGCTGACGTCGTCGGTTTCAACCGAGCTCAAGCTGGTGTGGTGCGCGTCGGTCGAGTGGAACTTGGCCGGGCTGAGCCTCTCCAGCAGCGGGAGCACCGGCTTGAGCACGGTTTGCAGCACCAGCGACGGGTACAGCATCAAAAACAGCTCCATCCCCGAGCCCAGCCCATGATCCGCCAAAAAACGCTGGAGAAACGTTGTCCCGGTGCGAGGATTGCCGACAAGCACGATCGGGCGGGTGACCTTGGTTCGCCGCAAACGCGGAAAGAACACGTAGTCGAGCTTCATCAGCAGCCAGACTCCGGTGCGCAGCGCGGCAAACAACACCGCGAGCACCAAGGGCACGACGTAGACGTGATGGGTCCGTCGCAAGATGCGGTAGACCCGGGCCATTCTGGAGAGGATGCTGTCCACGCGATGCTCGGCCGTGCCGGGAGTCGGCTGCGGGCAAGGTAGTGTGGGGCATCCGGGGTTGTGGCGTCTACGCGTGCTCTCGCCGCGGATCACGGGATCGTGATCCGGGGGCGACGCGGCACGCGAAAATCACGTCTCGTGGCCGCTTGCGTGGCGGTTGGCGTATGCGGCAACCGACGGCGGGGCTCGGCGCGGACGCGGTGGTCGGCGCGAGTCGGCGACGATCGGCTGCCCCGCGACGGCCGGGGGACCCTCCGCCGCAACCAGCTGTGCCGCGCCGTAGACCCTCGCCTACCGCAACGACGACGTCTGCCGTGGACGCCTCCGGCAGTGATTGCGTCGGACGAGTGAGTGAGAGGCTGCCGGGTCCTCGGAGATTGTCCGATCGTCCCGGTGCGGCCGGTTGGGGCGGTCTCACGAGGCGATTCGTGGCTGGCAGTTCGTTGTGGCCCGGACGATGGCGACTGCACGCGGGGTGATTGCGGGCCGGCGCGATCGAGCCACTGTGGTACGCTGCTCGCATGGTATCGCGAGCGCGCGAGGTCGCGTGGACGCTTGTTCTTGCGCCGTGGCTCGGCGCGGTCACAAGCTGCGGTACGGGAGCAGACTCGAAGGTGCAACCGCAGCAGCACCCTCCACAGGCGAGGCGCGAGGGCGACGAACGCCAGGCGCGTGCGCGGCAACAGATGGTCGATGTGCAGCTCGCCGCCCGAGACATCCGAGATGAACGCGTGCTCGCGGCGATGCGCGACGTGCCCCGGGACCGCTTCGTCCCCGAGCCGTATCGCCGTCATGCTCATGAAGACCGGCCGCTACCCATCGGCCACGACGTCACGATCTCCCAGCCTTACATCGTCGCCCTCATGACGCAGCTACTGGAGCTCCCCGCCCACGCTCGGGTGCTCGAGATCGGCACTGGATCTGGGTACCAAGCCGCGGTGTTGGCGACGTTCACACGACACGTCTACTCGGTGGAGATCATCGAACCGCTGGCGACGTCGGCCCGTGAGCGGCTCGCGGCGCTGGGCTTCGACAACGTGACCGTGCGTCACGGTGACGGTTACGCGGGTTGGCCGGAACATGCGCCATTTGATGGCATCATCGTGACGGCCGCGCCCGCTGAGATCCCACCGCCGCTGATCGAGCAGCTGGCCGTGGGCGGCAAGCTGGTGGTGCCCGTGGGCACCATGGAGCAAAACCTACGGGTCGTGACTCGGCACGAGCGCGGGCACGTCACACGAGACGTCGCGCCGGTGCGTTTCGTCCCCATGACGGGTCGGGCCGCCGAAGACGCCGAGCTTCAGCCGTAGTCGAGCGGTGGTGCGGCTCGGCGGGTCTTTGCCGAGGCGTGCGGACTTGGAGCGCGTGGGGTAGGCGACGGCCGGATGTGAACCCGGTTCGCGCCTTCTCGGCCGATCAGCCCCAAAAATCGGCCACGCGACACTCCACGACGATCGGGACGCTGTCGACGATGCTCGCCATGCTCCGCGCCAGGGTCGACTCGACGATCTGACAGGCCGCGTCCGCGTGTGCTTGCGGCACTTCGGCCACGTACTCATCGTGGACGCACAGCACCCCGTGTCCGTCGAGTTCACGCAACGGCCCCGCGACGTCGATCATCGCTCGCTTGAAGCCCTCGGCGGCGGTTCCTTGCACGGGGATGTTGAGCGCGCTGGTAAACGAGAACTCCCCGGGCGCGAAGCGCTTGCGTCGACCCATGACCGTGGTCACCGTCACCCCCTTGTCGATCGATGGCCGAGACAGTGCGCCGGTGCGGCGGTGCCACGCCGCGATCCCGGGAAACGTCGCCAAAAACGCCTCCCGCGCCCGTTGAGCCTGGTCGTGATCGAGCTCAATGCCGTAGCTGGTCTTCGCGTAGCCGGCGAACCGTTTCGACCCCATGCCAAACAGGAACCCGAAGTTGATCGCCTTGGCGAGCTTGCGTTCGTGTTCGCTCACATCGGCGGCCGGCTTGCGCATCAACGTGGCTGCCGTCGCGCGGTGGGGGTCGCCACCCCGGCGAAAGACCTCACGCAACGCCTGGCAGTCGGCCACGTGGGCTGCCACGCGCAGCTCAATTTGCGCGTAGTCGGCGATGATCAACCGTCGGCCTACGGGCGCACGGAAACAAGCGCGTAGTCCCGGCGCGGTGTGTTCGGTGGGGACTTGCTGCAAGTTCGGCGCGGAGCAGGCGAACCGTCCCGAGTCGGTGGCCAGCGGGGCCAGGCGGCAGCGAATGCGGCCGTCGTAGTCGGCGTAGTCCCGGGCCCAGTAGCGGTATGTGCTCAGTAGCTTGTCGAGTCGGGTGAGCCGAGCCGGTTGCGTGGTCTGGTCGCGCTCGGCGTGCCATCCCGCGACCACGCGCTCAAACGCGGCCGTGTCGATGGCGATGCCAGTTTGCTCCATTTCGATCACGTGAGGGAGCAGTTCGCACTCGAGGCCGAACACTCGCGTCAAGCCGCGCTCGCGCAGCCGGCCCGTGTACGCACGCAGGATGGGAATCATCTGCCCGCAGCGTTGCGCCAAACTGCGGCGGTCGGGCAGTGCCGCGAGTTCGATGCCCAGGGCATCTCGCGCGCACCAGTCCAGCGGGCGATCATCGCGGCGGCCGTCAGCGCCCTCGGCCAGCAACGTGGCTGCCGTGCGAATGCACCCGAAGCGCCGCGGCATCACGCCACGCCGGCGTAGCTTAGCGAGGTCGGAATGGGCGTCCGCGAGAATGCAGTACGGGGCCCCGTCGGAGCTGAGGTAGGGGGCCAGTCGATCGATCAACCCGGCCTCGATCTCAACGAGCTCGAGTTGGTTGACCGTCGCTTGGGGGCCCGAGGCGAACGCGATGTACAGCCGGTCATGACCGTCGCCGGCGTTGGGTGTGGTCGGTCGCGGAGCGTGGTCGGATGCGGATGGTGCAAAGAACAAGCTCACGATGCCGCTGCTCGTTGCCGACCACTCGGCGATACGTGCATCCAAGTCTTCGGCAAGTGATACTTGCAGCGCGGGGTCGGGAAGCCGGTTCGTCACGCGTCCTGGGGGCAAGCGCTCGAGGCGGAGGTTGGCGGCGGTGGCGGTTCGTTGTGAGCGATTGCCCCGAAACCTCGGCCCGCGAGGGGCCAGTGTGGATGAAGGTAAGGATCCGCGCTATGGGACAAGTATGCAAGGGTTGGCGCAACAGCAGGAACACACCGGTGAATCGTCGATGGGGGCGACTGTGCCCCCATCCACTGGCTTGGCGCATCGGGATCTGCTCGGCGGTGACTTTTGGCGCAAAATCCCTGCGTACGCCGACGTCGACGAGAGCACGTTTCTCGACCATCGGTGGCAGGCCAAGCACTCGATTACCAAACCGGCAAAGTTGGTGGCAACGATGCAGGACCTGGTCGACGAGCGCTTCATCGCCGACGTACACGACGGCTTTCGAGTGGCGCCGATGGCCATGCGCATCTCCCCGTATCTCATCGCGCTCATCGACTGGAGCGACCCGTACCACGACCCGATCCGCACCCAGTTCATCCCGATCGGCTCGACGTTTTTGTCCGATCACCCCAAGTTGGATCTAGACTCGCTGCACGAGCAGGCGGACTCCCCGGTACCGGGGCTGACCCACCGCTACCCCGACAAGGCACTGTTTCTCGCGCTCGACACCTGTCCGGTCTACTGCCGGTTTTGCACGCGCAGCTACGCCGTGGGTACAGATACCGACCAGGTGGAGAAGGTCAGCCTCAAGCCCACCAACGACCGGTGGGAGGCGGTGTTCGCTTATTTGCTGGCGAACCCCGAGATCGAAGACGTCGTGATCAGTGGTGGCGATGCCTACAACTTGCGGCCGGATCATATCCGCACCATCGGTCACACACTGCTCAACATCCCCCACATCCGTCGCATGCGGTTCGCCACGAAGGGCCCGGCAGTGATGCCGCAGAAATTGCTCACGGACGACGCCTGGCTCGACGCGTTGACGGAGGTCGTCGACCGGGGCCGACGCGAACACAAAGAAGTGTGCATGCACACCCACTTCAATCACGCCAACGAGATCACGGAAATCTCCCAGCGCGGTCTCAACCGCTTGTTCGAGCGGGGCATTTTGGTGCGTAACCAGACGGTTTTGCAGCGGGGTGTCAACGACACGGTGGCGAGCATGGGGATGCTCGTCAAACGTCTGTCGTACATCAACGCGCATCCGTACTACGTCTATGTCCACGATCTTGTCAAAGGCGTCGAGTCGCTACGAACGACCGTGGCAACCGCGGTCGACATCGAGAAGAGTATTCGCGGCCTGACGGCGGGCTTTAGCACACCCACCTTCGTCGTCGATGCGCCCGGCGGCGGCGGCAAGCGGGGGGTGCACTCGTACGAGCACTACGACCGGACGACCGGCGTCAGCGTGTACCGCAGTCCCAACGTCGATCCCGATGCGCTTTATCTCTACTTCGACCCCATCGATCGCCTGCCGGAGGCCGGTCAGCGGCGCTGGGCCGACGTCGCTCAGCACGAGGCCATTGTGAGCGACGCTCTCGAGGCGGCTCGCAGCGCGGGTGAGTAGGGCGACGTCAACCGACCCGAGTTCGGCGCGGACCTTGGGCGGCTAGTACACCCGCACCCGCCCCAATACGGCAAAGCGTCCCTTGCGGTCGCCGATCGTGACCCCGTGCTCGCTCGGTTCGTCTGCGTCCGGCTTGGTGACGTCGTAGATCATGTGCCGACTGGTCCGCATGCCGACCTCGAGTTCGTGCTCGCCACTCATGATCTCGAGCGGCGGCACGGTAAACGTCATCCGGTCCAGCACATAATCGCCACGACGCCAGTGTTTGGGGGCGAAATGTCCCTGGGTAGGCTCGTGCGGATACGGTCGAATGCGACTGAGTCTCCCTCGGACCAGGCGCGTCGTGATCTTCAGTCGCTTCGGCACACGCTTGAGTACGTGGAGGGCCAAGGTGATGGTCACTTGTCGGGTTCGCACCAATGAGCCGTCGATCTGCCAACCGACCACCTCGATCGCGTCGCCGAACCGCACATAGGTTTCGTGCTCGAGTTGCGGCCTGGTGCTCGAGACGAGATCCGCCAAGGGGTTGAGGTCAGCGAGCCCGTCGACGGCCTGGTTGGCGACGACAAGCATGCCGATGTGGCGGTCATCGAGCACCGACAACTCGTGGCCGCGCGCTCGTTGGCCGGCGAACGCGGCCGCCAATTCGGTCTGCGGCAGCCATGCGGTGCGGAGTTCGTCGCTGCCCAGCCACCGCAGCAGCGCGCGTCGATCTGCCAACGCCTGGGTGATCACCTCGTCGGGCAAAACGTGCGCAAGCGCGGGATCGTGGACGCGAAATCGACCGACCGTTCTCGGGAGTTGGTACCGGTCGATTCGCGCGGCGTAGGTCTCGGCCACCGGCGCAGGCGAGAGGCGGGCGGTGCTTGTCGGTAGCAGCGCGCCAAACGTGGTGCGCAGCTGCCAGGCGCACAGGAGGCCGACCGCCGCGGCGGCGATCGCTTCGGGTCGAGCCGATCGCCCCATCGCCGCGCTGAGTCGGCCTCCGCCGGCCACCACGAAGACCGCCAGCGCCGCGACCTTGGCCGAGCGCCCGAGCTGGTCTCCCGTGCCGATTGCGTCAGCGGGGTACAACGCGGCGTCGATCGGCGCGAGCGGGGATCCGAACAGCTGCGGGGCCAGTGATGCGTTCTTGCCCACGATGAGCAGGCCGATCACGACGAGCAGCGTCGTCGCTCGTCGCAATGGCCCGGGATGGGTTTGATCGGCGAGCCAGGTCAGGCCGCGCACGCTGAGGATGGCGGTCGGTACCGTCACAGGCATCGGGACGGTGCCGTACCAATGGCCCCACGTCTCCGCGGCCACCAGACCCACGACCCACCACACCGCATAGACCCGCGGACTGCCGGGGAGCAGCGCTCCGGCCAGGGCCAGCGGCAGCCACGGAAAGAGCTGGGCGGAGGCGTCATCGAGTCCGGTTGCGAAGGGGCGCAGGTGTGGCGTGAGAAACAGCGTCGCGTCTTGGGCGTCCGCGAGCGCCGGCACGAAACCGGGGCCTTGATTCGCCACCAGACCCCACGCGAGGAGTCCGGAGAGGGTCGCGATCGCGACCCATCCCATCGACAGTCGATGCCGTGTGCGCCCGGCCTCGACCGCGGCCAATGTGATCGCCGGCAGCACGAGGCCCAAGGCGAGTCCCACGTGGGCGACCGCGCCCACCATCACCGTGGCGATCGCCGTCCATCGAGCCAACTCGCTCGCACGGCTGCCCCGTGGCTCGAGGGTGCCGAGCCAGATGGCCGCCGTGATCGCCAGTTCTCCCACCGGCCGGCCCACCGCCAACGTGCCGCCGAACCCGGAAAGCGGCAAGGCCAGGGCCACCCCACCGGCCAACAGCGCGTCGCGCCACGTGGCGCCGCGTCGGGCGAACGCGACGGTCAGCGCGACGGTCAGACTCACTGCGACGAGCCCGGGAAGTCGCATGCCCACGGTCGGGTCGCCCCACCACTTCGCGGCGAGTGAGCGCAGGGCCACATCGAGATAGGGCGCTCGTTCCAGATCGAACAAAGGCACCCCATGGTGGCCGAGGACGCGCCGGAGCGGTTCGGCCTCCGCGGCCGACCACAGGCCCTGATCCAGCCGGGTCGACAGCACGAGCGCGACGACGAAGGCGGTTGCCCCCGCCACGAGCCACAGTCGTCGAGTCGGCGAGGCCGGCATCTCGGCCAAGTTACCTCGAGCGCGGGCGTTCCCGCGATCTGAACAACACGGCGGTGTGCACGGGGCGGACTTGAGCTTCGCTCGGTTCGCCCGTTACGACCTCCGTGCTCGCCAGGTCGACCGTACGGCCGGCCACGACCATGCGTTTCGACGAGCCGCCGTCGAGGTTCGCGGCGGTGTGGCAGCCGAGATCCACCATGAGCTCGGCGACGGTGCCCAAGGTCATCCCGAGCGCGCGGTCGAAGTTGCGACCGTCGACCGCCAGGGCGACCAGTGAGCCGTCGTCTCGTAGGCCGACGGCCATGCGGGCCAGCAAGTTGGTGTCTCCCGTCTCGTCCTGAGAAAACGTCACCGGCGGGGCTGTGCCCCAGAAATCTTCACGTCGCAACGCCAGCTTCGGGTGGCCGTTCTCGACGAGCATGGGACCGCCGGCGATGCCTTGCTGTGCCTCGCGGTTGCCGACCTGCGGTGGGGTGACGCGGATGCGATCGCCAGGCGCCACGACGAGGTCAGCGGGGATCTCCACGACCGAGCCATTGAGGGGCACGGGCAAGCGCCGGCCCACGGCCACCACCTCCAGCCCGGCGATGGCGACGGAGGGCCGATCGGGGCCCTGCTCGGACTGGGCCCGGTTGTAGGCGACCGGGGAGATCAGCGTGTGCGAGCCGATCTGCACCCGATGCGCGGCCATCGGTGGACGCTCAATCCCAACGTTGCCGTCCGGGTCGACGAGCAGCGCGGCTCGGGCGAACGTCGCCGGGTTGTCGACGACGCCGTCGCGTACCAACAGCCCGACGGGATCGTAGCGTGCGCTCGGGGCTTGGATGTTCGGCTCGGAGTACAAGAAGAACCCCCCGGAGATCGCCGCGTCAGATCGTGACCCCGCGTACTCGGCGAACGTCTCTCCGCGGGCCACGCTGTCGCGGCAATCGACCACCCGGATCTCCACTCGTCGCGGATCGACAACCAGGCAGTTTGCGTGGACAGGGCCGGCGTTCGTGTCCCCCTCGATCGTGGCATGCGAGATGCCCGGCCTGATCGTGGCGAACGTCGCAGCCGCGACCCGCTCGCGCAGACACGGGGCAGCTTCGATCCGGCGGCTGTGGACCAACAGTCCCGCTTGGCTGTAGTAGAAGTCCGCCAGAGCGCGGATCCGCAAGGCGCGAGGGGGGTCGGCTTGCAACACCCCGACCGCTCGTTTGTGCAGCCCGACCCGAAGCACGCGAGCCTCGCACCCCGGCATTCGCTGCAACATCTCGTCGACCGCGACCAGACGGCGGCGAAACAGTCGGGCTTGTCCGGCGTCGACCTCCTCGGCCAACGCCTCCTCGAGCTCCCCGAGGTCGAGCCGTGCCAGCACGTCGGTCTCGAGCGATTCGAAGTCGCGCATCCACGGCTCTTCCGGCTGAGGCGGCGGCCCGCCTCGCGGGAATGGGGACGTGAACGCCAACAGGGTCGGGCGGACCGGGAACTGCCCGGCGTGGGCCTGGTGATACGCCACACAAACGTCGATCCAGGTGCGCGAGGTCGCCGGCGAGGAAGGCACGTGCGCACCACCATAGCGAACGCTTGCGCCAACTGCTCGTGGGCTCGACGCAACCGACTTTGCGCTGGCGTGCGAGTCCGGCCTATACCGGGAAGATGTTGTCGGTGACGTTCCCATCCTCGCGTTCAGTGGCGCTGACGCTGGCCGGCGCCGGGGCGCTGTGGGGCGCGTCGGCCCGTCCCGCCACCGCCGCCCCGAGCCCGGGCAAGACCTTGCAAAGCCGCACTGACGGCAACCTGGGCTTGGGGGTGACGCTCGGCCAGCCCACCGGGCTATCCGGCAAGTACTTCCTCTCGCCACAGTTCGCCGTGGCCGGTGCGTTCGGTTGGGGCTACCAGTACGGCGGCCGCGTTCACGCCGACTTCGCCTGGCATCCCGGCACCGCGTTCGACCACGATCTCGTCGATGTGGTCCCGTACGTGGGGGTCGGCGCTGGCTTGGGCTTGTTTCATCACCAAGCGCATCCGTGGCGTCGCCGTCATCCGGAGCACGACGTTTGGAATCACAGCCACGGCGCGATGTTTCTGCGCTTGCCGGTGCTCGGTGCCGCGGCGCACTGGCAGGATCTGCCGCTCGACACCTTTGTCGAGTTCGCGTGGGCTCCCGGGGTGATCGTCGGCAACCACGGCCCGCTATTTAGTGGCTGGGCCGTCGACTGGGCCATCGGCGCCCGCTGGTACTTCTGAGCGCTCCGGCGACACGTCAGGGAAGCCAGCGCGCTCGTCACGATCGCCGCCCGGTCGCTGGCCGCGGACGGCGGGTGCTGGCTTCGCCGGGAAGCAACGGGAAGCCAAGCCGAGTCGTCGGTCCTGGCCGCGCGGGTTGGCGGGCGTCGCGGCTTGCGAGCGATCGGCCGAAACCACAGAAAAAGGCGCGATCGCAACGATCGCGCCTTTTCGCGAGAGTCCGGCGTCTAGCGCTTGCTGAACTGGAACCGAGCTCGAGCGCCGCGTTGACCGTACTTTTTGCGCTCGCGTTTGCGAGCGTCGCGGCTGAGGTAGCCGGAGGGCTTGAGCACGCTGCGGTGTTCCCCATTGACGCTGACGAGTGCGCGAGAGATGCCGAGTCGAATGGCGCCAGCTTGCGCCGACAGGCCGCCGCCGCGGGCCGTACACCACACGTCATATTTCTCGCGGGCGTCGAGGGCGAGCAGGGGCTGCTCGACGATTTTCAAGTTGGTCGCGCGGCACAGGTAGGCGTCAGCATCACGACGGTTGATCGTGATCTTGCCGGTGCCCGACATCAGCCACACCCGGGCGATCGCCGTTTTGCGGCGGCCGGTGGCGTAAAACTTCATCGCGTCGGTGGCCATGATCTAGCTCAACGAGTAGGGCTTGGGTTGTTGGGCCGCATGCGGGTGATCCGGACCGGCGTACACCTTCAGTTTACTGAAGGTGCGTCGGCCGAGCGGATTGCGCGGGAGCATACGGCGTACCGCGCTTTGAATCACAAGCTCGGGCTTTTTGGCGAGGGCTTCGCTCGCGGTGATCGTCTTGAGGTGCCCCAGGTAGCGAGACGCCTTGTTGTACTCTTTTTGTACCAGTTTCTGCCCCGTGAAGCGTACCTTCTCGGCATTGATGCACACCACGAAGTCCCCCGCGTCGAGATGGGGTGTAAACGTCGTCTTGTGCTTGCCGCGGAGCAACGCCGCAATGCGAGAGGCCGCGCGACCCACGGTTTGGCCGGCCAGGTCGACCACGTACCAGTCGCGTTGGATCTCGTTCGGTTTGGGGTAGTAGGTACCCATGGGAGGCAGGTATCTACGCGACGGGTTCGGGGGTGTCAAGCGAGCCTAACCGGGGACTTGGCCCGCGGCGAGCCGAGTTGCGAGAGGGGCTGTGCGGCCGAGCATGACGCCGGCAGTGGGGCTGGTCGCGCCCCGACGTCGCTGGCCGGCCGGTCGTTTCGCCGTGGACCCCTGACGGCCGCCACAGGCGGCGAGATGGGACCTTCGCGTCGGTCCCCGGGCAAAAACGGCGCGCGTGGCCGCCGGGCGGGTGCCGAGTTCGCCGTTAACGCCTATTCTGACGGTGCGCCATGGCCGATCACGCCGCCAAGATCCTCGTCATCGACGACAGCCTCGCGGAGCGAGAGTGTGCGCAATCAGCGCTGTGCGGCGAAGGATACGCAGTCCTGACGGCGGACGACGGGCAAAGCGGCCTCGAACTGGCGCTCGGCGAGGAGCCAGACTTGGTGTTGCTCGACGTCGTGATGCCGCGTCTCAACGGTCTCGAGGTCTGTCGCATTCTCAAGGCCAAGGCGAAATCCCGGGGGCGGTACCTCCCGATCATCATGCTGAGCACCCGCAACTCGGCGAATGCCCGGGTCGAAGGGTTGCGCAGCGGCGCAGACGACTACCTGGGTAAGCCCTATGACGCCGAAGAGTTGCGGGTGCGCGTGCGGGGGCTGCTGCACCATCGAGTCGACCAGCCGACCCGGGCTGGGTCCGGCCTCGCGACGTCCGAGGCGACGAACCTCGAAGCTCGTCTCGCCGAGGAATTCGACCGGGCCCAACGCTACGAGGACCCGCTGGCATGCGTGTGCGTGGGCGATCCCAGTTCACCGGACGAGGTCCGCGTGGCCATGCGTCACCTGCTGCGCCAAATCGATGTCGTGTTCCCGGGCCGAGCCGCCGGCGAGCACGTGGTCTTGTTGCCCAACACCCACTTCCCGGGCGCACTCGCGGTCGCCGAGCGTATTGTCACCGCGCGAGACACGGGCGCTGACGCGGGCGCGTCGGCCGGAGTAGCCTTTTACCCGCATGCCGACGTCCGCCGAGCGCAGGACCTGGTTGACCTGGCGTCCGAGTCATTGGGACACGCCCAACAGCAAGGTCGCGGGTACATTGGCCTGGTCCAGCACCAAGGCTATGTCTACTCCCCGCAGAGGTAGCCTCGCCGATGGATGAGTCGCGTGCCATCGAGTCGGTGTCCCGCGTGTTGCTCTACCCGCGCGAGGACGGTCCGGTGGCTTGGCCCGCCGTGGAGGAGGCTTCTCACTGGCTCGCGTCAAGGGGCGTGGCGACAGTCGTGCCGCCGCCGGTGGCCGAAAGCCGCGGCGCGGCGCTGCCATCGGCTTGCGAGGCCGTGCCATTGTCGCGCCTGTCCAGCTGCGGACGTATCGACCTCGCCATCGCGCTCGGTGGCGATGGCACATTTTTGCGGGCGAGCCGTTGGGTGGCGTCGGACGGCGTGCCGGTGATGGGCGTCAACCTGGGCGAACTCGGATTCTTCTCCAGCTACGGTGCCGACGAACTCGCCGTGTGTTTGCAAGATGCAGTGGACGGCAAGCTGGTTTGGGAGCCGCGCATGCGCGCACGGGTCGACGTCGTTCGCGAAGGCGAGTTGTTGGCGACCGAGACGGCCTGCAACGACGCGTACGTCAAACACGGCGAGATCCCGAGACTGCTGCGATTGGCGACGCGCGTGCGAGGCGAGTTGCTGGCGAACTACCGTGCGGATGGATTGATCGTGTGCACGCCGCTGGGGTCGACGGGGTACAACCTCGCCGCCGGGGGCCCCATTACCGAGCCGGGATCGGACAACTTCACGATCACGCCGCTGTGCTCGCACAGTTTGACGGATCGCGCGGTGGTGACGTCCGCCGACGCGACCATCGAGATCGTGTACCGAGGTCCCCGCGATAATTCGTCGGCCGTGCTCACCGTGGACGGGCAGTGGAACCTCTCGCTCGCGTTGGGGGACACGGTGCGCATTCGCAAAGCGGCCACCTCGCTGAAGATGGTGCCGCCGCGCAACGGTCCGTTCGCCGTCCTCGCGCACAAACTGGGTTGGGGCGGACCCTCCGGGTTGGGTTCGCCCGTCGACTGAACGGCGCGGCGACCCCGGTCGCGGGCCGTGCTACACCGACCGCGCGTGCTCGACTACCTCCACGTTCAAAGCCTGGCCCTGCTCGACGATGTGACCGTCGAGTTCGACCCCCGCATGAATGTGCTCACCGGGGAGACTGGCGCCGGCAAATCGCTCATCATCGACGCACTGAGTCTGTTGCGGGGGGGTCGGGCCCAAGTTGAGGTTGTGCGCGACGGCGCCGACGCAGCCAAGATCGTGGCGCAGTTCGTGGTCGGCGACAGCGTGGGTCGCATCGCCGCCGCCTTGGGCGACGCGGGGATCGAGACCGGTGAGGACGAGAACTTGGTCATCGAGCGCGTCGTGTCTCGTACCGGGCGGAGCCGCAGCCGTCTCCAAGCTCAGCTGACGACGCAGACCGTGTTGCGATCCGTGGGCGAGCGCTTGGTCGATATCTGCAGTCAGCACGAGCATCACTCGTTGACCCACGTCAGCCGACACATCGAGCTGCTCGACGCCTTCGCTGGGATCGAGGCGCAGGTCGGCAACTACGCTCAAACCTACGCCGAGTGGGTCGCGGCCACGCGAGCCGTCCGCGAGGTCGAAGAGCAGGCCGCGGCTCGCCTCCAGCGCATGGACTACTTGCGCTTCCAGCTCGAGGAGCTCGACCGGGTGGACGTGCAAGCGGGTGAGTACGATGACTTGCGTCGTCGCGTCGACCTGCTTCGCGACGCGAGGACGTGGATCGCGTTCGCCCGCGAGGCGCGAGAGATGCTCTACGAAGCCGATGACGCGATCGCGTCGCGGTTGGCGGGGCTCTCCGAGCGCGCGACCAAAGGCGCGGACGACTCTCCCCTGCTGGCCGAAATGGGGGGGCAGTTGGAAAGCGCTCAGATCGCCTGCGAGGAAGCGGCCGCCGCCGCTTCGCGCTTCGCCGCGCAGTTCGAGGTGGACAGCGACGACCTCGAGGCGCTCGAGGAACGGCTCCACGAACTCGATCATCTGCGGCGCAAGCACGGGTGCGAGGTCGATGAGCTGCCGGGCAAGCGCGACGCCATGCAGACGGCCTTGGTCGAGCTCGAAACCGCAGAAGACCGAGCCTCGGTGCTCGAGGCGCGGCGCAAACAGCTTGAGGCCCAATGCCGCGAGCTCGCGGCGGAGCTCTCCACCGGGCGAGCCCAAGCCGCGGACGACTTTGCTCGCGCGGTGGAAGAGCGGCTCGCGGCCCTGCACATGCCCAAAGCTCGGGTCGAAGCGGGGCTCGCGGTGGGAGATAAGCTCGGTCCGCGCGGGCTCGATCACGTGGAGTTCATGTTCTCCGCCAACGAAGGCGAGTCGCTGGCGCCACTGTCGAAGGTCGCCTCGGGAGGCGAGCTCTCTCGGGTCCTGCTGGCCCTGAAGGGGGTCCTGGCCACCGGCGATCGAGTGGCGACGTACGTGTTCGATGAGGTCGATTCAGGCGTGGGAGGGGCCGTCGCCGAGTCGATCGGTCGGGAGCTATGGCGAGCCGCGACCGATCGCCAGGTCTTGTGCGTGACTCACCTGCCGCAGATCGCAGCCTTCGCGCAAGCGCACTTTCGCGTGGAGAAGGCCAGTCACGGCGGCCGCACGCGCACCAAGGTTGTGCGCCTCAACGACACCGAACGCGTCGAGGAACTCGCGCGCATGCTGGCGGGTTCGCGGGTCACGGCGCGAGCTCGCGAGCACGCAGCCGAGCTGTTGGCGCAAGCCCAAGCCAAGCCGCGGTCGCGCCACCGTGGACGCCGGTCGGCGACAGGTGCGAGTCGTCCGAAAACGGTCCGCTCAGTCTCCTGATCGCGTTTTGCCAAACGTCGTCGCATTGCATTGTTGTCGCGCGGCGGGGGGGCGACCCGTCACTCGATCACCGTCGATCGAAACGAGCGGCGGTCGGGGGCGCCGTCGGTGCGTCTCGGGCCGCCGGCGGTCGAGGTTGCCGTCGGGGCGTCTCGGGCCGCCGTCGCCCGCATGACCACCGGACCGAAACGGCTCCGGTGGGCCCGGACCCGTCTCTCGGTTCGGACGGCGAGCTCGGGTCCCGGCTAGCGGGGGACGCTTCGCGTGGCGCGCAAACTTGACGCGCCAGCACGGGGCCGGCGAATCCGACTCACGGCTGCGTATACACTCAAACCGTGTTCGACCCCCACTGTCGACCTGCCGCAGGCTGGCGAGACCGACTGTATCTCGTGTTGTTCGAGACCGAGAACTGGGCGGGTCGCTTGTTCGACATGGCGCTACTGGGCCTCATTTTGCTCAGCGTGCTGCTCGTCTCACTCGAGACGGTGACGGGGCTCGCGGCGCATCGAGATCTGTTCATGACGCTCGAATGGGTCGTCACCGGAGTGTTCCTGATCGAGTACATCCTTCGGCTCGTCGCCGTGGAGCAACCGCGGCGGTACGCGTGGTCATTTCTGGGGGTGGTGGATCTGCTCGCGATTGCCCCCACATTTCTGGGCCTGGTGTTTGTCGATGCGCACTCGCTGACGGTGATCCGGGCGCTGCGGCTGCTGCGGGTGTTTCGCGTGTTCAAGCTCGGCCGTTACCTGCGAGAAGCTCACGTGCTGACCCAGGCCATCTCCGCGGCGCGCCACAAGATCTTCGTATTCCTGCTAGGCGTGGGCACGCTGGTGCTGCTGCTGGGCACGGTGATGTATGTCGTCGAAGGGCCGATCCACGGGTTCACGAGCATTCCCAAGAGCGTGTACTGGGCGATCGTGACAATGACGACAGTTGGCTACGGCGACATCGCTCCGCAAACTCCATTTGGGCAGGGCCTTGCTGCGTTTGTGATGCTACTCGGGTACGGGGTGTTGGCGGTCCCCACCGGCATCGTTTCGGTCGAGTTGGCCAAAGTCAGCGACCCTCCGGTTGGCTCGACCGGGGCTCCGCCGGTGGCGATCCGGTGCGCTTGCGGGTTCGTCGAGACCGATCCCGCGGCGCGGTTCTGCCGGCGCTGCGGTGCGCGACTCAGTTCACCCAAGTCCGAGTGAACCGAGGCTTTCGCGCCGAGATCTCTCCCGCAAATAGATTTGGGGCGTTATCGCGGCCGGTCGTTTTGCCGATCGGCTCGCTGGCTTGGCCGAGATGCGCAGTTCCCCCAACTGGTCCACTTCTGGGGCAAGACGTACGAGAATCGACAATTGAGGTTTCGGGCTGAAGCGCGCGGCGTGAGTTGTGTGCCCCAGATATCAGGTTTTTCACGTCTCAAACGCGGTCGTTGCATGCGCGCGTGGCTTGTTTTCTCGGGCGACGCGGTGTCGCCATGATATGGTTTTTGTGACGAATGGCAGCGCTGTTCGTCGCCCGCATGTCGCGTTAGGCGCGAATCTCACCCGGATGACCGGAGACCGAAATGACTCAGTCAGAGCTTTTGGCGATGAATACGACAGTGGCCCTTGTTGGCTTCGGCATTTTTGCGCTGATGCTGGTTTTCGTGGCCTTTGGGATGCATCGCGTGGCCAGGCGTGATCTCGAGACTACGCGGATCCGCCCGCTCGGCGAGGGGCACTAGCCCATTCCCGCCGCTCGCATCGTTCAAAATTGCGGTGCGCATTCGAGCGCGAGAGGATTGATCACCGATGGTGGTCAATCCTCGGAAGATTGGCAATACAACGTTGCATGACGGGCTGACGCGAGGAGCGGTCGTCCTTGCGGGCGGCGCATCTCGTCGGATGGGTCGGTCGAAAGCTTGGCTCGACGTCGGCGGACGAACCTCGCTGAGTCGAGTCGTGGCCGCTTTGCAGTGTAGCGGCGGGCCGATCGTGCTCGTCGGCCGCGGTCCACAACAGCCGCTTCCCGCCCAATCAGCCGATGTTATTCGTGTGCACGACGCTGCGGAGTGGACCGGGCAAGGTCCGCTGGCCGGTCTTCAGGCCGGACTGGCGGAACTGTCCCGGTGTGGCGTCGACGTCGGCTATCTCTCCGGATGCGACGCGGTGTTGCTCGACGAGCGGCATGTCGCGTGGATCCTGGATCGATTGGCGACGAGCTCGGGACACGACGCCACGATTCCGATGTCAACGGACGGGCGCTACCACGTACTGGCCGGAGCCGTGCGAGTAGAGGTCGCATTGCGTGCTGTCGAAGCGCTGCTCGTCGGTGGGGCCAGGAGTCTGCAGGCGCTTGCGAACCGCTTGCACACGGACGCCGTCCCGGAACACGAGCTACCGGTGGTCGACGTGTTGATGCCCTGCAACACCCCGGCCGAATGGCAAGCGGCCATGTCGGGCGTGCGTCGGGCGGAGCCGCTGGAGTAGTTGTGCGTTCGAGCGTCACGCGGCCGCAGTGTCCCCACCGCCCGTGACTCGCGGCCGTGATGTCCGATGGCCTTGGGTTGGATCGATCGGTCCCGGCGGTCGGGCGTGGGTTGAGCGAGGCCGAATCTTCGGGCCGGGGGCATCGGCGGGCCAAACGCGGCAGCCGAACGACGCCGGCTTCGAGGCCCCTCCACCGGTTGGCGGCGGCGGTTGTCCCTGCGGCCCGACCGAACCGCCGAAACGGCCGCAAAACCCCGCGCTGGTTCGAAGTCCAACGTGGGCGGCGAGGGTCGACGCGAGGTCGGAGCCGGGCTCGAGTACACTCGAAGCGGTGACAGCTCCCCGCTGCAAGGGCCTTTGTCGCCGCACACGGGCCGGACGGGTCATGGCCACGGGGTTCGGCTTCCTCTTCCCGGGGCCGGGACATGCCGACGGCCTTGAGTCGACGACGCGAAGCGAGGATGACAACGCGATGACCCTGGCGGCGTCGCCTGAGGCGGTGCCGGCCCCCAGCGGGCTGGCCCCCGAGCGCGCCGTGACGATTGTCGCGGTGCGGGTTCGTGGTCGTGAACAGGTCGCCCGCAGCCAAATCGATGCTGTCCTGGTGGCGGTGGGGGTCGAGGCGGGGGCCGTCGTGTCGTGGCCGCAGGACGCTCGAGTCGACGAATTGCGGGCTAGATTGATGGCGACCGGCTATTTTCGCCAAGTCACGGTCGGGCTGCTACCGCACTCGAGCTCGCCGGCTCGGGGCGTGCTGACCATCGATCTCGAGGAACGTAGCTCCCTCGTCGTCGAAGATCTGTATGCGGCGAGTTCGAGATTTACCCCCGCACACGGGGGACTCGCGTTGTTGGAACGCAACTTCCTCGCGCGTGCGGTGCATTTTGGTGGCGCGTGGGTTTGGGGAACCCGCCCACGCAATGTGCCGCGGGCCCGCAATCAACAGGCCGGTCGATTGCATATTGAGGCACCGCAGTTGGTTGGGGCCGCGGTGGGCTTCACTGGTACGCTGTTTTACGTTTCGGCCAGCGAGCCAACTCGCGTGGCGGGATCGCTTAGTGACCCAACCCCGGGGCTGTTTCGCACGTTGGACTACGCTCGACTCGGCGGCGTACTCGGGGTTGGCGTGCCGGTCGCTTCTGCGTTGCGGCTGGGGGTCGACTACCGTTTTGAGCAGATCGACGCCGTACTGCCGCCCCGACTTGACCAGACCTTGCCCGACGGCAGCGTGCGGCCGGTGGATCCACGTCTGATCGACGGCTCGTCGGTGCTGACCTCCGCCGAGTTTAGCTTGCGCTGGGACGGACGGGGGCAAAACCCAAGACTGGCGACGGGGGTTCGCCTGGCTTTGGATGTGCAGTGGTCCTCCCCACTCGTTGGATCCGACTATGAGTACGCCAAGGTCCGCGGCGCGGCGGCCTACAGTTTTCGGCTGCCTTGGGGTCATTGGCTCACCCCCGGGCTGTTCGGCGGGCAAGTGCTGGGACAAATGCCCCGCTATGAGCTCTTTCATCCCGGAGACCTCAACGCGTGGACTCCCGGGCGCGAGCTGGGTCTGACCTACTCTACGCGGGCGCCATTCGATGTACTCGGCACCGGCGTCGACACGTACGCGCTCGTGCACTTGTTCGCCGCGGGCAACGTCGAGTACACCCTGCCACTCTTTCGCCGAGCGCGGACCTCGTGGGTCGAAAGCGGCCAGCTATACGTGATGTTCGGGACGTATATCGTCTCCGGCGACACCGAGACGCGTGGGGAACGACAGCAGATGGGGTTGCCGGAGATGCCGGTCGGCGTCGACGCCAACTTCGGGTTACGGCTCGACACCAGCTTGGGAATCGTCGACCTGTCGGCGGGCAATGCCCTGCGGAGGCTTCCTTTGTGAGGCGCCGCGACCTTGCGCGGATCGTATGCGTGCTGCCGCTGTTGGTGGCCGCCGTGCCGGAGACGCTGCCGCGGATTCGCGGGAGATTCATCGAGGTCGGCGACGAGCTGATTGTCGAATTCTCGCTGCCCGAGATCATCCCACTCGACGACCCCGCTGCGGTCGCCGCGGTTGACTCCGGGTTCGCCACGCGTCTGACCTTCGAGTTGTCGCTGCGCGCCGAGGGGCGGCAAAAACCCGTTTCCAACGTGTCGTACGAAGCGCGACTATCGTGGGATCCGTGGAACCACCGTTACCTCGTCACGTGGCCCGCGACGGGGGAGTCGCGGCGATTTGATAGCCGCGAGGCGGCTGTACGACGGGCGACGACGATTCGAGCGTCATTGGGCCCTTGCGCCGCGTTGGCTCGCGGGCGCCAGGCCGTGCATTTTCTCCACATCGTGGCCCACCGCAATCCGTACACGAATGCGCAACGAACCGGCACGGGGGCGCGTGGGCACGACCGTGACCTATCTGTGTTTGCCCGCTGGGTGAGTGTGTTTTTGGGGGCGCCTCCGCGGGCCGAGCTCACGGTGGAACGACGCACCAACGCGTTTTATCTGGTGCAACGATGAAGGAGCGATCCATGCGTGCCTCGGACGGTCGCGCCACCCGGCGCCGCGGGGTCTTGGGCGATCGCTCCGTCGCGTGGCTGCGACGCCTTCAGACGCGGGTGATGCTGGCGCTGTTGTGTTTCGGGATCGCAGCCCTCGGCGCGTCCGGGTACTTGGTGCAGCTGACCGTGCGGTATTTCGATGAGGTGGGGGCCAGCCAGGCCGAGCGGGCCACGGAGTTGGTCGCCCACTCAGAGGTGCTCTACGGCCAGTTGGTGACCGCGTCTCGCGACAACTACCGGCTGCGAGCGGAGCAGGTGGCCGCGGCGGTGGCTCGAGCCTGGGAGCGTGCGTACGCGGGGCAAGACTCGCTCGCAGGCGCCGACGGCACAGCTGACCGCGCGGTACCCCAGCGATTGTCTGCGACGCTGGAGTCTGAGGAAATTCCCGGCCCGGTGGTGACGCCGGGTGGGGTCGAAGCGGTCGATCCGAGGGCATCGTCGGGGGTTGGGCGCGCTCGCAGCCGTGGATCGCAGCCAGATGACCCCCGCGTGCGCAGGGCCATCGTGGTCGAACTCTCCACCCATCTCGTCGATGACGTCGCTGCAGTCTCGCTGCGTCGCGGCGAGCAGACGCTCATCGACGTGGGCGGCGAGGCGTCGCCGCCGAACGCCGGCCGCTTCGGCGCTCAGCGTCCACTTTCCACCGAGGTGCGAGCGTCGGTTCCGGGACACGATGCGTTCGACATCGTCGTGACGCACTGGGTCTCGCCGGTGCTGACCTCCGAGCTCGAATCGCTCGGTACCCTGCGAGGTGAGCTCGACACGGTCGTCGTGGAAGGGACCCGCGTCGATCGTGAGCGGGTCGTCGGGGCCGTCGTGGTGGCGCTGGCGGCCGCCTCGGGCTTGGTGCTGCTCGTCGCCGTGGCGGCGGGAGTCGTGGTCGCTCGCACCGTGACGCGTCGGGTGTCGGAGGTCAGCACCGTGATGCGCCGGGTGGCTCGCGGCGACACACGGGCTCGAGCGCAGCGCTACGGGCTCGACGAGATCGGCCAACTCGCGCGCGACTTGAACACGATGCTCGACGAACTCGGGCAAGCGCGAGACAAGGTGGCCTACCTCGAGCGAATCGGAGCGTGGCAAGACATCGCACGACGAATTGCGCACGAGATCAAGAACCCGCTGACGCCGATCCAGCTCGCAGCCGCCCAACTCAAGCACGAAGGGGAGCGCCATGCCGTTCGTGCCGATTCGCGGTTGGCCTCCGTGCTCCGAGATTCGGTGGAGATTATCGACGACGAGGTCGCGGTGATCCGACGACTCGTTCACAGTTTCTCCCAGTTCGCCCGACTCCCGTCGGTGCAGCTCGAGTTGCTCGATCTCGCCCAATTGCTCGCGGAATTTGAGCGCAGCTACGGGCACCTAAGTGACGACGAAGGTGACTGGCTCGAGGTGGTTGAGCCGGCGGGATCGATCGTCATTCGGGGCGATCGGCAGCTACTCAAACAAGTGTTGGTCAACCTCGTGGAGAACGCGGTGCTCTCCACGCGCGAGCGTGAGGTGTCTCCGGTCCACGTACGCGTGACGGTCGAGTTTGTCGAGGAGGGCTGGGTCGAGTTGCGTGTCGACGACAACGGACCGGGGGTGGCCCCGCCTCGGCGGGACGAGGTGTTCGAGCCGTACGTGACCACGCGCGAACAGGGTACCGGCTTGGGTCTGGCGATCGTCAAGAAGATCGTCTTGGACCACGGCGGGGCCGTGTCGGTGGCGGACACCGATCTCGGCGGCGCTTCGTTGCGGCTGCGCCTTCCGCTAGCCGACGCCGATCCGGTGTAGAGCGCCGGGGCGGGTGACGACGCGAGGGGTCCAAGGCGCGGTGCGAGCCGTCACGACGCGCGGGGCATCGTGCCCCGCGGGACCGATCGCCCGGGCAATGGGCCGTCCCCATCGCGGTCCGAGCCGTTGCAAGCGGCGGTCCCTCGCGCTGGGCGGGACGAATCGGCCCGGCGATGGGCCGTCCCAGTCAGACCGGGCTCCTGTCGGGTCGGTGGCTGGGCTCGCCTCAGCGGTCAACGGCGACGGGTCGGCCACTTGGCGCCACCGCGGGCGGCTTGGCCGACAAGCGCTGCGTTCGGTGGTACGTGGTGCGGTGACACCACCGTCGCTGGCTCGGGCGGGTATAGTGCACGGGTGAGCCAGTCCGACCCCGACCCGCCAGCAAGCGGGGTTGCGTCTCGCGTCGCGACCTTTCGCGCTCTTGCGACCGTCGCCGCCGTTTTCATCATTCTGGCCGGTCTCCGGGCGGCCGCGGACATCATCATCCCGGTGTTGCTCGCGGTGTTCTTGGCCGTGTTCGCCATGCCGCCGGTCAACTGGCTGCAGCGTCGCGGCGTACCGGACTGGCTTGCCGTGCTGATCGTGTTCGTCGGCGTGCTGGTGGCGTTTGGTCTCGTGTCGACCTTCGTGGTCGGTTCGATCAACGACTTTCGGGAGGCGCTGCCCGTCTACGAGGCCAAGCTGGCGGCAACGACCGGTGATGCCGCCGGCTGGTTGTCTTCACTCGGACTCGAGTTTTCCACTCAGACGCTCACTGAGAACTTTGATGGCAGCGCGCTGATGCGCGGGGTTGGCAGTGCTTTGGGAGCGCTGGGAGCGATGCTCTCAAACACAGTATTCGTCCTGTTGACAGTCGGCTTCATCATGGCCGAGGCGGCCGGTTTGCCCGACAAGATTCGCGCCGCCACGGGCGATCCCAACGCCGATCTGAAGCGATACAGCGAGGTCCTCACGAGTATTCACGACTACCTGCGCATCAAGACGCAAGTCAGCCTGGTCACCGGATTGTTGGCGGCGGCCCTGCTGGCGGGGGTGGGGGTGGACTACATCATGCTCTGGGCCTTGTTGACGTTCATGCTCAACTACGTCCCGACCTTGGGGTCGATCATCGCCGCCGTGCCGCCGGTGCTGCTCGCGGTGGTGCAGTTTGGATGGGAGCGCGCGCTTGTTGTGGCGACCGGCTACCTGGTGATCAACTTCGCTATGGGAAACCTCGTGGAACCGCGACTCATGGGCCGTCGCCTTGGGCTCTCGTCACTCGTGGTGTTCTTGTCCTTGGTGTTTTGGGGATGGATCTGGGGCCCCGTGGGCATGCTTTTGTCGGTCCCACTAACCATGCTGGTCAAGATCTTGCTGGAGCAAAATGACGAGCTGCGCTGGCTTGCCGTGCTGTTGGGCTCGGGCGCCGAGATCAGCCAGCGAACTCAGCAAGGCGACGCTCGCTAGCACTCGGTGGACGGACTGAGCGGCGGTTCGCCCGACCGGCAGCAGCGCGTTGGTCTCGAACCCCGGGTCCCGGTCCGTGCCCTCGAGTCCTGGTCGAGCCGCGGGCGCTTGCAACGGCCGCGGTACCACTGGAGCCGGTCAGGTCGCGCGGTCTAGATGTCGTTCGCGCGTGACGAGTCGCTCAGCAGCACAATCTCGCAGGCATCGCCGTGCCGGTTGCTGTACTCCGTGGTGACCTGGGGCCCGTAGGTGATCGAGTCACCCGGTTCGAGATCATAGGCCTTGCCCCCGAGCAGTACACTCACGCACCCGCGGACGGCGATGAGATGCTCGAGCACGCCGGGTCGGTTGGCTCCCATTTCTCCCGTCGTTTGGCCCGACGGGATCGAGTACCACACCACCTCCAACTGTCGGCTGGCGAGCTGACTCGTGAGACCGTGGCGCACGACCTGAGAAGTGGGGTCCACCAGCGTGCGGCGCTGGTCCGCCCGCGTGATCTGGACCGGCGTCGGAGAGCGGTCCTCGAGCAGATCCGTGAGACTACAGCCGAGCGCCCGCGCGATTTGGTAGGCGAGGCGGACCGTGGGGTTTTTGACCGACCGCTCGACCTCGGACAGCATCGTGCTGCTCACCTCGCTTTGTTGGGCGAGCGCGTCGAGACTCAGGCCCAGGGTCTGACGTCGACGGCGTATGTTGGCTCCCAGGGAACCGGACGGGTCATCCATGTGACCCGAGTATAGAAGCCGGAGGGGCGACAAGCGAACTCGCGCCTCCGGCCGGGCGGGGTTGAACGGGCACAAAAAAACGCCGCTCGGCCCGATGCCGGCGGCGTCGCTTTGTGCCTCGGGCGAGCGAGCTAGCCGTTCTCGCGCCAGCTATCCTCGTGCTCGGCCCCGGTTGGAACGTAGGACCAGGTGATGCGACCGAAAACGAACGAGATGATCTCGAGTGCCGGCGAGGTTGCGCTAGCTGGATCGCTCACGTCCGGAGAGACGCGTTGGATGCTCGCCACGCGACCCTCGCTGATCTTCACGGTGAAGTACTGCTGGGTCGTGCCATCGCCGTCCGGGTTCGGGCGGAAGAACTTGAACTCGCCCTCGCAGACCTCGTTGTTGCACAGCGCGCGGGCCAGTAGTGGCGACGACTTGTCGATGCGCTTACGGATGCAAAGGGGCTCATAGGTGCGACGGCCAGTGGCCATACCGCTGCCCTTCTCGCGGGCGGTGCGTACGGAGTCCTCGAAGAATAGGCACTCGATTGAGTTCTCGCGCCCGAGGCTGACTTGGGTGCTGTCGCCTTGGATTTCTTCGCCGTTGCACTTGAGATAGAGGTGTACTGTTTCGGCCATGACCTTCGCCTTGCTGAAGAACGATTGACCCAGAGACAATAGGAGCGGGGTCAGTCGAGGTCAAGATGAGTCCGCCGCCGGTCGAGGGCTTTTCTCCCATGCGAGACGTGTTTGAGCGCCTTGAACCGGCGTTTGCCGGTGTAGAACTGGAACCGGGGGCTCCGGGTGGGGCGAAAGGCAGGATGGTGACAGTGACGGATGACGGCGCAGCCGGGCCGCGGTGATGGACACTGGTGCGACGCGCCGGCCTGAGGCCGCACCGGGCCGGTCAATCAGAGACTCACATTCCGTGCTTACGACGAGATTGGATGCGGCAGCGGCATGTCGAAACCCACCTCGAACGGGATGCCCGCGAGCTCCGGCCGCACGGTGGCGATGAGCCGTACCGAGTTCCCGTCGTCAACGACTTCGGCCTCGAGCTTCGCGGCGTTTTCCGGCATGCCGGGGAACAAGAACACGGTGGCTGCATCCGCGAACAGCTGAGATAGCTGTGCTGCGGAGCAGGCACTGGGGAGTTGCTGCACGACCCAGCTCGCAAAACGCACCAATCGCCCGGTGAGCACCTGGGCCGCGAACGGGAGTGCATCATCAGACGCGCGCGCGGTGGGCATCGCCGAGGTGAGCACCGTGTCGGAGTTGCGGCCGCTCCCCAGCGCGATGATACCGGCCGTCGCTAGTTGCGTTTGCCCGCGGATCGGCACGAAGACCCGCGTCGGAATCGTGATCCGACTCGAGCCGGCGGTCACGTCGAACACCGCCGGGGCTTTCAGACCACCCGTTTTGCCGAGGATGCGGGCGAAGCCGCCGGTGTAGCAAAAGCTGGCGCTAAGCATGCTGGCGAATGCCAGCACCGGACTGGCGAACACAGTGCGCCGGGCCGCCGTGGTCCCTTCGCTCGCGGCGACCACTGGGTTGATCACGAGGGTGAGCCAGCGCGCGGCCTCGCGACCGCGCAGGGCGAGCCAGCCTGGATCGGTGCTCGTATCCAGGTTCTCGTCGAGGGCGCGTGCCACCAGCTCTTCCACCGTGGTGTCGCCGAACAGGCGCGGACTTCCCTCGCACACGATCGGTGCGTTCAAATCGGCGCCGATTTCGGCGAGGGCGTCGAGCTGCTCGACGTCGGGCGCCTCGTCCCACAAGAACACGGCGTCGGGCCCCTCCATGGGATCGGCGAGGTCCTGGGGAATGGCCCGTAGGGCCTCGATGAGTCCGGAAGAGGCGACATTCAGCAGGCGGACCGTGATGGTCCCCGGGCGGCATTCGTCCACCAAGGCCCGAAGCCCGCGCCACACAGATTCGAGTCGCATCGTGCGGGGGTCTGCCAACGCGGCTCGCGTGGCGGCGTAGACCCACCGTTCGAGGATGTCTCGAGCTTGCCGGTGCGCTTTCGAATCACCGGCGGAGATTCGGGAAGACGGGGCGGCTTGGCGCATCGTGGAGATGAATGAATCGACGGCCTGCTTGGCTTCGGATCCCACGTCCGACCGGTGCGAATCCAGGATGTTATCGAGTGACGAGGCCGCAGAACCGGCCACGGGGGCCACCGTGTCGCTGGGGGGGGCGAAGCATGCGGCAAACTCGGCGGTCAACTGCCCCTCCCCAAGCTGCTCGCGCACGCGTGCGATCGCCTCGAGGGGGTTTGGCCGCTGGCTGACTGAGCCCCCGAACGCGTGGGCGAGTTCGATGAGCTCGGACAGGATGGGGTTGCTGGCAATGATGTCGCGCTGGGTCAGATCCCGCAGTTTTTCGGCCCGTATGGTGACCTCCACCGGGACCGCGCTGCCCAGCGCGTCGCCGATATCGACGGCGACGGGGTCGGCGAACGCGGCGAATGACCGCTGAAAGTTGTCTCGCGACAAGGTGTGGGTGGCGCCGTCGGGCGTTGACGAGAGCGGCCCAACGACCCACCAGCGAACGTGAGCGGCGTCGGCATCTTGTGGGACTTCACTTGTCATCGATCAACCTTTCGGTGGCCGTCTCCGGCTCGCGCCAAGCCTACCGCACAACCGGGGGCGGGAGCAGCCGGCGCGACTCGATCGTGGGGGTCTCGGGCTCGCTTGTCGGATTCGCGTCGTCAACGCAGCAGTGATTGGAACATCTCGTCGTGGAAGCCCACATACAACACCTCGCCGCGTCGTACCGCTGGGGCACGAAGCTTGCCGCTAGGTCCAAGTAGCGCAGCGAGCAACGCCTCGTCGGTGGGCCGGTCGCGTTGGTGGAACGACACGACCTTGCGGCCTTTGGCGACGTGTACCTCTGTGCATTGGCGCGCGAGTTTCAGCGCGGCCGGTCCGTCGAAGCGTTGCTTGTTTGCAAGGGTTGTTTCTCGGATGTCAACGTGATGGGTCGCGAGAAACTCCCGCGATTTTTTGCACGAGGTTCAACCGTTGCGGTGGTAGTACCAGTCGATGTCGGGCATGGGCGGCGGAGTCTAGCGGATGCTCGGACGGCCGGCCGGCGGGGGAGTGTCTCCCCGTTCCCACCCGCGGACCCGACAGGGCGGGCCCGCCTTCTGCCGAAACGGAGCCGCCCGCCTGGCGAGGCCCGGCCTAGGGGACCAGCTGCTGGGCGAGCGCCGGATCGAGCTCGCACAGCTGTTGCCAGCGGTCGTCCGGTTCGGCCGCGATGGCCTTCGCGTCGCGTCCGTGGGCACGGCGAGCCTTGACGAGATTGGCGAGGCACTGCGCCGCGAGTCGGGGTTCCCAACGGCCGATGCCGCTAGCGGCGAGCTCCGACGCGAGGGCGCCGTAGAGCCCGAGGCCGAGTTTGGGTTGCGAGGACGCCAGCGCGAAGTCGGCTAGGGCCATGCGCGCGCAGAACCGGTCCCGGCCGGCCGCGGACTGCATGATCAACCCCTGCAGCACGGCGATGGCGTCGTCGACTTTGCCGTCCTTCTTGAGGGCTTGCGCTTGTTGTTTGGCGATGGCGACCCGGTCGTCTTCAGCGGCCGGAACCGACGCCGCGGCGGTCTCGCCGGAGCCGGCCAGGACGCTGGTCTCGAGCCAGTCTCGCGTGGCCTCGTCGGCGAGCGGGGACCCGTCGGAAGCCTGGTAGGTGGGAAGGTCGGGCATGCGGGCCAGCACGGCCCCCAATTCGGCGGCCAATGCTTCCGCGGCGGCGGAGCGTCCGAGTTGCTGGAGTGCCTGCGCCGAGATGCGGTGCAGGTTCAGGTTGAAACGGAACTGGCGGCACAGCGCCTCAGACTCCTCGAGCAGGGCCTCCCATTTGCCGTTGGTGGCCATGAGTTCGAGGCGCTCTTTCGTTGCCGGCGGCGTCGGTGGAATCTGCGTCTTGCCAGCCGTCGCCGGGGGCGCGGTCTCGAGGTGGATGAACAGGCCGGTTCGCAGCAGGCGATAGCCGAGGGGATTCGCCGGATCAGCGCTGCGCAACACGTTCGCGGCGGTGAGCATGGACTGGCCCTGTTTGCGCAGAAACGCAACGGCTTCATCGGCCGTGCCGACGCTGGCGGTCGGCGCGTCGGGCATGTTCACACCCGCGGGTTTGGCCGCCGCCGTGGGAGGCGTTGCCTTGGCTTGCGGCGTGGTCGGCTTTGCCTCGGGTTGGGGATCGGGTTGGGGCTCTGGCGCGGTTGGTTTCGGCGCGGGAACGGAAAGCTTGAGCCGCTTGACGGTGTCGAGCAGCGGTCGGACGGCCGGGCCGTCCCCGTCGAATCGCTCCCGCACGACCGCGGCGAGCCGGTTTGTCGCTTGTTCGAGGTCGTCGACCATGCGCTCGTCACCGGCTTGCAGCGGCGTGTCGGCGACTCGATCGCACACGCCTTCGAGCAGCCACGTCATCGCGTTCGACCGGCGACGGATCCGGCGCAACGGGGGATGCATCGCCTCCCAAAACGCATCAGTGAGCTCGGCGATAAGCGCCAACCCCACCGTTAGTCCCGGGATGCCCTCGAGCTCGAACCGGGCGCGAGCGAGGTAGGTGGCGAGCGATAGATGCTTGCTAGTGGAACGAATCAGTTGGTCGGACAGGGTCGCCACGCGGTTCCAGTCGACGGGGTCGCTGGTCACCGTTTCGAGTTTGCCGATCTCGGCCTGAACGGCTTCGTGATCCGGTTCGTACTGGCTATCGGCCCCGGCCGGGGAAGGCCCGGGGATAGGATCAAGCCACACCGCGGCGGCGTCTTTGGGGCGAAACGCTTCGACGGCGGGGGGGGCGGCCGTCGAGCCGGCTTCAGGGTCTACGGGCGATGGCGCCGGCGGTGGGGTCGCGGCCGACGGCGCGGACGGGGTGGTCGGCCGCGGCGGGGCGGTTGGGCTCGGTCCCGCGGGCGACGGACTGGACGTCGGCTCGGGCAGCGACAGTTTGAGGCGGGCGACCGCGTCGGTGAGGGGTCGCGTCGCGGGCGCGTGCTCTCCGTACTTGTCGCGAGTGGTCGCCGCGAAACCGGCCGCGGCGCGGTCGAGTCGCGCCAACGGCTCACGATGCTGCTCGTCGACGACGAGGTCGGGGAGCAGCTGCTCGCATTGCGTTAGCAGCCAGCCCAGTGCGCTCACCCGCCCCCGCATGCGAGTGACCGCCGGAAACAGTTGGTCCCAGTACCGCTCCATCAGGGTGGCGAGCAGCTCGAGTCCGCGGGCCAAGCCGTCGAGCCCCTCGCGCTCGAACTCGGCGCGCGCGAGATAGCTTGCGACCAGCAGATCCTTGGAGGTCTGCGACAAGATCTGCTGGGCGAGCTCGGCGACCCGTTTCCAGTCGACGTCCTCGCCGCTGAGCGACTCGAGGCGCCCGACTTGCTCACGAATCTCCTCGTGCTCAAGTTCGTACTTCGCGTCCGTACCCGTGGGCGGGTCGCCCGAGAGTGGGGCAGCCAGGGCATCGACCCATTCGACGTGAGCACTTGGGACCGCGAGATCCATATCAGGTCTACCTGTTCACGTGCGGCGCGGCGCCGGTGGGGGCACCGGCCACGGTCGAACCGAACCATGGCGCGACCGCGGGCCGACGCGCGAGCGCCTACTCCTTGTCGAGTTTTCCGACGAGCGACAGCTCGAACGATGCACCCATGTACTTGAAGTGGGGGCGCACCTTCATGCTGCAGCGATACCAGCCGGGTTGGCCTTCGACGTCTTGCACCGAGATGCTCGCCTTGCGCAACGGACGGCGCGATCGTACGCCGGGGGCCGGCCGCTCCATGTCGGTCACGTACTGTGAGATCCAAGTGTTGAGCTCGCGCTCGAGATCATCTCGCTCTTTCCACGAGCCGATCTGCTCACGCTGCAACACCTTGATGTAGTGAGCCAAGCGCGTGGTGATAAACAGGTAGGGCAACTGGGTGCCGAGGCGATAGTTCGTCTCCTCGGCTTTGCCCTCCGGCGTGTTGGCGAACATCTTGGACTTTTGGCAAGAATTGGCCGAGAAAAACGCCGCGTTGTCGGTGTCCTTGCGCATCGTCAGTCCGATGAAGCCCTCTTCGGACAGTTCGAACTCGCGGCGCTCGGTGAGCTGGACTTCCACCGGGATTTTGGTCTGCGTCGATCCCATGGCCGTGTAGGTGTGCAGCGGGAGGTTTTCGACGGCGCCCCCCGACGTGGGCCCGATGATGTTCGGGCACCACCGGTATTTGGCGAACGAGTCCGCGACGCGGGTGGCCAACGCGATCGAGGCCGGGCCCCACAAGTAGTTGTCGTGCTTGCCGACCACGTCCTCTTCGAAATTGAACGCCTTGACCGGGTTGGTGTCCGGCCCGTACGGCATCCGCAGGCAGAACCGAGGCATGGCCAAGCCGACGTACCGTGCGTCCTCGCTTTCGCGGAACGACTGCCATCTTGCGTACTGAGGGCCTTCGAACAACGATTTGAGATCTTTGAGGTTGGCGAGATCTTCGTAACTCTCGCATCCGAACATGCCGGCGCCGGCGTTGCCGATAAACGGCGCGTGAGCCATGGCACCGACCGACGCGCACTGTTGGAGCAAGCGCATGTCCTGGGGCCCGGCGTCGAAATCGTACAGCGAGCAGATCATGCCAAACGGCTTGCCGCCGAATGTGCCGTACTCCGCCGAGTAGATATTCTTGTACAGCCCCGACTTGACCACCTCGGGGGAATCCTCGAAGTCCTCGAGCAGGGCTTCTTTGGAGCAGTTGAGGATCTCGATCCTGATGTTCTCGCGGAAGTTCGTCTGATCGACGGCGAACTTGAGCCCGCGCCAAGTCGACTCGAGCTTTTGCACCTCGGGGTGGTGCATGATCTCGTTGACCTGGGCCGACAAGCGCTGGTCGATCTCCGCGATCATGGCGTCGACCGCGGTCTTGTCGACGACCGAGACGGCTGCGGATGAGGAGAGCATCTCGGAGATGAATGCGTGCACTCCCTGCTTGGCCACGGAGTAGGCATCGTCTCCGGGGCTGAGCTTGGTCTCGGAGAGGATCGATTCGAGCAGCGAGCCTTCCTCGGTGACGGTGGTTTGCCCGGCGGCTTCGGTTTGGGTTTCAGTAGTCATGGGTCGTCTCGCGCGTCTGGGGACCAAAGAGCGGGTTAGTCGTCGCTTTTGTTGTCGAGCCCGAGCTCGGACATCAGTTGCGTTCGCGCATCCCCGTCTTTGAGAAGGTCTTGGATTTTGCGACGGAACGCGGGAATGTTGCCGAGCGGCCCCTTGAGGGCACCGAGCGCATTGCGGAGATCGAGCAGCTTTTGGAGTTCGGGGACTTGTCGGGCGATCCCCTCGGGGCTGAAGTCGCCGAGGCCTTGAAAGCTGAGGTTGACGCTCATTTCAGCGCCATCGTTGCCGGACAGTTTGTCGGCCACGTTCACCGAAGCACCGAGATTGTGCTCTTTCATCACATCGGCGAAGTTGTCTTTATCGACGTTGATGGGTTTGCGGTCTTCGACCGTGCGATCGTCGGGTTTGCCGGTGAAATCCCCGAGCATCAGCATCTTGAGGGGTAGCTCGACCTCCGGGCTACCGCTGGTCGCTGGCTTGTAGACGATGTTCACCCGCTCTTTCGGGGCTACAGAAGCTTCGTTGGCCATCTCGCTCTCCTGATGCGCCAAGTTGGCGCGGTTCGCAGCGCTTTCGGCTGCCGACGGTAGCACGAAGCGCAAGGGCGCCAAAGACCGGCCCGACGGCCATTCTCGGATCTGTGACTCTCGCGCGTGGCCCGGGCCGTCATTCGGACCGGATGACAGCCACGTTACACCGGCGGTCGAGCGTCCCTAGAACCAGGCGAGAGCGACGAAACCCACCCAAACCGGTAGACTGCGACCGCGGTGACGTCGGATCGTGAATTACTCGACCGTTGGCGGGCGGATGACCAGGTGGCCGGGCGCGAGCTGTTCGAACGCCACTTCCACGCGGTATTTCGTTTCTTTCGCAGCAAAATACCGGACGTCGCCGACGATCTGGCGCAACAGACGTTTTTGGGCTGCGTCCGGGGCAAGGCCCAGTACCGTGGGCAGTCGAGTTTTCGGACCTATTTGTTCGGCATCGCTCGAAATGTCTTGTATGAGCACTTGCGCGGGCATCGGCGGAGAAAGGCGCATGCAGATCTCGGCGCGACGTCGATCGCCGATTTCGGCGATGCGCGAATCGGCGCAGCCACCTGGGTCGCGGAGCGACAGGAGAACCGCCTATTGCTCCAGGCCCTCCGCCAATTGCCGCTGGATCTCCAGGTGGCCTTGGAGTTGCACTACTGGGAGGACATGACGACGGCAGAGATCGCTGAAGTGACGGCGACCCCGGTCGGGACGGTCAAACGCCGCTTGCAGCGGGCACGCGGGCGGCTGGATGCGTTGATCTCCGAGCTCGGCGAGTCCGAGCTGATGGTGCGCAGCACAGTGGACAATTTTGCCCGCTGGGCCAACGAGCTGCGCGGACAGCTCGCGACGAAACCCAAATCGTAAGGAGAGCGGGTTGTTTGCGGGATCGGCCGTTCCGTGAACCGACGCGCTCGCTAGACCCAAAGCAACGCGAAGCCGGTGGTGAGCGCGACCGCCAGCGCGACTGCGATCACCCACCACGCGGCTTGCGGCACAGTTCGCGGGGCCCGGCCGGCCCGGATGGCGGCGTCGATGGCCGTGAGGAGTTCGTCGAGATCGCGCCAGCGCTGGTTCGGATCGCTGTCGAGGCCACGTCTGAGGGCCCGAAAGACCGGAACGGGGACGGGATGGCTGTGACCAGGGACTCGCAGGTGACCTTGGCTCATGTTGGCCACGATGCTGGGTAGGCTGGTGCCGGCGAAAGCGCGCTGGCCGTACAACGCCTCGTACAACGTGAGGCAGTAGCTGTATTGGTCGCTGGCCGGGCTGGCGGCGCGTCCGTCGAGCAGTTGTTCCGGGGCCATGTACAGCGGGGTCCCGACCACCGTCCCGGTTTCGGTCAGCGTGGTTTCGAGACGGGGACCAGACCGGCGCTGAGGTCCGCTGCGTTCCGACGTGTTCGCGACCTCCTCGGTTTCGGGGGGGCGGGCGCTGGCTCGGGCCAATCCGAAGTCGAGCACTCGCACGCGACCGTCGCGTCCGATGAGGATGTTTTCGGGCTTGAGATCGCGGTGGACGAGGCCCGCACGGTGGGCCGCCGCGACCCCGCGGCCGGCATCGCGCATGATCTCAATCACGTCGGTCCATGTGCGAACGCGGTCGCAGAGCCATTGTTTGAGCGTGACCCCATCGACGAGTTCCATCGCCACGAATATGCGGTCCGCGTCGGTGCCGACGTCGTAGACTTGAATCACGTTCGGGTGGGAAAGCCGCGCCAACGATTTGGCTTCGCGGATCAGTCGTCGCCGGGCCTTGTGGTCGGCCGCGACGTCACTGTGCAACACCTTGATGGCGACGGGTCGTTCCAGCTGAGGATCCCAGGCCTGGTACACCACCCCCATCGAGCCGGCGCCGAGTCGCGAGTCGAGTTCGTACCGATCGACGCGAGCGTAGGGGACGGCGCGGGGGTCCGGCTCGCCGAACAGGGCTGAGGCGACCTTCGCTTGCGCTCGTCGGGCCTCATCGTCCACCGCTGGCGCCGGGCCGAGTCGCGCGCCGGCCGATGTCTCCGGTTGTCCCTCGCGGGCCGACACCCGGCCATAGTACACGTCGACCGCGGCGCCCGGGGGGCACCGCGAGGCGGCCTTCGTTTCGGCCGGCCTCGGGCTGAGGGCTCTCCACGTGCTGCCGGCACGGACTCGTCGGCGCACGGTCTCGCCGGGTGACGATCGCGTCGCCATCGGCGTGCCATCATCTGTCGCGAGTTGGCGCCGACGCGACGCGTCGGTGGTCACGGCGGCCAATCGGATGCTCGAGGCGGCCGACGTCGTTCGTTGGCTGGCGGTGCGGTGGCGTATGCGGCGCCGACCCGCCGGCTTGAATTCGCGGCGGCGGCGGCGATACGCTCGCGAAGCTCGGCGATGGCGCCGGGGAAGCCGACGTGGAGGACCGCAGCCAGCCGAACGCGAGGGGGGCGAGCGAGCCCGGGCCGTCGGGACCGGTCAGGGCACTGGTTGTCGACGACAACCCCATCAATCGACGCGTGCTTCGCCTCATGCTGCGGCGGCTTGGCTGCGTCATCGAGGACGCGATGGACGGTGCGACTGCGATCGAAAAGGTAACCGAGCGACGGTTCGATCTTGTCTTCATGGATTGTGAAATGCCGATGATGGACGGCTTCGAAGCCACGCGCCGGATCCGACGTTTGGCCCCCCCACACAACGAGGTCCTTGTGGTCGCGACCACGGCGTACGTGACCCACGATGACGAGCGGCGTTGCTACGCCGCGGGCATGACCGGGTTTTTGCCCAAGCCGCTCGATCGCAAAGCGCTTGGGGAATGGATGCGGGCGAGGGTCCCGGGGTTCGTGGAACGCAGCCAGCAGTTTCCGTGCATGTGATCGCCGGCGGTTCGAGACAACGGCGGGGCGACCGGAGCTTCGCTCCGATTCTCGCGCCGCGCCCGTGGGCTAGTCGAAATCCAAACGCCAGTCACCGCTTGGCGATAGGCCGACGAACAGTCGGCTGGGAACCTCGCCTTCGGCCATGCGCTCGAGAATCTGACGTGCGACCACCGGCATCAACGAGTTGCGCAGGGTATGGTCGGCGTTGCGGGCCCCGGTATCGGCATCGGTGCAGCGGCGCGTGAGTTCGTCGATCAGCGTGGGGTCGAACTCGGTGACCATGCCGTGGCTTTGCTCCAGACGCCGTGCGAGCTTGCCGACTTTCATTTCGACGATCATCCGCATGATGTCCGGACCGATCGGCCCGAACGGGACAATGGTCATGCGAGCCAGGAGGGCGGGCTTGAAGTGCTGGCTGAGAATGGGCCGAATGCGCTCGATGACCTGCTCTTGTGTTGGCGGTTCATCCCCTTGGTGAAGCTCCATGATTTCGGCCGAGGCCAGGTTACTGGTCAGGATCACGACGGTGTTCTTGAAGTCGATCGTGCGACCTTCGCCATCGTTGAGCACGCCTTTGTCGAACACCTGGTAAAACAGGTTCATTACGTCGAGATCGGCCTTTTCGCACTCGTCGAGCAGCACCACCGAGTAGGGGCGTTGGCGGACGGCCTCGGTCAACACGCCGCCTTCCCCGTAGCCAACGTAGCCCGGCGGCGAGCCGACCAGTCGCGACACCGTGTGCTTCTCTTGAAACTCGGACATGTTGATGGCGGTCAAGAACCGCTCGCCGCCGTACAGCAGGTCCGCCAGTGCGGTGGCCGTCTCGGTCTTGCCGACGCCGCTGGGCCCGACAAACAAAAGCACGCCGATCGGCGTGTTGGGGTCGCGGACGCCGGCGTAGGCCATTCGCACGGTTTCTGAGACGACGGCGAGGCCGTGGTCTTGGCCGCGAACCCGCTTGCCCAGCTCGTCTTCCAACGAGAGCACCGCGTCGATGGTGCTGCTTTTCATCTTCCCCGCGGGGATGCCGGTGAAGCTCGAAACCACCTGTGCGACCAAGTCGGCATCGACCTCGGCGTGCACCAACGCCTCCGGGCCGCGCACCTTGGCCAGCGCGTCGCGTGCTTGATCGAGTGCGGCCTGCAGGGGGGCGAGGTCTTGTGCCGCGGGGGCCGGCTCGCCATCGGGTCGCGGTGCGTGGGCGGCCGTGAGGGCCTGACGGGCCTCGACCACGGTTTGCACCGCCTCGCGCTCGGCGTGCCAGCGCGCGGTGAGCTCGTCGGCCTGCGCTGCGATTTGGTCGAGTTCTCGTTGCAGCTCTTGGCGAGCGTGGGGCTCGGTCGGTGTGCCGCTTCGCGCGTCGCGGTCGATGGCGTCGAGCTGGCGCCGCCGCGCAGCGATTTGATTGTCGAGTTCCTCGAGGGCGGCCGGCTTGGCGTGTTGCTCGATCTTCACCCGAGCGGCGGCGGTGTCGAGTAGATCAACGGCTTTGTCCGGGAGCTGTCGCCCCGAGATGTAGCGGTGAGAGAGCTCGACGGCGGCGACGACTGCCTCGTCGAGGATCTCCACGGCGTGCGCCTTTTCGTAGGTCGGCCGGATGCCACGCAGCATCACCGTGGCGTTGGCCTCGTCGGGCTCATCGACCTTGACCGGTTGGAACCGGCGCTCGAGCGCTGGGTCTTTCTCGAAGTACTTCTTGAACTCGGCCCAGGTTGTGGCGGCCACCGTTCGTAGTTCACCGCGAGCCAACGCCGGCTTGAGCAGGTTGGCGGCGTCGTTGCCCTGGCTGCCGCCGGCGCCGATGAGGGTGTGCGCCTCATCGATGAACAAGACGATCGGCTTGGGTGAGGCTTTGACCTCGGCGATGACCGCCTTGAGACGTTTTTCGAACTCTCCTTTGACGCTGGCCCCCGCCTCAAGTGCGCCGAGATCGAGGCCGATCAGCTCGACGTTGGCCAAGATCTCAGGAACCTCACCGCTGGCGATCGCGAGTGCCAGCCCCTCGACCAGGGCGGTCTTGCCGACCCCGGGTTCACCCACAATGATGGGATTGTTCTTCCGCCGACGCGCCAACACGTCGATGAGCTGACGGATCTCTTTGTGCCGGCCGAAGATCGGATCGATCTCTCCGGCTCGGGCCTGCTCGGTGAACGACACGCCGAATCGCTTCAGCGCCTCGTCGCCGGTGGCGGCCGGACTGGCTCCCGGCGATGTGTCGCCCGTGTCCGCGACCTCGTGCGACGATTCGGGGGCACCGTCGACGATCTCGTGGAACTGTCGGTACAGCTCGTCGGCCGAGATGGCCTCGAGCTCGGGGTAATGCTCGCCGGAGTAGCGTGAGCCACGAGCCACAAGCTGCGCGAGCAGGTGCCCAGATCGAAGGAGGTTGGCGCCGAGGATGAGCGACGCGCTGACCCACGCGTCCTCGAACCATTGAAACAGCGACTCGGCGAACACCGGCCGGCCGGCGTTCCCGGTTTTGAGGCCGTCGAGCACCTTCGCCACCCGGGCCCGCAAACGGGCGGGATCCTGATCGAAATGACGCAGGATTCGCACGGCGTCACCGTCTTCGGGCTCGAGCAGGTTGCTCAGAAGGTGTTCGCAGACGATCTCGTAGTACTGGCCGCTCGCGGCTCGGCCCACGCCGGCTTCGAGCATCTTGGTGCACGTGGGATTGAGACGACGAACAAGGGCCTTGGGCTCGACGCGCATGG
>QKPP01000256.1:31891-36664 GCA_006508105.1 Myxococcales bacterium FL481 | reverse complement strand
TCATCATCATCATCGTCATCATCATCATCATCATCATCATCATCGTCATCATCATCATCGTCATCGTCATCGTCATCGTCATCGTCATCGTCATCGTCATCATCGCCGTCATCATCATCGCCGCCGTCGTCATCATCAGCGTCGTCATCATCAGCGTCGTCATCATCGCCGTCGTCGTCGTCGTCGCCGTCGTCGTCGTCGTCGTCGTCGTCTTCGTCTTCGTCTTCGTCGGTATCGTCGTCGTCGTCGTCATCATCATCCGACGCGTCGGAATCCTCTGTCTCGTCCGCGACCGCGTTCGGGTCCTGGCATCCAGCCAGCGCGAGCGAAAGAGCAGTGGAAGCAACGATGGACTGAACTCGCGGGAGCATGATCACGATCCGCATCGTACGCAAACGGAGCCGGGCCCACACCCCCCGGCGCCGCGGGACAGCGGCAGCAAGGCCGAGATGACCGACCGAAGCGCGAACTCGTAGCCGAGAGATGGACGCGCTCATCGCCGCAGTTCGTGAGCCGCGAGCGAGCGTATCTTCGCGTCGCGGTCAGCAATGAGCTGGAGCGCAAGCGTTCGGATCGCTTGTCAACCCGTCGGGTTGGCTACAACGGGGGCCGAGCTGCAGATCCCTCGCGGTCTGGCTCGCGCGGTTGTGGCTCGGTTTCGTGGCGGAGTTGCCGATCGGCGACAAACGTCCCGAACGGGATGAGTGAGGCGACGAACAGCCACGCCGCTCGGCGCAACGACCAGCCCCGATCGCTCCAAGCGTGGGCCAAGACCACGCAATAGGCAATAAACAGCACCCCGTGCGTCATGCCGACCACGCGTACGGCCAATGGTTGGCCCGCGAGATACTTCAGTGGCATCGCAATGCCGAGTAGCACGATAAACGACAGGCCCTCGAGCATCCCCACGACGCGAAGGCGACCCACGGAGTGGTTGAGCATCGACGAGAAACTATTACGCTTTGCCCAACGAGGCCAGTCGCGTCGGTTCGCCTTGCCGGCGCCCCCTAGACTCGGCCGCAAGCTCCTGCGCGAGCGCCTCGCGCTGGTGGGGCGGACCATCGGGTTTCGGTGTCGGGTGAAACGCCGCGGGCGGCGGGTGTCAATCGACATCACCGGCGACTCGGCTCAGCTTGGGCCGCCGAGCGATGAGGGTCGTCGGCGACCTCGACACCCGGCGCGCTTGCATCGACCTCTGGAGAGAAAACGGCGGCGCTCACCAACCTTGCGGTCAGACTCGGCTCGCCGGACGCATCGGAGATCCGGTATGCTATTGCTCGGATCCGCCTTGACCGACCCCCGCCCAGTCTTCCCCTACTCCCTGGAGATGTCTGTACGCGACTACGAGTGCGACCTCCAGGGGATCGTCAACAACAGCGTGTATCAAAACTACCTCGAACACGCGCGTCATGAATTTCTCCGCTCCGAGGGGATCGATTTCGCCGAGTTGACGGCACGCGGCGTCTTGTTGGTGGTCATTCGCGCGGAGCTCGACTACCGGCACCCGCTTCGCAGCGGCGATCGCTTTCGCGTGCGTTTGCGGGTGGCTCGAGTCACCCGTTTGCGCTTCGCCTTTTGGCAAGAGATCGCGCGGCTGCCCGACGACCGGCTCATCGTCGAAGCAAAGATCGTGGCCACAGGACTGAGCGTGGACGGGCGACCGGCGATCCCGCCGGAAATCGAGCGCTTGGTCACCGCTGACTCCTCGTCGTCGGTGAGGCCGCCGGCCTCGGTCTAACTGGACCGACGCGCTCGCTGGGTCGGCTTCCGTCGTTCGACGCGTCGGCGGCCCGGATCGCCCCTGACCGGGCGGCCCCACGCGACCGGCTGGCTCCTCGTTTAGTGCGCGCTTGCACGGCAGACACCCGGACTTGGTCGCGGGTTCCGATTCAACGCCAGCCGGTGCCACGCACGACCCGACGTCACGCCGAAGCGCGGGGTCGTGCCGTTTCCGCCGGACGCTTGCGCCGTTATCATCCGGGCACGATGAGTGTTGTTCACCCGGCATCCCCTCAGGCCCGCGAGCGCGTCGTACTCGGCGTCATCGGAGGTTCCGGCCTCTACGACATGGAGCAGCTACACCGGTGCGAACGCGTCTCGTTGGAGACGCCGTTCGGGGCTCCGTCTGACGCGTATACGGTCGGGGAGATTGAGCGCGAAGACGGTGCCCCGCTTCGCACGGTGTTTTTGCCGAGGCATGGCGCGCAGCATCGCCTGCTGCCCGGCGAGATCAATTACCGCGCGAATCTCCATGGTCTCAAGCAGCTCGGGGTGACGCATTTGGTGGCCGTGTCCGCGGTGGGCTCGCTGCGCGAGTCGATCGCTCCCGGAGACGTGGTCTTGCCCGACCAGTTCATTGATCTCACGCGGGGGCGTACAAGCACGTTCTTCGGGCAAGGTGTCGCCGCGCATGTTCAGTTCGGCGAGCCCACGTCGCCTGAGCTTCGTGCGTTGGTGACCGCGGCCGTGCGCGAGCAAGCGGCCACGTTACACGCGGCGGGAACTTGTATCGTGATGGAGGGCCCCGCGTTCAGTTCTCGGGCGGAGTCAGAACTGTACCGAGGTTGGGGCGCGCACATCATTGGGATGACGGCCATGCCCGAGGCGAAGCTCGCGCGCGAAGCCGAGATGGCCTACGCCCCGATCGCGCTGTGCACTGACTACGACTGCTGGCATGACACGCACGAGGAAGTGAGTGTGGATTCGGTCGTCGCGGTGCTCAAAGCCAACGTTGCGCTCGCGCGCCGGGTGCTGCTGTCGGTGGCCCGAAAGCTCCCCGAACGCACGTCGGATCTTCCGTACCCTCAATCCTGCCGCGACGCGGTGATCACCTCGCCGGACGGGATCGATGCGATCGCACGGGCGAGGCTCGACCTCATCGTGGGCCACTATCTCGGTTAGACCCAACCGCAGGTGCGGCGGCCGCGGCTCGCTAGCGGTTTCACGCGACGATCGCGGGTGACCGTTCGCGCTCGAGGTGGCAACAAGCACGGGGACATTCGCGCCGGGCTACGGTAGCCTGCCGGACGACAAGGCAAGTCCATGACCCTCGCGAAACAGCCTGTTTTGGTGGTCGGCAGCGTTGCTATCGACTGGATCATCACCCCGACCGACGAGCGCGAAGAAAGCGTTGGCGGAGCCGCAACGTATTTCTCGATGGCGGCGTCGTACTTTAGCCCCGTGCGACTCGTCGGTGTCGTGGGACAAGATTTTCCGGATACCGCGATCAATGATCTGCGCGGGGCGGGTGTCGACTTGGACGGGCTGGAAGTGCAACAAGACGGTCTGACCTTTCGGTGGAAAGGCCGCTACCACGAGGGGATGAACGATCGCGACACGCTCGAGACCCATCTCAACTGTTTCGAGCAGTTCTCACCGAAGCTGCCCGCCGCATATCGCGACTCGAGTGTGCTGTTTTTGGCGAACATTCAACCCAAACTGCAGATCGACGTACTCGAGCAAGTGGAACGACCCAAGATTGTGGGGCTCGATACGATGAATCTGTGGATCGACATTGCCCACGACGAGTTGCTAGAAGCTCTGCGCCGCGTCGATGTGCTGCTGATCAATCGAGAAGAGGCGCTGCAGTTGAGCGCGAAGAACAACGTCGCCGCTGCCGCCCGTGAGATTCAAAAGTTCGGACCGAAGTGGCTGGTCATCAAGCAAGGCGAGTACGGGGCGTTGTTGTTCGAACCGGGCGGAAGTGTGTTTGCCGCGCCAGCGATGCCACTCGAGAACGTGGTCGACCCCACCGGTGCGGGGGACTCCTTCGCGGGCGGCTTCATGGGATCACTAGCCCACAGCGGAGAGCTCTCCTCGACGGCAGTGCGCACCGCGGTGCTCTGGGGTTCCGCAATGGCGAGCTTTTGCGTGCAGGGTTTCTCGTACGATCGGTTGACCGGCTTGCCACGCGACGCGGTGACCTCTCGGCACGCCGAGTTCGTGCAGATGATGGCGCTCGATCGGGGTCGCTAGCGCGGCGTCGGGCGTCGCGGGAGCGACGCGGTCCCGCGACCACGCGGCTGTCCACCGCTTGATCGCGGCGCGTTCTCGCGGACGCGCGGCGAGGATGGCCGCGGGCGCAGGCGCCTTGAAACATTGGAGTGGGGTGCCTAACATCCGAGTACAGGGTGCTGGTTGCGTGACTAAGTCGGAACTCATTGAGCGCATCGCGTCGCGCTGTCAGCTGTCCAAGGGCCGGGCTGAAGAGGTCGTGAACACGATCTTCGACTGCATGACGGACGCATTGCGGCGGGGGGAGGGCATCGAGATCCGGGGGTTCGGCAGCTTCACCGTGCGCCAGTACAAAGCCTACGACGGACGCAACCCACGGACCGGCGAGGGCGTTCGGGTCTCGCCCAAGCGCTTGCCGTTCTTCAAGGTTGGCAAGGACCTACGCGAACGGATCAATGCTGACCCGGTCAGTTCTCCCGCGTTGGCTTCCCGAGCCGCGACGAGCCCGTCGGCGGCTCCGGCCGAAGCGAAGGCGTCACGGACGAATCGCCGGCGGAGCGAGCGATCGAATGTCCCGCCTTCGGAAGACGTGATCTGACGACCGAGCTCCGGTCCGAGGGCCGCGACGAGTCATCGCGTCGACTGAGCCTCCGCTGGGGCGACGAGCAGACGGCCGAGCTGCGTGTCGAGGCGCACCAGTTGGTCGAGCTGAAGTGAGGTGCAGCCGCGGCAGCCGATCAGCGCCGACAGCCCGAGCTCGCGGCACATCAGTGTCGCGTGGCTCAGCGCGCCGCCGTACTCGGTGCACACCCCGGCGGG
>QKPP01000256.1:0-31881 GCA_006508105.1 Myxococcales bacterium FL481 | reverse complement strand
GTGAGGGCGGGCAGGCACACGATGCTGTCCGATCGCAGGGCCGCCGTGCTCAGCTCGCGCAGTCCGGCGACCTGCACGATGCGTCCCGTCGCCGTCGTGCCTACCGGGATCCCGTGGAATCGTCGCGAGGGTGGCGACGGGACCGGTTGACCGTCGCTGAGACGCGGCGGCGGGGCTAACTGACGGAACCGGGCGCGGGCGACTTGTCGTTGCGCGATGGCCTCGCGTCGATGCGAGTCGAGCGTGCCGGCCTTCGCCGCGTCTTGCAGCTCATCTCCGCGGAGGTAGAAGAGGTCGGCGGCGGGCGTGCCGATCAGTTGAGCTGCCCGACGGTACACGCGGGCCAGCGGACGCAGTCCGAGTGCGAACAAATGATCGTCCCACTCGGACAGCAACGTGTGGGCCTCGCCGTCATCGTCGGGAATCTCGAGCCGCCCCTGGCCTCCGTCGGTGGCGCTGAGTTCGGCCAACGATTCACTCTCGAGGTCCCACTCGACCGGCAAGACATCCTGATGTCGTGCGCGATCGCTGAGGCACATGGGCTTGATCGTGGAGCTCGGCCGGTCGCTTCGGGGCCCGCGGGAGCGCGCCAGCTCGCCGAGGTACAAGTCGATCATGGTCCAAAACGCTTCCAACGCCCCGGCGAAGAGCGGTTCGATGTCCTCGCACGTGGCGCCCGCGAGTGCACGCTCGATGTGGTCAAGCCGCTCTCGGGCCGCCGGCAGGTGTTCATCTCGCAGCCGTGTGAGAGCTCGCTGCGGCGAATACTTCGCCTGGCGGGCCAGGGCTCGCGGCAACGTACGTAAGTAGAGCCACCCGGCGATCACCCGCGGGTCGCCGCTGCCTGGTCGATGGCGGCGAAGTTCGGCGAGGAGCCACGCGTGGGCTGGCGACAGCGGTGCGGGATTGTGCTCCGCGTCCAGCACCCACCGCCCTTGTTCGACGCTGGCCCAACTGTCCCCGTAGTGTCCGGGCCCGCAGTCGCGCGCGCAGTCGTGGAACGCGGGCCAACCGGGCACAACTGGATGTGTGATCGGGCGGGCTTGCACGAGGTGCGCTTGCTCCTCATCGTCGATGACGATCTCCGCCTCGAACCCGAAGCGGCCGAACACGGTTCCCGAGCGCTCGATCGCGTCGAGGAGCTCGACAACCGCGGCTCGCGAGGGCCGTGGCCAATCGCCCACGGGTCCGGCGAACTCCGGCGTTCGCCCGCCACCGAGCGCGTCGTCGAGTTCGTGGTGGACTTCGACGAAGCGACCAACCTCGCTGGCGCAGGTGGCCACCACCAGGCATGGTCCCGCGATCTGACGTTGGATCAACACCGCGTAGTCGGTGTGGCCGAGGACCCGTTCGGCGTGCTCCGCCACGCGGGCCAGGGCGTGGGCCACATCGACGGGGTGCTGGCAGTGGGGGACCGACAACCCCAAGCCGGCGCCGCTTTGCTCGGGTCGATCCTCACGGGGGAGCGCCATCCGCACGATCGACGGCCCGCCCGCGCACCATCGTCGGAGTTCCTCGGATGCAGCCGCCTCCGATGGGCCGGGGGGCACGGCGCCTCGACTCAGGACCAGCCCCTCGGGCACGGGCAGGCCGTGGCTCGCGAGCGCGGCCAAGCGATCGATCTTGGCGCAGCCGGTCGTTTGTTCGCGCTGCGTGAGAGAGGTGAACATCGCGTCTTGCCGCAGCGCGCCACTACGCAGAGGCGGTCGCGCGAGCGAAGGCCTCGCGCAGGTCGGCGAGCCTGGGCGCGTCGTCGACGGGCTTGAACGTGCGATCCTCTCGCCAAGCCTCCCGCAACGCTCCGGTGTCCGGCCACAGCCCGACCCCGAGTCCGGCGAGCGCGATGGCTCCGAGTGCTGTGGCCTCGAGCATGGTCGGTCGGGCCAATTCGACGTTCAGCAGGTCGGCTTGGATCTGCATGAGCAGGTTGTTGGCCGCCGCGCCGCCGTCGACTTTGAGCGAGCGTAGCGGGGTGCCGTAGTCGGCGATCATTGACCGGATCAGCTGTTCCACAGTCAGTGCGATGCCCTCCAGCGCCGCTCGACACAGATGTGCCGACGTCGTACCGCGGGTCAGTCCGGTGATCAAACCGCGAGCGTCGGGGCGCCAGTGCGGGGCGCCCAGCCCGGCGTGCGCCGGCACCAGCACCACGCCACCGCTGTCGGTCACGCTCGCGGCCAAGCCCTCGATGTCCGCCGCGTGGTCGAACAGGCCCAAGCCGTCGCGGAGCCACTGCACGACGGCGCCAGCCATAAACGCGCTCCCTTCCAGGGCGTACGCGCGCGAGTCGTCGATCTGCCAGGCGACGGTGGTGAGCAGCCCGTGTGTCGACCGGACCGGCGACGCGCCCGTGTTGAGCATGGCGAACGCGCCGGTGCCGTAGGTGCACTTGGCTTCGCCAGGCTCGAAGCACGCCTGGCCAAACAGGGCCGCTTGCTGATCCCCGGCGACACCTCGGATCGGGATCCCGTCGGGTAGCCCGGGGACGTCACGGGTTGTGCCGAAGTCCGCCGTGCACGGCAGTACGTCGGGCAGCACACTCGGTGGGACCTCCAAGTGGGCACACAACTCGCGGTCCCAGCCGGCTCCATCGCCGGCTCGCGCGGTGAGGGGCCAAAGCAGGGTGCGCGAGGCGTTGGTCGGCTCGGTGACGTGACGGCGGCCACCGGTCAGGCGCCACAGGAGGTACGTATCCACCGTGCCGGCCAACAGCTTGCCCTGGGCGCCGGCCTCTCGGCTGCCCGGGACGTGATCGAACAGCCAGCCGAGTTTCGTGCCGCTGAAGTACGGGTCGAGGACGAGTCCGGTGCGGTCCCGAAAGGTTTCCTCCAGCCCGGCCTCGCGCAGTGCGTGGCATCTGTCGGCCGTGCGCCGGTCTTGCCACACAATGGCCCGATGGATGGGCTGGCCCGAGGCCCGGTCCCACACGACGGTGGTCTCCCGCTGGTTGGTGATTCCAATGGCCGCGATTCGGCTCGGATGGACCCCCGACGCGTGGACGGTCTCGACGATGGCATCGCACACGGAGCGCCACAGCTCGGAGGGGTCGTGTTCGACCCAGCCCGGTCGGGGGAAGTGTTGCGGGAACGGCTGGGTGGAGCGGGCCAGCACGTCGAGTTCGCCGTTGACGAGCAGGCAGGTGCTCCCGGTCGTGCCCTGGTCGATGGCAAGGATACAATCCGCGGCAGTCGTCACTCTTCGCTCCTGGGGGTGGGCTCGTCGCGACGTCGCGACGTCGGTGAGTTTACGACGCTGGGCGCCGAGTTGGGTCGCTCGCAAGCACGCGGTCGGCGAACGCCACGATCTCGTCGCAGGCGTGGTCGGCATCGAGGTCGCGCGGCAACAGATGGAAACTGCGGGGCATCACCACGCGGCGCACGTCGGCCGACGCGACTCGTTGAGCGACTCGGGCGCTGTCCTCCGCGGCCGCGGCGTGGTCGAGGGCTCCGTGCAGCAAGAGCAGGGGCGTTTCTACTCGGGGCAGGCAGGAGGCGACCTCGCTTTGCAGTCGTACGAGCTCGCGTAGGCTCGGGTACGGAAACGCCATCAAGCCCGGGCTGCGTTCGGCTGGTCGTCGCCGTCGCACGTCGATGCCCCCGCGCTTGTCGTGACGACCCACCCAGCGCCCGACGAGCGGAATACTGCGCAGGCGTGCCAGGCCGGTGATGGTGCGGCGTTTCCAGCTGGGGAAGGCGAACGGGACCGAAATCGCCACCGTCCCGGCGAGCTCCGAGCCGCGCCGCGCCGCCAGGCGCAACGCGAGCAGCGAACCCATGGAGAACCCGACCACGATCCGGGTCGAGGTCATCGTGACGAGCCGGTCGAAGGCCCGCTCGGCGTCGGCGTACCAGGCGGACCAGGTCGTGCGCTCGAGCGTGTCGAGATTGTCGTGCCCGCGCAGCAACGGCACGTGGCAGCGCCACCCGGCCCGCGCCAGCGCACGGGCGATGCGTTGCATGTCCCACGGGCTTCCCGTGAGGCCGTGTAACAGCAGCGCCCCGCGATCGCCGTCGCCGAGTTCGAACGGCTCGATGGGAGCTTTGGCGCGGGTCACCTGACGGCTAGCGTAGCGCGGGCCGATCGCTCGCGGGAGGGGGCGGCCGCGGATCGGACACCCGCCGTCGCGGGGCCCGGCGAGCGAGCCGAGGTCCGCCGCGGACCTCGGTCCGTCTGCTACGCTGGCGGCGTGGCCGGTGACAACGTTGGGGTGCCGTCGGGGCGTCGGCGCGACCGGGTGTCCGCGGGGCTCACCGAGGTGCTGGTTGTCGACGACGAAGAGCCGGTGCGTCACATGCTGACCCTGATGCTCGGGCGCGAGGGGTTCACGGTCCACACCGCGGAAAGCGGTGAGCAGGCGCTCGAGCGCTTGGCGACGCGCCCCATCGACGTGATGCTGTCCGACGTGCGGATGCCGGGGATGGGCGGATTGACGCTCGTCGATCGGGTCGTCGCGGTGTATCGCGGCCTCACGGTGGTCGTGATGAGCGCTTTTGGTTCGGTGGACCTTGCGCTCGACGCGATGAAGCGGGGCGCGTACGACTACATCTCCAAGCCCTTTACCGCGGATGAAGTCGTGCTGGTGCTGCGCAAAGCCGAGGAGCGCGAGCGATTGCGCCGGGACAACGCCCGGTTGCGGTCTCGGCTCGACGCCGTCTTGGCCGATGCCGACCGGCTCGGCGAGATGCTCGTGCACAGCACCGGCATGCGCTCGATCGCGGCGACCGTCCGCAAGGTCGCCGCCTTCAAGACCACGGTGTTGGTGCTGGGCGAGTCCGGCGTGGGCAAAGAGCTCGTCAGTCGCGCCTTGCATCGCTACAGCCCCCGTGCGGAGGGCCCGTTCGTGGCGGTCAACTGCGGTGCGATCCCCCACGGGTTGCTCGAGTCGGAGCTGTTTGGACACGTGCGCGGGGCGTTTACGGATGCCCATCAGGATCGCCGCGGGTTGTTCGAGCAAGGTCACGGCGGTACGGTCTTTCTCGACGAAATCGGCGAGCTGCCGGTCGAGCTGCAAGTCAAGCTTCTCCGCGTCGTGCAAGAGGGCGAGATCCAGCGCATCGGTGACGAGAGCCCGCGACGCGTCGACGTCCGCATCGTCGCTGCGACCTCGCGCGACCTCGACGAGATGGTGGCTGCCGGATCGTTTCGTCAGGATCTCTACTACCGGATCAACGTGATGCCGATCTCCGTCCCGCCCCTGCGGGCTCGCCGAGACGACATTTTGCCGTTGGTGACCGACTTTCTCGCCCGCATCAACCGCAAGCTCGGCACCCGCGTTAGCGGGATCACCGACGAGGTCGCGCGGGTTCTCACCGCCTACCACTGGCCTGGCAACGTTCGGGAACTTGAGAACGTGCTCGAGCACGCCGCCGTGTTGTCGGAAGGGCCGGTCATCGAGTCAGGGGCGTTGCCCCAACGCGTGCGTCGCCCTCCCGTGCCGGAAGGCGCTCGAATGTCGTTCGAGCTCCCACCGGGCACGTTGTCGGTGAAGCAGGCCCAGCGGGCGGTGGAGCGCGAACTCATCTTGCGGGCGCTCGAGCAAACCGACGGCAATCGCACGCACGCGGCCCGGCTGCTCGAGCTCAGCCCCCGCGCATTGCTGTACAAGATCAAAGACTACGGTCTCGGTTGACCGGCGGTGCCGGCCGCGTCCCGGCCGGGTTTGGGGGAAGGGTTGCCCGCGCGGCTCATCGGCTGCATGAACGTCGAACCTTGGCTGCCGATTCCGGTTGTTTGCGCCGTCCGTGGTGGGAAAATCCCTCAGTTTTTGGGGGGTCTTGGGCCTCGTGGGAAACTCGCGCAGGGGGTCACACTCGCGCGCGGTACCGGGCGCGGCCTGCTCTGGAAGACCGGGTTTTGGTGTTCGCGCCCCCAGCGGGCCGCTTCGGCGCTTTCGACGCGCGACAAAGCACTTCAAATACGTATCAAATCCCTATCACTGGCACTCAATTACGTATCACTGAGCCAGAACTTGCCCGTTGACTCCACCCCACAGCGGACAGACAATGCATAGTCGAAGCCTCCCACACGGCCGAGCGAATGACCTCGACACCAAAAATTGCGCAAAGCGCGCGGGAAGAAGAGCCCGTGGACGAGTCGACGTCGGCAGCCGCCGAGGGGGGCGAGCCTGCAAACGAAACGCCAACTGCCTCCGCCCGGGCGGCCAAGCTGCCGTCGACCGAGGTCGAGCCGTCGAGCGCGGACAAGTCGAGCGCGGACAAGTCGAGCGCGGACAAGTCGAGCGCGGACAAGTCGAGCGCGGACAAGTCGAGCGCCAACAAGTCGAGCGCCAACAAAGCGAACGAGGGCAAGGGCCACGATGCCAAGCCCAAGTCGCGGGCACGGTCGAAGGCGGGGCGCCAGCCCAACAACGTTCGGAAGCTGCGTCAGGGCGCGATGATGAGCAAGGCCGAGCTGGCTCGCCGCGCCGGCGTGTCGCCGCTGACGATCGATCGCGTGGAAGCCGGGTGTCCCTGTCGCATGGACACCAAGCGCAAAATCCTCGAAGCGCTGGGCCTATCGCCCTCGGCTCGCGCCGAGGTCTGGCCCGACATCGACAGCGACAACTAGTCCCCACCGGCCCCTCGCCCCGCGCTCGTCGCCGGCGGCGGGCCTGGGCGGCCGACGGAGGGGTCTAGCTCGTGGCCAAGCGGTGCATCGGCTTAGATATCGGATCGAGCGCGGTCAAGCTCGTCCAGCTTAAAAGCCAAAAACGCGGGTTGACCCTCCAAAACTTCGGGATCGAGCCGCTGCCCGCTCAATCGATCGTCGATGGCTCCATCATGAACCATGGGGCCATCGTCGACGCGATCCGCAACCTCGCGTCGCGCATCCACCTGCGGGGCAAAGACGTCGCCGTCGCGGTCTCGGGCAACAGCGTGATCATCAAGCGCATCACGATTCCGGCGATGGAGGGAGACGCGCTGGACGAGCAAATGAAATGGGAGGTTCAGCAGAACATTCCGTTTCGTCGCGACGACGTCAACGTCGACCACACGGTCTTGGTGGAGAAGACGCCCGAGGGCCAAATGGAAGTGCTACTCGTCGCCGCGAAGAAAGATGTCGTCGAGCAGTACCTCCACGCCGTCCGCGATGCCGGCTTCGTGCCCGTGGTGGTCGACACAGCCGCGTTCGCGGCCCAAAACGCGGTGGAGGCCGGCGTTGGCATGGCTCCCGGCGAGGTGGTGGCCATCATCAATGTCGGCGCTCGTCTGTGCACCATCAGCATCGTGGACAACGGCATGCCGGTCTTTACGCGAGACATCGGCACGGGAGGCAACACCTACACCGACGCGATTCAGAGTCGCCTCGCCATCGACAGCGACGGGGCGGAGGCCTACAAGGTGGGGGGCGCATCACCCGCGAGCGCGGACATGGTCCCGCAAGAGGTCCATCGGGTGCTCGCTCAGGTGTCCGAGCAGATCGCCGGAGAGCTGCAGCGCTCGATCGATTTCTTCCTTACGGAGACGGTGGACGGTAACTTGGCGCGCATCTACCTCACTGGGGGCTCTTCTCTCGTTCCCCAGTTGCCCAAGGCGATTCAAGATCGCTCCCGGATCCCCGTGCACATCCTCGACCCATTCGTGCAAGTCGAAATCGACGCTCGCCGGTTTGACGTGGAGTACCTGCGGGCGAACGCGCCGGTCGCCGCCGTCGCGTTCGGATTGGCATTGCGACGGCAAGGAGACGCGGCGTGATTCGCATCAACCTCCTACCCAGCAAAAAGCGCGCGACGTCCCGGGTTCGCGTGCCGGTTGGCGGGGGGAGTGGCGATGCGCTGCTGGTCGCCATCGTGATCGCGTGGGGGGCCTTAGGGGGGCTGGGGTATTGGCTGTTGAGCAACGAACAGGACGAGACGGTCCGGTTGCGAGCGGAGGCGGCAAAAGTCGCCGCCAAGGTCAAAGAGATCCGCGAGCGAATCGACGAGGAGGGGCTGCAAGCGAAGCAGGACAAGGTCAAGCAGCTCAAGACCGCCATCGAGAAGCTGCAGGCGCAAAAGCGGACGCCGATCTACGTGTTGCACGAGATGGCGAATATCCTCACGCCGGGCAAGCTGCCCGACTTCGACGCCGAGGTGCAGCGCCGGCGTGTCGTCGAGGACCCCGAAGCCCGGCTCAACGAGGACTGGGACGGTTCGAGCGTGTGGATCTCGAAGCTGCACGAGCGTGGCAACGGCGTGCTGCAAATCGAGGGGGCAGCCCGCGATGCGGCCGACCTGAGCGAATTCGTTCGGCGCTTGCGGGCGTCGGCCCGGTTCGGGTCGGTGACCCATCCCGAGTACAACCGCGTGGAGAAAAAGCGCGGCAAGAAACAAGGTGGCGCGGCTCCGCCAGAACAGCACGTGCGCTTTTCGATGAGCGTGAGCGTGGCGGCTTGGGACTAGGCCATGGCATCGCAGCTCGACGTCATTCGCAAACTCCCGCCGTCGCGGCTCGCGGTCGTATGGCTCGGCGGCGCGTTGCTGTTCGGCGCGGCGTGGTACTTCCTGTTCTACGCCGATGCCGTGGAGGCTCGGGAGGCGGCGCAACGCGCCGTTCAACAGGCCCAAGCCGAGCTCGCTGAGATCGAAGCCAAAGAGCGCTCGTTCAACGCCGATCTCACGGCCGTGACGCGGGCCGAAAAGGAGATCGAGGCCGCGAAGGCCGTGCTTCCGCTTAACGACGCCACGATCGATCATCTGATGCGAACGTTTCAGCGAGAGGCGCGGCTTGTCGGACTGACGATCGAACGGTGGACCCCTGGGGCGGAGCAGAAGCAGGATTTCTACGCCAAGCTTCCGGTCGAAATCTCCGCGCGGGCCAGTTGGCACCAGGCCGCCGAGTTTCTGCGGCGGATTTCGGCGTTGACCCAGATCGTCAACGTGGAAAACCTCAGCATGCACGCTCGCAACAAGAATAAGGGTGACGACAGCGATCGCGTGATGCTCGACGTCAAGTTCCAAGCGAGCACCTTTCGCTTCCTCACGGACGCCGAACGATCGGCGTCGAAGGGCAAGCGCAAAGGCGGACGCCGGAGGCGGAAGGGCGGTTGATCATGCGGGCGCTCCTCCTGATCGGCCTGGGTCTAAGCCTTGTCAGCGGCTGTGGAGACGACGAGCCACGGGCGATGGTGCGGCACAAAGCGCCGTCGGTGGCCGATGGAGGCGAGCCGGCCGGGTCCACCCAGCCCGGTTCGGGGCCGAGTTCGGGTCCCGCCCCAGCCGCGAGCGCACCGAGGGTGAAGCTCGCTCGCCGGCCGCTCACCCGCGAAGACTTCGACCTGACCACGCGTGATCCCTTCCAGGGGTTCGAAATCGGCGACGGACCGGCCGAGGATGTGGAGATCGAGGCCTCGAGCATCGCCGATCGGGCCGCGGTGATGTCGGAGTACGATTTTGAGGATCTCAAGCTGGTCGGCATCGTGATGTCGAAAGGCACCATCCAGCCACGAGCGCTGTTCGTGGCCAGCGACAGTAAGAGCTACACCGTCAAGCAAGGCGAGTACTTCAGTCGCGCCGAGGTGCTGCTCGCGGCGATCAACCATGACTACGTGGAGATCGAGGTCGTCGACGAAGACCTCGCCAGTGGTCTCAACTTGGCCCGGGGCGAGCGGCGAGCCATCTATCTCAAGACCGAGTAGGAGTTGCATGCGAACGGGCGGTCGAATTCAGTTCTCCTTGCGAGCCACGAATCTAGCGCTGCCACTGGGCTTGATGCTCGGGGTGTTGATCCCACCGTCCGCGTGGGCCTTGGCGGGACAAGCTGCCGCTGAGCCGCCTTCCCGGCGTACCGCCGTGCGCCTCAACGAGCTCAAGCACCTTCGCATCGAAGAGGTCACGGACGGTACGACGACGTTGCGGCTCACCGGTACCGGTGAACCGACCTTCAACGTCTACCGTCTCAGCGATCCCGAGCGGGTTGTGGTCGACATCGCCGGGAGTCGGCCCAAGGGCGTCGTACCGCGGGCCATCGTGGACAATTGGGCCGTCGGTCGGGTGCGGATCGACGCGGTGCGAGAGCAAGGCGTCGCGTTGTCGCGGGTCGTGGTGGAGCTCAAGCGCGACGCGAGCTACATCATTGTGCCCGCCGGCAAGGACTTGCTCGTGACCATCACCCCGCAGGCGGAGCCGCCCGCTCGCTACTTCGATGAGCAAAGCGACGCGGCCCGCAAGCGAGCCCTCGATCGCCGCCGCCGCGAGGCCGAGGCGTCGACGCGCAAGGCCCAGCTGAGTGCACGCAAAGCCGACGCGCAGGCCAAGGCGGCCGATCGTAAACTCGCTCGGGTTGCCCAGGAGATGCGGGCGATCGAGGCGTCGACCCGCGACGCGAAGCAGGGGGCGCGCGAGGCCGACGCGCGGGTCGAGGCGGCTGATCGCAAACTGGCGCGAGTTCGAGAGCAGATGCGTGAGGCCGAGGCGAGCACTCGCGCGGCGAAGCTGAGCGCGCGACAAGCCGACGCCAAGGCGGAGGCGGCCGGTGGCCAACTGGCGCAGGCGCGGCAGCAGATGCGGGAAGCTGAGTCCCGGCGGGTCGCGGCGGAAGCCCAACGGGCCCGCATCGAGGAAGAGGCCAAGGCGACCCGCGAGCAAGCGCGGGCGTTGCTCGAGCACGCCAAACTCGTCGAGCGCCAGGCCCGAGCGGAGCACGAGCGGGCCATCGAGGCCCGGTCGCAAGCCAAGCGGGCTCGCCGGGTGGCCACCGAGCAGCATCGGGTGAGCGCGGCGGCCAAGCAGGACGCCGAACTGGCGAAGGCGCGCGAACGGGAGGCGTTGGCCGAGGCGGACGCCGCTCAAGCGAAGCTGACGAAGCTGTCGCGCAGCCGGGCCAAACTGCATCGCACCCTCGAGCGGCAGTCGGACGAAAGCCGCGCGCTCGAGGCCAGCATCGGCCAGCGGCGGGAGCAGCTGGCGGAAGTGACGCAGGCCGTCGCCGCGGCCCAAGCCAAGCTCGATGCGCAAGGCCAGCTTGTCTCCAAAGCTGCGATCAAGCAGGCCCAAGTCGAGGTGGCCCGAGCCGAGGCTCGACGGGCCGTCCTCGCCAAAGAAGTGCAACGGCTCGAGGGCGAGGTGGCCGCGAAGCAATCGCGCCGGGCGCAAAGCGAGGCGGAGCTGGCTCGGCGCCAGCGCACGTTGGCCATCGTCGAGCGAGAGGTCGCGGCGAAGCGTGATGAGATCGAGCGCATGCAAGCACGGCGGGCCGAACTCGACCAGCAAGGGGCCGCGCTGCGCCAGCAAAACAAAGCGACCCGAGCCCAGCTATCGACCGCAAAACGCAAACTGACGCAGCTCGAGCGGGCGATTGCCCGCGAGTCCAAACGGCTCTCGACGCTCAACGGCAAAGTTCACGTCGCGCAAGGACGACTGCAAGGAGCACTGGCCGCTCAACAACTCGAGCCGGCCTCGCGAGCCGCGGCTCTCGTCTCCCCGCCGCCTCGCCAGGGCGGCGATCCGACGGGCGAGGCGGCGCCCGGGCGGTCGACGTCGATCGATGCCACGGACGGGGTCCAGCCCGGGCAGTTGCGGGAAAGCTCGACCGCCGCCTCGCAGCCGTCGTCTTCGCGGCTCGCAGAGGCCGGGGACCCTGCGAGCACTGCACCCAACTCCACCGATTCGACCGCGGTGGCCTCGATCACCGACGCGGCGCCCCATGGCCCGGCCGCCGGGGGCCCCTCGGTGCGAGACGTCCGTTTTGAGGACGCCCAGGACGAATCGCGGGTCATCGTCGAGTTGGACCAAGCCGCTCGCTACACGCTGCAGGACTTGTCTCCCTGGATGAAGACGCTGCGGATCGAAGGCGGCGAGTTGCCCTCGCGACTCGAGCGCAGCCTCGACACGTCGGCGTACGAAGGGCCCGTAGCGATGATCACCACGATGCGGGATGGCGACGACGTCAAGCTCGTCGTCACCGCTCAACACGGGGTCTCGCCGCGGGTCGAGCAAAAGCCCGGGCGCTTGGTTTGGCGGTTCCCGCGGCGTCACGAGCGAGGTCGATCCCGTGCGGTGAGCCTCGCCGGGTCCAAAGTTTCCGCGTTCGCGTCGGCGGCCGCGACGACCGACCCGAGCTCGTCGCGCTTCCTGCGGGGCAAAGACAAGTGGCGTGGAGAGCGAATCGACGTCGAGTTCCAAGACACGTCGATCAAAGACATCTTGTTGTTGTTCTCCGACATCGGTCGCGTCAACATCATCGCGGGCACCGGGGTGCAAGGCACCGTCACCATGCGCCTCAAGTCGGTGCCGTGGGATCAGGCCCTCGACATCATCTTGCGGTCGTTGTCGTTGGGCATGGTGCAAGAGGGGAACGTGATCCGCGTGGCCTCGATCGCGGCGCTCGAAGAGGAACGCAAAAAGGCGATCGAGCGCGCCAATGCCCAAGTGCGGCTCAAGCCGCTCGAAACCCGGCTCATTCCGCTGTCCTACGCCACGGTCAACGACATGATGGACAAGGTGCAAAGCGTGCTCAGCTCGCGAGGCACCGTGACGCCCGATTCGCGGACGAACACGCTGATCGTGATGGACGTGGCCGAAAACATCGCGCTGGCGGAGCAGCTGATCGATCAACTCGACGGCCAGACCCCACAGGTGGTCATTGAGGCGCGCATCGTCGAGGCTCGTACCAGCTGGCTGCGACAGCTGGGCATCCAGTGGGGGTTCGACTACATCGCCAGCGCCGGCACCGGCAACCCCACGGGGCTGTTGTTCCCCAACTCAGCCGGCGTGGCCGGAGGGAGCGGCTCGGGGACGGGGCCCACACCCGGCTTCATCTTGCCGCACGCCGCCGCGAGCCCGAACTACGCGGTGGACTTGCCCGCGCCGGTGGGGACCGGGGCCGGCGGTGCGCTCGGGTTTTCGTTCGGCAGCATCTCCGGCAACCTCAACACCAATCTGCGCTTGAGCGCGGCCGAGGACGTGGGAGAAGTGCGAATCATCTCGGCGCCGCAGATCGTGGCCATGGACAACGTCCAAGCGCAAATCGAGCAAGGCGTGCAGATTCCGGTGTCCCAGGTGTCGGCCCAAGGGGTCAACACCCGGTACGTCAATGCGACGTTGGCGCTGAAGGTGACGCCACATGTCACCAACGAGGGGTGGGTGGTGCTCGAGGTGCAGGTCCAGAAGAACGAGGCGGATTTCATCAACACTGGCGCTCGCGGCGATCCGACCATTTTGACCAAGCAAGCGCAGTCGCGGATGCTCATCCCCGACGGCGACACCGCGGTGATCGGTGGTATCAATACCCGCAACACGTCGATCAACCGCAAGAAGGTCCCGTGGATCGCCGACATCCCCATCATCGGCTGGTTCTTCAAGAACAAGAGCGAGGCCGACACCCGCACCGAGGTGCTGATCTTTCTCACGCCCAAGATCGTCAACCGTTCCACGAGCATCGGCGGGTAGCGATGCGGTCCCCGCCGCGCCGCGCCACAATCGATGCGAGTTCGGCGGTGGGGAGGCGGCCGTGACCCAACCTTCGATTCGCGGGGCCGTGTTCCTCACGGGGATGATGGGCGCGGGCAAAAGCACGGTGGGCCGCGAGCTCGCGCGTCTGCGCGGAGCGGTCTTCGTCGATCTCGATGTACGCATCGAGCGGATCGCCGGTCGTCTGATTGCCGAGGTGTTCGCGGCCGATGGCGAGGCCGGGTTCCGACGGCTCGAGCACGCGGCGCTACGCTCGCTGCTCGCGGAGCCGGGGTACGTCGACGTGGATAGTGTGGTGGCCACCGGAGGCGGCGTCGTGGTCGATCGCCGCAATCGCGAGCTGATGCGGTCAGCGGGCCGGGTGGTGCACCTGGTCGTGCCGCTCGACGAGCTGCTGCGGCGGCTGCAGGCCCCGGCCCAGCTCGCCGCCCGACCGCTGCTCGCGGCTCGCTCGCTGCGCGAATCGGTGGCTGCACGACTCGCGCAGCGCGAGCCCTTGTACAAAACAGCGGAGCTGTGTATCGACGCCAGCGAAGAGCCCCACCTGGTCGCGGCCAGGATTTTAGAGGAACTGTCGTGCGCTCGCACTCACTCGCCAAAGGAACTCGCCTAGGCATGTCGGTCGAATCGACAAACCCTCCTTCGAACCCGCCCCGTCGCCGCACGGGCATCGTCAAGCTCGCCATCTCGGTTCCCGAGGAGGACATGAGTTACCCGGTGCTGGTGGGGACTGGTCTTGCCGAACGGTTGCCGGTTGAGATCAAGAAACGGCATCCACAGGCGACCCGGGTCGCGCTCATTTCGGATGACAACGTGATGCCGCTGCACGGCGAGCGCATGGCCAACGCGCTGCGCCACGAGGGGCTGGAGGTCACGGCCCACGCCATCGTGGCCGGTGAGGCGAGCAAGACCCCCGAGCAGCTGCTCCGACTCGTCGAGTTGTTTGTCGAGGCCAAGTTCACCCGCAAGGACGTGGTGGTCGCCGTGGGCGGGGGCGTGGTTGGAGACCTCGCCGGGACGGCCGCGGCGTTGTTTATGCGGGGTATTCCGATCATTCAGTGTCCGACCTCGCTGCTCGCCCAAGTCGACGCGTCGGTCGGCGGGAAAGTGGCCGTGGATCTCCCGTCCGGCAAAAACCTCCTCGGCACGTTCCATTTTCCGAGCTTCGTGCTGATCGATCCGCTCGCGCTCAAGACCTTGCCCGACCGCGAGCTGGCCTGCGGGCTCGCCGAGATGCTCAAGCACGGCTTGCTGTTCTCGGAAGAACACGCCGATGCCGTGGTCGCGGCCTCGGAGACGGTCTTCGCCCGCGACAGCGAAGCGCTGGTCAATCTCATCGCCACCTCGGTCGCGCTCAAATCCAACTGCGTCAGTCGTGATCCTCGGGAGCAGGCACCGGGGGGGCGCGGGCGGGCGGCGTTGAACCTCGGCCACACCGTCGGGCACGCCTTGGAGTCGGTCTCCAACTACGAGTTGCGTCACGGCGAGGCGGTGGCGCTCGGCCTGGTTGCGGCCGCCCGGGTCAGCGAACGCAAGGGCCTATGTGGGCCGGGTCTTGAGGATCACGTCGTCGCCGCGTTGCGTCAGCTCCGATTGCCGGTCGACCTGGATCAGTGGCTAGACGACGAGCGTGCGCCCAAAATCGAACGGGCCTTGGTCAACGACAAGAAACGCGAGCCGTACCGCTTGCACTACATCGCGCTGGTCCGTGTCGGTGAAGCGTGCACATTGACGCTGAGCCCGGCCGAGATCATCGCCTTGTTGCGCACCTAAATCGGCGCTTGCTAAGCTAGTCACGGCCGGTACATGCCAAGGTGCCGTGCTAGCTATGATCCGCCGCGTTGGTTTTGCTCTTGCCGTGTCGACGGTGACCTCATTGGGTGCATGCGCGCCAGATGAGGAATCGCTTATCGTCCGCTACGCACCCCAGTGGCCGCTCAAGGACGAGGCGTTTCAGTGCCGGGTTGACGGCACGCAGACCGTGGTGCGCGGCGGTGGGATCCTCGATCTGACCTTTCGCGGCGCGTACACTCAGCCGTTTCTGCTCGAAAACAATCTGACCGCCGGCGGAGGACCCACCTCTGGTAACAACGGTGTCGATGATTCCGAAATAGAACTGCAGGCCGCGTCGGTGCGGCTCGAGATCCCACAAGACCCTCGGGTGATCGAGCTCGTCGCCGCCCAAGACCCTAACCTCGTCGAGTTTCGGTTCGCCGTGCAGTCGATTTCGATCTCGGGCGGCGGCAAGCAGGGCCTCGCCGTGCAGGTGATACCCGCCCCGACGGCGGCGGCATTCGCCGACGTCATCCCACGTCTGCACCCGACGGACGTGTCGTTGACCGTCCTCGTTCACACCGTCTTCCACGCGAATCGCGGGTCCAACTCTAGCTTCAACGACAACGCGGATCGGCCCAATGCCCTCAACGTGCTGGAGGTCGACGCTCGCGAGTTCACCTATCCGATCGACCTGTGCTTCGGCTGCTTGCGCGACTGCCCGCCGAACCTCGATCCAGGGAGCGACCTCATCGCGTCGGGCGGGCTGTGTGGTGCGGCGCAGGATCAGCCGGCCATCCCGGTGGGTTGTCTACTCCCGGCCGAACCGGATCGGGAGAGCGCGGATTGAGCTGCGCAACTCGTTGCACGATCGGCCCCTCACGCGAACGCCGAAGCGCTGTTGCGCCGCATTTGTCGGTACTCGGCGCGGCCCTCCCGGCGCCGGACGGCGGTCGCCGAATGAGGCCGGTCGTCACCCGTGGTGGCCACGTTGGCCGGCCCCACGCCCCGTCGGTCGAGTTCCGCCCGGCCGACGTCGGGGCGCCACCTCTCAGCGGGCCGCTCACGGTCAGCGACGCCCGGCCAGGGTCGCGCGGCGGGTACGTAGCCGCGCGGGTGCGCGACTGTGGCGCTTGACCTTCGCAAACCGTGTCTGACAATCTGCATCACAGCAAACGCCCGTCCGCCGGTTGTCCCCGCCCAACCGCGCCAGCCGGCAGCCAACACCATGATCGAACTTTTGCAGAAGATCGTCGAGAGCACGCCGGGCGCTAAAGCCGCGATTCTCATGGGGTTTGACGGCATCTCGGTGGCCCAGTTCGTCGCGCCGCAAGACGACGAGCTCGACGTCGAGAGCATGGCGACGGAACTGTCTTTCCGGTTCATGGAGCTGCGAACCGCGGCCGCCAGCTTGGAGATGGGCTCGCTCTCCGACATCGCCATCCAAGCCGAATACGGGACCGTCTTGGTGCGCGTGTTGTCCGAGGAGTACTTCGTCGCCGTGCTGCTCGAGCGCACGGGGCACTTCGGCAAAGGTCGCTGGGTCTTGCGCTCGACCGCGCGGGCGCTGGCGGCTCAGCTGTAGCTCCCGACTTGCTCGCGTCGTCGTCGGTCCCATGCCCGCCGCTACACCCAGTGTGTTGGTGATTCATGGACCCAACCTCAACTTGCTCGGTGAGCGCGAGCCCGAGGTCTACGGTCATACCACCTTGGCGCAGCTCGACGCGCAGCTCAGTCAATTGGGATCGCAACTCGGCGTCGCCGTCATCTGCGAGCAGGCCAATGGCGAGGGGGCGATCATCGACTTGCTCCACCACGCTCGCACCCGATTTGGTGCGGTCGTGATCAACCCGGGGGGGTACACGCACACCAGCGTGGCCATCCACGACGCGATCGCGGCGATCACGATTCCCGTGCTCGAAGTCCATTTGTCCAATCTGTACGCGCGCGAGAGTTTTCGTCACGAGTCGGTGACCGGGCCTGCGTGCGCCGGTGTGATTATGGGCCTCGGCACGACCTCCTACGCACTCGCTTTGCGCCACGCGGCCGTGCTCGCTGGCGCAACCTCCTCGCCTTCTTGAACGGAGTTACCGATGTCCGATTCCAGGGACGAACGCCTTCCCGACCTTCGCTACGTGCGGGAGCTCGCCCGTGTGTTCAAACAGTACGACCTCGACGAGGTCGAGATCGAAACCGGCGAGCAGCGGATTTTGCTGCGTCGAGGCGGCGCGGAGGCGCCGACGGTGGTGTCGGCCCCCGTGGCGGCCGCGCCGGTGGCCGCCCCCGCTGTGGTGGAGGCCTCGGCTGAGCCCGCGCCGGCGGTGGCCAGTGAAACCGGCGGAGAGTTCATCACCTCGCCGTTTGTCGGCACGTTCTACACCTCGCCCAACCCGGACGCCCCGGCCTTCGTCAAGCGCGGAGACTCGGTCGCCAAGGGCCAGACGGTGTGCATCGTCGAGGCGATGAAGCTGTTCAACGAGATCGAGGCCGAATTCCCCTGCGTCATCGAGGAGATCCTCGTCGAGGCGGGGCAGCCCGTCGAGTTCGGAGCCAAGCTGTTTCGGGTATCGAAGCTGTGACTCGGCCTTTTCACAAGGTCTTGGTCGCGAATCGCGGAGAGATCGCCCTGCGGGTGATCCGAGCATGTCACGAGATGGGGCTACGGACGGTGGCCGTGTACTCCACGGTCGATGAGCACGCGCTGCACGTCCGGTTCGCGGACGAAGCGGTGTGCATCGGCTCGGGTCCCGCGGCCGCGAGCTATCTGAACATTCCGAACATCATTGCGGCCGCCGAGATCTCGGGGGCCGACGCCGTGCATCCCGGTTATGGGTTCTTGTCGGAGCGGGCCGAGTTCGCCGAGGTCGTTCAACAGTGTGGGATGACATGGGTGGGGCCGTCTCCCGACCATATGCGGTTGATGGGCGACAAGGTCAAAGCTCGGGAGGTCATGGCTCACGCGGGGGTACCCCTGTTGCCGGGCACGGGCTTGTTGACCTCGGCGGACGAAGCCGTGGCCGCGGCCCGCGAGATCGGCTCGCCGGGCATCCTCAAAGCTTCCGCCGGAGGTGGGGGGCGGGGCATGAAGATCGTCAACAACCTGGGTCAACTGCCGAGCGTGCTCGAGCTCGCTCAGGCCGAGGCACGGGCCGCCTTCGGTTCGGGGGACATGTACCTCGAGCGGTACGTTCGCAACCCACGACACATCGAGGTCCAGGTCGTGGCCGACATCGCCGGTGCCGTGACCCACGTGCTGGAGCGGGAGTGCTCGATTCAGCGCCGGCATCAGAAGCTGGTGGAAGAAGCGCCTGCGGCCAAACTCGACCCGGACTTGCGCGAGCGCATCCTGGCCGCGGCCGTCGCAGCGACGCGGGCCATTGGGTACCACTCGCTGGGCACCGTCGAGTTCCTCGTCGATGGCTCCGCGTTCTACTTCATGGAAATGAACACGCGGGTTCAAGTGGAACACTGCGTGACCGAGATGATCTCGGGGTTCGATCTGGTTCAAGAGCAGCTGCGCTTGGCCGCCGGTGAACCTCTGGGAATCACGCAGCCACAAGACCGGGCGCGGGGGCATGCCATCGAATGTCGGATCAACGCCGAGAATCCGGTCGATTTCAGCCCGGCCCCGGGCACCATCACCGCGCTACACTTCCCGGGTGGCACTGGGGTGCGCATCGACAGTCACGTGTACCAAGGGTGCACCGTGCCGCCGTACTACGACTCTATGTTGGCGAAGCTCGTCGTGCACGCCCCCACGCGCGAGCAGGCGGTGCGCCGGATGCAGCGGGCCCTCGGCGAGTTCGTCATCGAGGGGGTGGACACCAATCTGCCCCTCCATCGCTGGTTGCTCAAGCAAGATGCGTTTGTTCACGGCGAGTACGACACGCATTTTCTCGAGACTCATCTCGACGCCGAGGCGATTGAGCACGAAGCGGCGGTGTCGTAGGAGGTTCGGTGGCGTTTCGGCGTGACAAGACCTTGGCGGCCGCCGAACGCTACGCAGCGCGGGGACAGCACGCCAAAGCGTGCAAAGAGTACCAGGCAGTCGTCGACAACGATCCCGCCGACCTGCGGGTCTGGCTGCTGTTGGCCGACAGCCTGACCCGGGCGGGTCGCAAGGGTGATGCGGTCGATCGCTACCTGACGGTGGCGCGTCACTACGCGAAGGCAGAGCAGCCCCAAAAGGCGCTGGCCGTGTACCGGCAGGTACTTGCGCTAGACCCGGCGCGGCTGGATGTGCAGCTGCAGTGCGCCAAGCTGTTTCGGGAGTTGGGACGGGTCAGCGACGCGGTGGTGGTGTTCGAGCGCATCGCCCAAAGCACCCTCGCGGCGGGAAACGCCCAAGAGGCGATACGCCTGTACCAGACGGTGATCGAGCTCGATCCTAGCTCACCCTCGAAGCGGGTGCGACTGGCGGAGCTGTACTCGCGTGAGGAGATGAAAGCGGAAGCGGTGGAGCAGTTTCGCTGCTGTGCGGACCTGCTCCGCGAGCAGGGGCGACGGGAAGACTTCGTCAAAGTCGGCGAGCGGCTGCTGTTCCACGAGCCGGGTCGGCCCGAGACGCTGCGGCAACTGGCTCGAGCCTATCTCGAACTCGGTGAATCGCGACGCGCGTTGATCAAGCTCAACACGTTGCTCCAGGTCGAGCCGGCCGATGTGGAGGGGCTCGAACTGTTGGGCGAGACGTTTCTGGCCCTCGGCAAGCTGGGCAAGGCCGTCAGCGTGATGGTCGAGCTTGCCCGTGTGCAAAGCGAAGGGGGCCCCGAGGGCCGGGCGGTGGCTCGCCGCGTGCTTCGCAAGGCCCTGCAGTGGGATCTGCACGATCCGCAGCTGCGAGCCATGCTCGCCGCGGTCGGGGAGGACTCGAGTCATGATCCGCTTGACGCCTCGGCGTCGTCCCAGCCGGGGGCGGCCGTCGACGGTCCGCGGCGCGAGGCCTCCCCGGGGGAGCAAACCAGCGGCGTAGAACTGGCCCTCGATCTCGACGAGGTGGAAGAGCTCGAGGTGGAAGAGCTCGACCTCGACGAGGTGGAGGAGCTCGATGCCGACGAAGTGGAGGAGCTCGACGTCGATGAACTCGACGAGGTGTCCGATTTGCAGTCGATTCCGGAGGCGCTGATCGAAGAGTTGGATCGGGCCGCCGCGGTCGCGGAACCGGCGCCCGCCGGCGACCCCCCAACGGCCGCGGTGCCGCTTTCGCCGACAGTGGGCGAGGTCGACGAGGATCTCGCCAAGTGCCTGGCCGAAGTCCGGGTGCTGATCAAATACCACCTCTTCGACCACGCGCTTTCGCACGTCGAGACCGTCATCGCCGACCCGAGCGCGCGCGCGGAGGGACTCGCGTTGCGGGCGGAGGTGCTGCAAAAGCTCGATCGCGCCAGTGAGGCCGCGGACGTGCTGGCCGAGCTCGCACAGTTGGTCGAATCGACCGAGCCCGCAGCCGCGCACGCGCACGCCAGCGCGGCGTTGTCGATCGAGGAGCGCCACGCCGGGGCGCAGGGAGTCATCGACCGGCTCGCGACGCATGACTCGCTCACGCCGTCGACCGAAACGACGCAGCCATCCGACGACGGCTCGGTCAGCGATGAGATCGCCCTCGAGCTGTTCCCGGAGTCGGGGCCAGACGCGAGCGAGGGCGACAACGACGACGACTTCGCGATCTCGTTCGAATCGGATCCATCTGAGGACTTGGCGGAGCAGCTTGCGGTCGAGGTTGAAGATCGGTTCGGACTCGAATCCGATGCGGGGCATGGATCTGGTCGCTCGACCGCGTCCACGTCCGGGCCCCCGCAGTCGGTGGCGCCGAGCCGGCCATCGCCGGATCTGGCGGCCACCGAGGCCGCGCCTCATCCGGGGAACGATCGGCTCGGACGGCAGCTGGACGACGAGCGAGGGGCGGAGCGTGCCGTCGGAGCCGCCACCGTGGGCGGCGGCGAGTCGGTGGGGCCCAGCCGGTCGTCGCCCGAAGGTCGCGCCAGCGAGGCCGATGCTCACCCCGCAATGGCCCCCGCGGTCCCGCCGTCGGGGGCCTCCGCCGCGTCGGGTTCAATGGACGCGTTTCGGAGTCTGCTGACCTCAGGCCGTCGGGCCTCGCCGCCCAAGCACGCCGACATCGATCAGGAAGTCGAAGAGATCGAGTTTTTCGTGGCGCAGCACCTCATCGACGACGCCCGGGCCGCGTACGGCGGGTTGGCCAAACGCCATCCTGGGCATCCTCGGGTGTTGGCACTCGCCGAGCTGTTGTCCCGCGCGGGCGCGGACGGCTTGAGCCCCGCGGGCCGGGCGGGCCCCGGGGGGTCGAGCTCCCCCGCCACCGTGGAGCGGCCGCCGATGCCCACCAACCCGCCGGCCCAGTCTTCCCCGGTCGGTGTTGGGCAAGACGACGAGGACGACGAAGATGCCTACGTGGCCGCGATCTTCGACGCCGAGGGACCCGCGGCGGTGAAATCGACATCGACGTCGGGAGCTGGGGCCGCGGCGCAACCGATCGCCGAGGCGGATGCCAGTACGCACTACGATCTGGGGACCGCCTACCGCGACATGGGTCTGGTGCAGCAGGCGATCGGCGAATTCGAAGCCGCGGCGTTGGACTCGCACTGGCGCGCCCGCGCGCTGGTCATGATGGCCAAGTTGCAGCAACAAAATGGCGACACCACTGCGGCCATTCGCTCCCTGCAGCTGGGTCTCGACAGCGCGACGACCGAGGATGAGCGGACCGACGCCAATTTCGAGCTCGGGCGGTTGTACGAAGCCAGCGGCGAAGTGGCCCTAGCGATCGCTGCTTTTGAGCGGGTTCGCGTGGGTTTTCGCGATCGCGACGAGCGACTCGAGTCCCTGCGTGGCTAAAGCGCAGAGCTGCTTTCGCCGGTCGTCCGAGCCATGCATCGCCGCGCGGCCCTGACCAGGTGCGAGGAGGAAGTTCGTCGGGCATGCATGTCCGACGCGCCACGCCGGCGGCGGCGACTGGACGCCCGCCTGGCGACGAGCGGCCAAACTGGCCCGTTCTCGCGGTCGCGGGGTCCTCGCGAGGTCGTCGCGGTGCGACGACGTCGCGCCGGCGCTTGACCCGATGGCGCGCCTCGGGTTTGCTCCGTGCCGTGACCGGATCGAACGATCGAGATTCGCGGGGACCATCCACGTTGGCCGTGCATGGCGGGGAGCCGTACGTCCGTCCGGGCCGGTCACTGACCGTACCGGCGGTGCACGCCAGTACGTACCCGTTCGACAACACGCAAGAGCTTGTCGATTTCATGGAGGGGCGACTGGAACGACCCCACGAATACGGGCGCTACGGCAATCCCACCGTCGAGCAGGCCGAGGCCAAATTGGCGGCGTTGGAGGGAGCCGAGTCCGCGGTGCTGATGTCGTCAGGGATGGCCGCCATCACCACTACCTTGCTCGGTATGCTCCGCCCGGGTCAGCACATTGTATTGACGGCTGACGTGTATCGCCGCACGCGTCAATTCGCCGGCCAGGTGTTGCAGCGCTACGGCGTGGACGTGTCGATCGTTGAGCCGAACATCGAGGCGATCGCGAGCGCCGTCAACGACCAGACCCGCATCATCTTCTCTGAGGCGCCGACGAACCCCTACCTGCGAGTGCCGGACATCGCCGCGCTTGTCGATCTGGCTCGTTCGCGTCGCATCAAGACGATCATCGACGCGACTTTGGCCACGCCGATCAACATGCGACCGTTGGATCTGGGGATCGATGTCGTGATGCATTCGGCGACCAAGTATCTCGGCGGACACAACGATCTGCTCGGGGGCGTCGTGCTGGGCAAGCGGCCCGTCGTGGAGGCTGTGCGAGAGCAAGTCGGCATGTTCGGTCCGGTCTTGGATGCGCACAGCGCCTTTCTCCTGGTCCGCGGGCTCAAGACGTTGGCGTTGCGCGTCGTCCGACAAAACGAAACGGCGCTCCGTCTCGCCGCTCGACTCGAGGCCCATCCCCAAGTCAAGCAAGTCTGGTACCCCATGCTGGCGAGTCATCCTGATCACGAGTCGGCCCAGCGTTACCTTCGGGCCGGCGGGGGCCTGCTGAGCTTCGAGATCCACGGGGGACTCTCAGCCGGTACGGGGGTGATCGACGGCGTGCGCCTCTTCAAGATCGCGCCGAGTTTCGGTGGCGTCGAAAGTCTGATCGAGCAACCGCCGTTGATGAGCTTTTTTGAGTTGGCACCCGAGGACCGGGCGCGAATCGGGATCCGCGAGGGTTTGATCCGAGTCAGCGTAGGAATCGAGGACGCCGACGATCTCGAGGCCGATCTCGTGACCGCGTTGGATCGCGCTGCCGCCCGCGTCTAGCTGACCGCAAGCCCTGGAGCGCTCGCGATGGTCAGATGCCTCTAGTCGAGCTCGTCAACGCCCGGCTTCGTGGAGGTCGGAGCTTCGGCCAGTAGCGCCAACAGTCGGAGGCGAGCGGCGACCAACTCCGGTGATTGCTCGCGGTCCGCCACGCCGTCGAGCAGGCGCTGCGCCGTCGCGGGCTCATGCCGGGTGAGGAGCCAGTGGACGACGTCCACCGTCGTCGGTCCGGCCGCTTCGGGCGGCAGTCGAGCGAGCAAGGCTTGCGCCGAGCGTTCGTGCCCCGCCAACAGATGCCAGCGAATCAGAGCCGTCCACGCGGGCGCGTAGCCCAACTTGGCCGCTCGCTCGAGCATGCTCGCTCCCAAGTCGCGCTCGCCGGAGGCATAGAGCAAGTCTCCGGCTTCCGCGTAGCTCGCTGACAACACCGAGTGTTGGGTCCACCGCGGCGGAGTCGCGAGCTGGGTTTCGCCGGGCGCGGTCAATCGCACCGCCCGGGCGACTTGAGCGGCCGTCTGGATCGAACGCAGCTCCGGCGATGGCAGGGGCAGCGCTGCGATGGCGTCCAGATCCCGCCCGGTTTTGCGACGAAAGCGAGCGTGCTCCAACCGCAGACGATCCCAACGTTCACGCAATTCCGGCGGCCACGTCGAGTGATCGGGCAGCGGGCTGGGGGTGGGGTGCTCGGCGGCCAACTCGGCATCGAACAGGAACCAAAACAGCGGACCTTGTTCGATGGCCACAGCCGGATCCCAAGCACCGCCGTGGTCGAACGAGTCGGAGAGGACGCGCTGGCCGAGGGCGCGCCAAAACGGATGGCCGGGACTCGGTCGGGCGTCGGTCTCACGGGTGACGTCGACGATGGTGACGTCCGGGCGCGCTCCTTCGTAGCGCTGCAGGTGGGCCAGCTCGCGCGCCAGTTCGCCATCGTGGAGCAACGCCAGATCCCCGGGGACGTCGAGGGCCCGCAGCGCCTCGCGGGCCATGCGGTGTCGTCCCGGTGATGGGTAGGGCCCTCGCTCGCGCTCCCACGAGCGCAGGGGCAACACCCCCAGCGTGAGCACAATGGCTGCGACCGCGACCGCGCAGGCGCTCCCGAGCAGGCGTTGACGGCTGACCGTGCCCGCGAGCCAGATCCAACCGGAGGCGGCGACCGCTAGGCAGGCCAACAGGGTGGGAACCGGCACCAGTTGTGACGGGCCCTGGCGAAGCACCAAGGCGCCCACCAAGAGGGCCGCGACCGTCATGCCCCCGCGCCAGCGCAGCGGAATGATCATCAGCCCGACGAGGGCCAACGCCGGATAGAGCAAGTGAATCTCAACAAACTGGCGCAAAAACGCGATCGGCGGCCACGCGACGGAGAGGTCGAGAGCCGGCCGGGCGTTGGCGGGCGGGCTCCCCCCGCCAACGCCCGCGATCAGCAGCGCGAGGCCGGGAAGCCCACCGAGAAGCCACCACGCTCGGGTCCTCGCCGAGGCATGGGAGCGAGACAAGTGCACGGTGGCCAAGCCGCTGATCGCCACGGCCAACAGTCCACCGGGCACCGGATCGAGGCACGCCGACGCGCTCGCGAACCCCAGCGCTCGACTGGTGCTGGGTGCGCAGAGCCGGCCGACGCGAACCAGCGGCCGGATCAACGCGGAGAGCGTGAGAACCGCAAGGGTGGCGAACGCGAGGTCACCGACGGGCGGCGCCGGTTCGCTCGCGGCCCACAGCCCCGCCGAGAGCGAGGTGAGGACACCGGCGGCGACGGCGGTGGCCCACCTTCCCGGGCCCCGAAACAGATGGAACGCGCACCAGCTCGCGGCAGCGGAGACCGCGACCAATCCGGCCTGCACGGCGAACGCGGCTCGATGGTCGAGCTCGCCGAACGGCAGCGAGCGCATCAGGACCCGCGATGAGTCCGCGACGACGGCTCCCGAATGCCACGCCCCCCCGACGTCGTGCCAGTGGTTGGGCAGCGGGAACGTAGCGGTCGTGATGCTCGCCGCCAGCACGCTCAGCCCTAGCGTCACGAGCGCGGAAACGTGAGCTCGTGATCGCGTCGTTCGCATCACCTGACCGAGCATAGCAGCCCGCGCTCGCGGGCCCGCTGTTGGCATCGCAGCGCCCGTTTGCTATAGCGCCTGGCTCCACAGTTCGCACCGAATCGAGCCAGGAACGCCATGGAAAGCCAGATCGAACGCATCAGCCCGGTTGAGTGTCGCGTCAAAGTACAAATCGCGTGGGCGGATGTTTCTCCGCGGCTGGAGACCAAGTTCCGGGATCTCAAGACCCGCGTGCGCATTCCGGGCTTTCGGCGCGGCAAAGTGCCCAACGGGATGCTCGAGCGCTTGTACGGCAAGGGCGCGCGCGAGGAAGTCGGTCGTGATCTGGTCAACGAGACCTTTCGCAACGCCGTGGCGAAACACAACACCGTGCCCCTGACCGAGCCCGTGGTCGAATCGACCAACCTCGTCAACGGCCAGCCGTTCACCTACGCCGCTCGATTCGAGGTGACCCCGCAGATCCAGCTCAATGAGTACAAGGGGCTACGCGTGCGTCGGCGTCCCGCGGTGGCCGACGAGGCGGCGATAGACGCCGAGCTCGCGCAAAAGCAGGACGAACTGGCTGAAGTGCGTCCGCTTCCGGAAAACCTCGAGCGCACCGAGACGGCCGACGGCGATCTGTGGACGGTCGACGTCGAAGGCTCTTTTGCGGACCGGCGGATCAGCCACAAAGACGTCGAGATCGAGATCGGCTCCGCCAAGGAGACGGTGCTGCCGGGCTTGGCCGAGAAACTGGCGTCGACGCCGTTGGCGGCGGTCGGTTCAACCATCGAACTGTCCTACGAACCCGATCAAGGCGGCCTTCGCCCCGAGTATCGGGGGCAGTCGATCGAGGTCAACGTCGGTCTGCGTCAGGTGCGGCAAAAAGTCCGGCCGGCGCTGGATGATGAATTCGCGCGGGACACGGGCGACGCCGATTCGCTGGAGGAGTTGCGCGGCAAGATTCGCGACCGGCTACGCGAGGAAGATCAGGCCCAGGCCGAGCGCGACGCCCGTCATCGGCTCGTGCAAGAGCTGCTCAAGCGCAACCCGTTCGACCCTGCGCCGTCGATGGTGCAGCGTGAGGTCGCGGGTCAAGTCGAGCGGGTCAAAGCCCAGTTGCAGCAGCAGGGCATGAACTTGGCGCAGCTTGGTATGGATGAGGGACGCCTGGCCCAAAACGTGCGCGGCGAGGCGGTGTTCAACATCACGGGATTTTTGCTCCTGGACGCGATCGGCAAAGCGGAGGGGATCAACGTCGACGAGAGCGAGGTCGACAAGGAGCTCGAGGAGATGGCGGCGGAACAGGGCACGACTGTGGCCCGGTTGCGTCCGACCATGGAGAAGAACCAACAGCTGCTGTTGCTGCGCGCTCAGATCCGCGAATCGAAGATTTTGGACTTTCTCATGGAAAACTCCGACGTCTACGAGGAGGCGGACCCCGAAGAGGCGCCGGCCGAGGCGGCACCAGCGGTCGGCGAAGCGAGTGTAGAAGCGTCGTCGGGCGAAGCGAGTGTAGAAGCGTCGTCGGGCGAAGCGAGTGCAGAAGCGTCGTCGGGCGAAGCGAGTGCAGAAGCGTCGTCGGGCGAAGCGACCGCGGAAGCGTCATCGGACGAAGCGAACGAGGCGAGCGAGCAACCGGCGAGTCAGCCGAACGCGGGGGCCGAAGCGTCGGGGAGCTCGTCGTCGCCGGAGTCCACCTCGTCCGACGCATCGGCGAGCGAGCCAGCGCCCGACAAGACCAGCGAGACGTAGACGGCGGGATGCAACCCCGCTCGGGGGCGCTGCACGGTACGTGGGCAGCGTCCGTTGGGGTCGAACCGTGATTGGCGGTCCGATACCGCCACCGTTGGGCTCCGTCGCGGGCACCCCAGAGGAGCTGTGCGCGTCGCCCGGGCGCCGGCGACAAACAAACCGCGGTTGGTGACGGCCGCCAATCGCATTGCTCGCGGCGTTGAGTCGGCAGAAGCACCGGACGGTCGGCGGAGAGCTCGGCCCGTTCACGGGGGGCGCGAGCCCAGCGAGCACCCGGTTCACGGCCAACCGTCGCGCCAAAGCCGGGTGTCGGCGCGAAGCCGGCGGTTGCACGCGAAGTGGAACGTCACGAGGGGACGCTGCGGCGTTTGCTCGGCGCTGGTCCCGAATCCGGCGGTCGGAGCACGCGGCCCATGATGGCGCCGCCTGCCCGGGCTCCCCACCGCACGCGCGGCGAACTTCGGTTCGGCGCTTTTTGGCTCAGACTCGGACCGCGAGCTACTCTGACTTGGTTTGGTGGTCTGTTCTGGAGATGCCGACCGCGAGGCAGCCCAGGGAAGGGCTTGTCCCTGGGAACCCACGCCACCCGCGTTGTCCGAGCGAAAGCGCACTGATGGGCCTCGACCCAGTCCAAGCAGTCCCACTCTGGCAAGCGGCGATCCCAACCCAGCCGCACTGGGGCTCAAGCAGCCGTCGCGTTCGCCGATGCTCGCACTTGCATGGGGCGGGGCAGACGGTCACCATACGAAGGGTTACACCAGGAGTTCAGACTTTCGATGTCGCACAACGATGCCAACGAGTCATCACTCGTCACCACCGCGAATATTCCTTTCGTCATCGAGCAGACGCATCGCGGTGAGCGCTCGTGGGACATCTTCAGCCGGCTCCTCAAAGACCGGATCATCTTCCTCGGCTCGCCAGTATCCGATCACATGGCGAGCGTCATTATCGCGCAGTTTTTGTTCCTGGAGTCCGACGACCCCGACAAAGACATCCGGTTGTACATCAACTCGCCCGGGGGCGTCGTGACGGCCGGCTTGGCGATCTACGACACGATGCAGTACGTCAAGTGCGACGTCGCTACGTTCTGCCTGGGCCAGGCGGCCTCGATGGGCGCGTTCTTGCTCGCCGCCGGCGCGCCGGGCAAACGCCACGCTCTCCCCAACGCCCGCATCATGATCCACCAACCGGCGGGCGGCGCGGCCGGCCAGGCCACGGACATCGAGATCCAAGCGCGCGAGATTTTGCGCCTCAAAAAGCGCCTCAATGAGATTATGGCGCAGCACTGCGGTCGGGCGGTTTCAGATATTCTCCAAGACACTGAGCGCGACAACTTCATGGACGCGGACACGGCGAAGAAGTACGGGCTGATCGACGAAGTGCTCAAGCGCGACAAGACCGGCGAGTAGGCGAAGCGATAGCGATATGAGTTCAAAGCGCGACACCGGGCAGGGCAACCTCAGTTGCTCGTTTTGTGGCAAGGGCCAAAAAGAGGTCAAAAAGCTCATCGCAGGGCCGTCGGTCTACATCTGCGACGAGTGCATCTCCTTGTGCAACGACATCCTCGCCGAGGAGGTGCAAAAGGAAGAGCAGCTCGACGGGCCGGATCGAGTTCCCAAGCCGAAGGAGATTCGCAAAATCTTGGACGACTATGTCGTTGGCCAAGAGTGGGCGAAGAAAATCATCTCCGTTGCGGTCTACAACCACTACAAACGGATCAACACGCCCAGCGCTCCCGACGAGCCGGAGCTGCAAAAGAGCAACATCTTGCTCATCGGGCCCACCGGCTCCGGCAAGACTTTGTTGGCGCAGACGCTGGCTCGCATTCTCGACGTGCCGTTTGCCATCGCAGACGCGACCTCGCTGACCGAGGCCGGCTACGTCGGCGAGGATGTCGAGAACATCATCGTCAGCTTGCTCCAAGCGGCCGACCACGACGTCGAAAAGGCCCAGCGCGGCATCATCTACATCGACGAAATCGACAAGATTGCGCGCAAAGGCGACAACCCGTCGATCACCCGTGATGTCTCGGGGGAGGGCGTGCAGCAAGCGTTGCTCAAGATCCTCGAAGGCACGGTGGCCAGTGTGCCGCCCAAGGGAGGCCGCAAGCACCCACAGCAGGACTTTTTGCAGGTCGACACGACCAACATCTTGTTCATCTGTGGCGGCGCTTTCGCGGGCATCGAAGACATCATCGAGGCCCGTGTCAGCGCCAAGTCCATGGGCTTTGGGGCGCCGATCGTCTCGGAAAAAGAGCAGCACAACTGGGACTTGCTGCGGAAGACTCAAAGCGAGGATCTGATGAAGTTCGGGCTCATCCCCGAGTTCATCGGTCGCTTGCCCGTGCTCGCGCCGCTCAAAGAGCTCGACGAGGACGCCTTGGTGGCCATCCTGACCGAGCCGAAAAACGCGTTGGTCAAGCAGTATCAGCGGCTGCTGCGAATGGACGGCGTCGACTTGCAGTTTACGCCTGACGCTCTCAAGGCGGTGGCTCGCAAGGCCAAGGCGCAACGTTCTGGCGCGCGTGGGCTGCGTTCGATCCTCGAGCGCTCGATGCTCGAGGTGATGTACGACGCCCCGAGCGTTGAAAACGTCGCAGAAGTGGTGATCAACGACGAGTGCATCGCCGAAGAAAAGCCACCGGTGCTGGTCTACGCCGACCGAAAGAAGGAAGCCAGCTAGTCAAGCGCGTCGGCGTGGCGCAGACCGCAAGGAGCGATCAGGGATCGGCCTTGCGGGCGCCCCCGTGCCCGCTGGTACCAATCGCGCTGGGCGGCCCCCGCGATGGGTCGCTGACTTGCGCCTGCGGCTGCACCCGAAACGACAGCTGCGACACACCTTCTTGACGCAAGCCGTCCACCACCTCGACCACGCGGGCATGCGGCGTAGTGCCGTCCGCGATGATCACCGCGCGACTGGGTTTCGCGCGAGCATCGCGAAGCGCGGTGCGTAGACGTTCACGTAGCGCGCTGCGCTCGATCCTCACCTCGTCCACATAGAGCAAACCGCGAGCATCGATGGTGACGGCCACCGTGTGCGCGGTGTCTTCCCCGGTGGTTGCCCGCGGGAGATCGACGGGGATCGCGTGGGCCATCAGCGTCGAGGTCAACAAGAAGAACACCAGTAGCTGGAACACCACGTCGATGAGCGGCGTCAACTCGATGTCCGCATGGCGACGACGTGCTCGGTCAAACTCGATCATGCGGGTCCCGGTGATCGTTGCGCTTGGCGTGGCGGACGGCGACGGCGAGCAGCTCGGCGACCGCGGTCTGCATTCGACCCGCCATCGCGTCGCTGCGAGACAACAGCCATTCGTGGGAGACCACGGCGGGAATCGCTACCAGCAGCCCTGCGACCGTGGTCAGCAGTGCCTGCCAGATTCCACCGGCGAGCAGCGTGGGGTCAGCGGGTCCCTCGCTGGCCGCGACGGCACGGAACGCATCGACGAGGCCCACGACGGTCCCCAACAGTCCCATCAGAGGGGCGAGACGGGCGATGACTGCGATGACTCGGAGCCCGCGCTCCAGCGAGCGAAGCTCTCGGTTGCCCGCGGCGCGGATCATCGGGTCGCGTTCCGCTGGTGGCAGGTCTAGCGCGGCCAAGGTCGTCGCGAGCACCACCCCGACCGGGCTGCGCTGCGCTTGACTCGTGTGCCGGGCCTCGTCCGATTTCCCGTCGCGGCACAGCTGGAGCACGTGGGCGAGTACCTCGTCGTCTTTGCGGCCCAACCGGACCAGCACCGACAGTCGCTCTAGGAACACGCCGACGCCAACCACGGACGCCAGGACGATCGGCCACACGAAAGGACCGGCACTTTGAAGCCATTCATACATGCGCGTGAACGCTCGTAGGATCGGACGAGCCCAGCATGACTATCGCATCTAGGGCGAGTGTTGCAGCCACTTCAACCATCTACCGGAGAGCGGTGCGATCACCTTCGCTTCGGCCAGGCGCGCCGTTTTCCGGCACACGCGTCGGCTTTTGGCTTGCGATCGGAGAACCGTTGTTGGCTCCACGTCACGCCGGAGGTGTCGCTCAGTGCACCCAGCGAGACAAGCGTGGCGCCGTGATGAGGGCCGTCGGCTGCTCAACCCCGACTCACTGTCACCGCCAAAACCCCGCTGAGCCCAGGCCGACGAGGAGATCCCGCGCAGCGAGTTATCGTGCCCAAACTCGATTGTGTCCCCGGCCCCCGAGATCCACGGGCCGCCTGCCCAGCGTCGACCCCGGCCACAGTGACAATCGGCGCCTTTGAGCCAGGTCGAGGTGCGTACGCGGAACGCGACGGAACCGCAGAGACACCGACCAGCGCGGATCATGGAACGATTTTGAGCATGCAGTGAGTGCCCGCAAAGCGAAAAAAACTCGCGGGCGCTGTGCCGTCGCGAACTCGCCATGGTTTCGACTCGCGCGGCTTCCGAGGCGCCTGCCAAATAGCGTTCGTGCGTCGCACCGCTCGCGCGTTCATCCCGGCTCGCCGTTGGGTCGCAGCCTGCCCCTGCGAGCATCGTCGCCCGTGTCCGGAGGCGCACGGCGGCGTGGGCCCGACGGGGGGGTTTTGCGTGGGCCGGCAAGGCGGTGACTCGTTCGGAGCGGGAACGCCTGCGCCACGTCGGGCAGGCCTGCGCCACGT
>QKPP01000014.1 GCA_006508105.1 Myxococcales bacterium FL481 | reverse complement strand
GAAGCGGTCGCACTCGAGGAGCTGGACGAACGCGGGGAAGCGGTCGCACTCGAGGCGCTGGACCCACTCGGGGAAGCGGTCGCACTCAGGGAGTTGGACGAACGCAGGGGAGCGGTCATGCTCAGGGAGCGGCACGAAGGCAGGGGAGCGGTTGAACGCGAAGCGGCGGCCGTACCCGGGGAGTTGTTGGAACGCGGAGATGCGGCCGTACCCGGGGAGTTGGTGGAACGCGGAGCTGCTGCGGTACCCGAGGAGTTGGTTGAACGCGGAGCGGCAGCCGTACCCGGGGAGTTGGTGGAACGCAGGGAGCCGGTCGAGTCCAGAGAGGCGGTCGAGACCGGGGAGGCGGTCGAACGTCCGAATCAGGCCGAACGAGCCAAGGTCGAACGCGGGGAAGCGATCCACGTTGCGAAGGCAGTCCATCGCGGGGCGGCAGTCGATAGCGGGCCGGCGTTGACCGAGCCGACGGAGTCGCTCGAGGCCACGGAGTCGACCGATCCGATGGCGTCGCTCGAGGCCACGGAGTTGACGGAGCGGACGGGGTCGCTCGAGGCCACGGCGTTGACGGAGCGGACGGAGTCGCTCGAGGCCACGGCGTTGACGGAGCGGACGGAGTCGCTCGAGGCCACAGCGTTGACGGAGCGGACGGAGTCGCTCGAGGCCACGGCGTCGACCGAGACGACAGCGTGGGTCGAGGCCACGGAGTCAACCGAGCGGACTGAGTCGATCGAACCCAAGCGGGTCGTTGAAGACGTGGGGGGGCGCAAACGAGTAGAGGCGGTCGAGTCTGTGGAGGTGATTGAACCCGTGAACACGGTCGAGCCCGTGGCGGCGACAGAGCCGACGGCCGCGTTGACCGGCGCCGCAGCGGGACGGCCGGACCTTGAGCCTGAGCACGGGTCGCCGGTGACCGGCGTGGGCGGCCTCTCGCGCGAGACGGCGGGGTCACGCCCGCTCGCGTCGAACGCTGCAAGTCGCCCCTCGAGCCTAGCCAGCGAATCGGGCGAGCCGTCCGTGCCAGCTCCGCCGCCGGAGCGAGCGGCGGGGTCCGAAACCCCCGGTCGAGCCACCGTCGTGCTGCCCGAGGGCACGCGGATTGAGGGACTGACGCCGCAAGAAGCCTTGGAGCTGGTTCGCCAGCTTCGTCGCTGAGTTGCCAGCAAGGGCGAGCGAGCCGGTCTCCGCGAGGTTGCGGCGATCGACTCGTCCGTCGGGGCGATCAGCTGGTGGCGCGCCGCCGTTCAGCGGCCGGTGGCGTGCCGTGAGCCCCGGATGCCGCCGCGAGCTCAGTTCGTGGCGCGGCGACGAGCGCTCCGAAGTCGAGATCGCCTACGAGATCGCTTTCGCTGCGGTCCAGCCGATCGAACACGTCGGCCAGCGCATCGCGACGCAGTTGCTGGGGTTCGAACGTGGCCTCGGCGGAGAACAGTTGCAGCGTGTCCAGCAGTCGCAACTGATCCGGAGGCTGTGAGGGGATGTATCCGCGCTCCGAGTCCAGCGCGACGACAAATCCAGCGGACTCGAGCTGCTCGAGCAAGGCCAGCGTCGTGCCCTGACCAAACTGAAACCGGGCGTCGAGCGTGTCCGCCGTCGTTCCCAACTCGCGTCGCGTGTAGTTATCGCAAATCGCAAGCAGCAGCTGCGCCGCGCTGCGTCCCGGAGCGCTGTGCAGATGCTGGTCGTGGCGATCGGCGGGGTGGACGTAGCCTTGTCGGGCTACGGCGGGTAGGTGCTGCAGCACGAACGCGAATTCGGCCCCCAGCAGCACAATCAGCCAAGACAGATACGACCAAACGACGAACACCGGCAAAATCGCGAACGAGCCGTACACCCCCTCGTAGGTCGCCATGGTGACATGGGTGACGTAGGCACCGAAGCTGAGCTTGCTCAGTTCGAACAGCGTCGCCGAAAGCACGCCGCCAGCGATGGCAGCCCGCCAACGGACGCTCGTGTGTGGGACGAGCCGGTGGGCCAAGGTCAGTCCGATGACCGAGGTCAGCCACGGGGTCAGCAGCACGGACTGAGTCACTCGCGACAACACCGGCTGCGCGACGCTGTAGAATGCGGCCACCGGCCCGAGGGTGGCGACGGTGTAGAACATGGTGAACTGCGCCCACAGGGGACGCCGTGCGGCCACGCGCCAGATCGTGTTAAGGGTCCGCTCGAGCGTGACAAACAGCCAAAACGCCAGGAGGGCGACGAGAAGAAAGCCCCAAACGCCCAGCTGTTCGACATTGACGTGGGTGCCGAGCTCCACAACTCTGGCGGTGAAATCGGCCGCGCGCGACGCCTCGGGGATCAGTTGCTCCGCCACGCTCGACAGGAAGTCGCGACCAAACTCGGGATCGAGCAGTCGCACGAAGAACAACAACACGCCGGCCAGCGGGACCAGTGCGAGCAGCGTTTCCAAGGCCAGGCTGGAGGCCAAGTGCAGCCCGCGGTCGACAATCAGCCAGCGTCGCACGGTGTACACCATGAGCAACCAGGCGCGTCGCGGTCCGGTCGGGTCGTATTCGGGCGCGCGCGGGACCACCCACTGCCACAGCCGTGCGGCAGAAAGCGGCAGATCGAGGAGCGAGCGTCCCATCCCTACGAGTGTACACGCTCGTCCGCGTCGCCCGCGGGCGAGCCGGCGCTGACGAGGCCGTCGGCGGGCGGCAGCGAGGAGATCGTTGGAATTGGCGCGGCGACGACGACTTCGTCCTCGCAAGGGAGCGGGGCCGCGATCGTCACCCCGACCGCTGGGCCGAGGCGGGGCGATGACGCGGTCGTCTATCCGGCGTTTCTGGGGCACCGACGATGCGGGGCGATGCTGTCGTTGGGCGGACGGGCGGAGAGGATCGTCGCCACAAGTCCCCCCCCCAGCGCGGTCCTCCCCGACGCCAACACCGGCCCGAGCGGTGTGGCCCATCTCGGGTGCGGTGGGCGGGCGGGGTCACCCGCTGCGGCCCGGTGGGCCCGCGGATCTTCGGGGCGCATCCCGTCGAGCGGAGCGCGGCCTGTCGACGTGGCGCGTGGCTGCGGTGCGGCTGGCCATCACGTGAACTGTTCGAGTTTTTTGAATGACACAATCGTGTCGGGGTCACGATTTCGAGTGGCCGCGGAGAATTTGCTCTTGTGGGCTGGCGGCGTTGTGCGATCGTTCTCACCAGGTCACCGACGGCAATTTGTCGGCGTCGAGCAAGGTCTGAGCATGAATACGTTTCTACGAGAGCTCGAAATTCAGCGGTGGGACGACCATCGCTACTATCACCGCAGTCGGATCAATCAGTCGCTCCACTTGGTCAGTGCGATGGCGTTTCTGGTCTCGTACGTGCTGTTGTTTTCCAGCCCGGCAATCGCGGCCACGATCGGATGGCTGGTGGCAATGGTGACACGCCAAAGTGGCCACTTCTTCTTCGAGCCCAAGGGCTACGACGATGTCAACCAGGCGACACACGCCCACAAAGAGGCGATCAAGGTGGGCTACAATCTTCGGCGTAAGATCGTCCTGATCGCGGTGTGGCTCGCGTCGCCGGCGCTGCTGCTCGTGAGCCCGTCGTTGTTCGGCTGGCTGGAGCCAGCCACCAGCGCGATGGGCGTGCTCAACAACGTCGGTGTCATCTGGCTGGCCGTTGGCGGGGGCGCGCTGCTGTTCCGCGTGGTGCAGCTGTGCTTCGTACGTGACGTGCAGACGGCGATCGTCTGGGCCACCAAGATCCTCACCGACCCGTTTCACGACATCAAGATGTACTACCGTTCGCCGCTCTTCGTGATGCGCGGCGAGTTGTACGACCCGATCGAGACCCACCAGCCCGCCGCGGCGGTGACTCGGTAGGAACCTCTCGCCAGAGGCCCCGCGGTGTCGTCGGCGGGGCTTGGAGGAGCCGCGGGCGCCGAGCCCCCTCTGGGGAACGGCGTCCGACGCTAGCTCAGAACTCGACGGAGGAGGCGCCAGCTCGTCGGGTGGTCGCCGGCTCATCGCCAAAGGCGACCCCGGCTCGGGTGGCGCCAGCTCGGCGACCCAGTCTCGTATGCCGAGCGACTGGGTTGGACGTGCGGACCCTGGGTTGGCGCCAGCTCGGCGACCCAGTCTTGTATGCCGAGCGACTGGGTTGGACGTGCGGCCTAGGCCGGCCGCGCGGGCTGCTGTCGGACCGATGATTCGCTTCCGGCCGACTCCAGCTTGACGTCCTGTGCGGGCTGGCCTTTGAACTTGCGTTCGAGTAGCTCTCGCATGAATCCTCGGCGGATGGCTCGGTTCGTCGTCATCCCATCGTGCCACCAAAAACCGTCCGCTTGCATGGTGGTGGCCGCGGCTACGAACCGGTCGCGAATGTTGGCGAACGCGGTGTCGCTGCAATCCAGGCTGAAGATCAGGCGTCCGCTGCCGATCCAGCTCACGGCCAGTCCTTGTTCGCGCAGATAGTACTGAAACATCCACGCGTACCGGGAGGGCTGGGTGTAGTAGACGGTCCAGATGGACGTCAGGTTCGCGACGCGAATCGGCACGTTCGCGTCGAGCAGCGCGTCGTTGAGCTCGGCCGCGCGCCGGTTCCACGTGTCGTCTTGACTAGCGTAGAGGGCATCTGTTTCGCTATTGTCGATCCGGTGCAAAAACGCGTTCATAGCCGCCATCACCATGGGATGGGAGTTGAACGTGCCGCGAGCGAAACAGACATTCGTCGGTTGGTCCTCGCGAAAGCGGCGCATCAGGTCGGCGCGCCCACACAGCACGCCAACCGGCAGCCCGCCACCGAGGGTCTTGCCGTAGGTGACCATGTCCGCCTGCACCCCGAAGTACTCTTGGGCCCCGCCTTTCGCGAGGCGAAACCCCACGAAGATCTCGTCGAAGATCAGCACGATGTTGCGCTCGGTGCAGACCTGGCGCAGGCGTTGGAGCCAACGTGTGTACGCCTCCCGATCGAATCGCACCGCCCGCGCGCTGGAGATGAGCATCGAGTCACTCGGCGCGCTCGAGTTGGGATGCAGCGCTTGCAGCGGGTTGACGAGCACGCACGCGATGTCCTTGCGGTGACGAAGCACGCTCAACGTCGCCTCGCTCATGTCCTCGAGCGTGAACGTGTCGCGAGCGTGGCTGGGGTTCCCCACGCCGGGGGCGACCTCCCCGTTCCAGCCGTGGTATGCCCCGCAGAATCGCACCAGGCGCCGGCGGCCCGTGTGGTAGCGAGCCAGGCGGACCGCCTGCATGACTGCTTCGGTGCCGGACATGTGAAACGAGATCTCGGGCAGCCCCGAGATCGTGGCGAGGCGCTCCACGTTGTCGACGATCGACGGATGGTACGGTCCCAGGACGGGGCCGAGCGATTTGGTGTCGGCATGGGCCTGGGCCAGACAGTCCTTATAGAACTCGTAACCGAACACGTTGACCCCGTACGAGCCGGTGAGGTCTTCGGCCTGGTTCCCATCGACGTCCGTCGTGGTCTGCCCGTCGGTCGCGGTCACAAAAGCGCCGACGTCCAGTCGCTCGCGCACGTAGCGGCTGAACGGGAATGGAACGCGGTAGCGGTCGGTAAACTGAACATCGGAGATGTGAGACGCGATGCGCGCTTTGAGCGCGCGCCCCTCGGGCAGTCGTTCTCGGAATGCGCGCGCCAGCCGGTCGAAACCCGCGCGGCGTCGCGCCACAATGTCGTCCGGCGCGTTGTCACAATTGAAGAAGCGCTCTTCGTCGTAACTTACGGCGGGCACCAGCCTTGCAAGCCGGCGCGACATTTGACTATGCCCAGCCAACGAACGGTGTTTTGCAGATGAGAGTTCCAAACGTGAGGCCGTTTTTACGCCGAGCCAGATCGTGGCGAGCGACCCGACGCCGAGCGCGGACCAAGAGGCGAGGGAGGTTGGTACGAGGTGTTCCATCGAGCTTAGCGAGGCGGGCGAAGCTGCCGAAGCTGCCGTCGCCGCGGCGGATTTTCTTGCAGGAAGATATCAACTTCCTGGTGACGAATCGGATCCCACGACGGTTGGCGACGCGGTTTATGGGCTGGTTTTCGAAGGTCGAGAACCCGGCGCTTTGCAAGATCACGATCGCCGTGTGGCGAGTGTTTTCGGATCTGGATCTGAGTGACGCCGAGCCGGTTCGGTACCGCAGTTTGCACGAGTGTTTCACGCGGCGGCTGGTGCCGGGAGCCCGGCCGATCGACGCGGACGATACCGTCGTGGTCAGCCCCTGCGACGCGCTGGTGGGCGCCACGGGCCGCCTTTGCGGCACCGACCTGATTCAAGCCAAAGGTTTTCCTTACCGACTTGAGGAGTTGCTCGCGGACCCGAACGCCGCCGCGAAACATCGCAACGGCTGGTTTGTGACGCTGCGGCTGACGTCGGCGATGTATCACCGCTTCCACGCGCCCTACGACTGTGACGTTGAGCGGGTGGACTACATCTCGGGTGACACCTGGAACGTCAATCCGATCGCGTTGCGCCGCGTCGAGCGGCTGTTTTGTCGTAATGAGCGCGCAGTGATGACGTTGCGGTTGCAGCCGAGTCAGCACGCGGTGACGCTCGTGGCGGTCGGTGCCATCTTGGTGGCCAGTGTGAGGCTGCACTGTCTCGACATCCGGTTGCACGGTCGGTACCGCGGTCCCGAAGTGATCCACTGTCGTGCGCCGCACGACAAGGGGCAAGAGATGGGATGGTTCGAGCACGGATCGACCATTGTGGTGCTCGCGCCCCCCCAGTTCGAGTTGGTCCCTGACATCGCGGAGGGCAGCGTGATCCACATGGGGCAGCCGCTGTTTCGTTTGCCCCGCGGGTCCCACTGACGGCCTCATTGTTGTGACGAAGCGAGTGACGGAGAGGTGACCTCCACCTCGAGAGCCGGCTGCGACCACACGAGATGCCGCCGGAACCGTTCGTGGCTGGCTTGGTACGTGTACTCCCCGGCGCTCGCGAGCACGCGGTCGCGATCGCAGCGGATCGCTTCTGTACAGGCCAGGTGCAGGTCGTCGTTGAGGGCCCCGTTGACGCCGGGCGTGATGAGGTCGATCGGCCCCGGCGCCGGCACGGAGGCAACCGGAGTGCCGGAGGCCATCGCCTCGAGAACGACGTTGCCAAACGTTTCGGTGCGGGAGGGAAACACGAAACAGTCGGCGCTCGCGAAGTGGCTGGCGAGCGCTGGGCCCCGCACGTAGCCCCGCCAGACCGCATCCGGGTAGCGTTCCTCCAAGGCGGCGCGTTCCGGGCCGTCGCCGACGACCACTTTGGTCCCGTCAAGCGGCAGGCCGAGAAAATCGCCCAGTGTCTTTTCGCGGGCGATGCGGCCGACGTAGAGCCAGATCGGCCGCGGGAGATCTGCGAAGATCTCTCCCGTCCGGTGCCGGGGATGAAAGCGATCGGTGTCGACGCCGCGCGGCCAGTAGGCCAAACGGCGTCCGACACGATGACCTTGGAGTTCGCGGATGAGCGAGTGCGTGCCCACCAGCGTGTGTTCTGCCGCCGCGTGGAACCACCGCTCCACCGCGTAGCCCACCCACAGCGGCACGGGAGCTCTGGCGCTGAGGTACTCGGGAAAGCGGGTGTGGAAGCTGGTCGTGAAACGGCGCCCTCTTCGACGCATCCAGGCGTTCACCCACATCCCGAGCGGACCCTCGGTGGCGATATGCACGGCGTCCGGGTTGAACGCTCGCAGCTTGGCGACGGCTCGCCATGGATCGACGGCGACGCGGATCTCCGGGTACGACGGCAGGCCCACGGTCTTGTGGCCTTCGTTCGAAATCACGCACACTTCGACGCCCGAGCCACGCAGGTGTCGGACCAAACGTTCGAGTGTGTGTACGACCCCGTTGATCTGAGGGTGCCAGGCGTCTGTCACCAAGGCGAGTCGTCGAATGGTCATCCATCTACCTCGTGGTTCGGCGCGGTTGAGCAACCGTGCGGTCGTCTACAGCAGAGAATCATTCCCCACGCAGGCGTGCAACGTGCAAAGTGACGGCCTAGGTGACAAGACCGTTGCTCTATGTGTCGCGTCTGTGCCACACGGATGGTTCTCGGGCGTCGCGGTCCCGCGGTGTCCAGTTTGTTACCAGGATTTGAACTAAACGTTCACCTCCAGTCACATAAGCACGTCAGTTAGCCGATGTCGTGCCGTTCAATGTTCAGTCGCGTCGCAGACCGGCTTTGCTGGCGCTCGCCGACCATGGGGCCGTGAAGCTCGTGGCCCAACTCGATGTCCGCCTCAATTCCTCCATCGGTCGGGTCGAGGAGCGGCTGCGGCTGTACCGCCTGGCGCGGATTCTTTCGTTTAGCGGTGACGGGTATCTCTACGCGCTGATGGGGTGCGTGGCGGTGGCCGGGGCGGGACCACTGGGAGTCGCGTTCACCCGGACGGCGGTTTTGGCGTTTCTGGTCGAGGTGCCGCTGTACTTCGTGCTCAAGCGAACCTTTCGCCGGCGGCGCCCCTACCTCATCGTGCCCGGTTATCCGCGGATCCACGAGCCATCCGACGAGTTTAGTTTTCCCTCCGGCCACACGGCCGCGGCGTTTCTTGTGGCCTACCTGGTCTACGTGTTTTTCCCGTCGCTGGCGCTGCCGATGTATCTGTGGGCGGTCGCCATCGGGTTGTCACGGGTGGTGCTTCGCGTGCATTTTGTCTCCGATATCTTCGCGGGGGCCTTGCTTGGGACCGGCTTGGCGATGGGGGCGGTCTGGCTAGGGTGGGGTTAGTTCCGCCCGCATTCGGTGCCTCGTGGCGCTAAAACGCTTCTTTGAATTGGAGATAGAAGTGCAAGCCGTCGCCGTAGGCGACGTCGAGTCGCAGGTTCGCTCGCAGCGCGCGTTTGATGGCGACACGTCCGCCGATACCGGCGGCCTGTCGTAGTTGCCCCTGGGCCATGTCCGGCCAGCGCGGTGCCACGCGGCCGATCGAGGCGAAGCCGACGATGCCGAGTCGGGGGGTCAACTCCACGCGTTGTTCGAGTTCGATCGCGGCGAGGCGACGGTCTCGGAGTTTGCCCAGGTACCATCCGCGGAAGAGATCGCTGCCGCCGAGCTGCGCCATCAGCTGAAACGGGATCTGCTCCTCGCTCCCGGCAATGGCATCGAGACGCAGGCGCGGGGCCAAGATCCAGCCATCCTGTAGCTCGATATAGCGCCGCAGGTCAGCTCGATAGCGCGTCGCCGCGAAGTCCGACCCCAACCCCGGACGAAAAGCGGTGGCTTCGATCTGCATGAAGCTTCCGCTCGTCGGCCAAAAAGTAGTGTCGCGGCCGTCCCAGCTTGTTCCCATCCATACGCCGGACCATGTGCGTGGGCCGACGCCGTAGGTGACCTCCGGGACCAGCAACCGCGGGTCTTCCTGGATTCCCGGCGTTTGGCTGGCGCGAAACAGGTAGCCTACCCCTGCGAACCAGCGGCGCCATAGTCGAAGCCGGTAGTTGAGATGGGATTGCCAATAGCGATCGGTGAACTGTTCTTCGTCGCCGTCGCGTGGGTCGTTTCCGATTCCGAAGAACCGGTCGGGCCAGTCGATGTATCGCAACTCGGCGTCGATCAGATGCCGTTCGTCGCCCAAACGCAGCTCCGTGGCGAACGAGAAGATCGTCTGACGGAGTGTGGTGTGCATGAGCGCAAGCAGGACGCTATTGGGTCGCAGATCCGCGTGTGCGGCTTTGCCCCACGTTGTGAGCAGTCCAGCGCCGAGGCCGAGATGGTTCTCCGGCGTGTAGAACACAATCGGGAGGGCGCTGGTGTGCTTCCACATCCAGCGAGCCGGGCGCACGCGTGGCTCACTGGGCGCCGAGGCGGCAGGAGACGCCGTCGACGGGCTCGCGGCGGCCGGTCGCGATTGCAACAGCAGTGACGCCATGACCGTCGCGAGCCGCATGGAGCGAATGCTGGCGGCACCAGCGACGGTGTGCCGATACAGCGACATGACGTTTCGGTGACAGCCGAGCCCCGGCCGCCGGCAAAGCCCATGAACTCGATGACGCTCGCTTGGCCTGTGTCCGCGCGGAGACACAGGCTTCCTGGGATCGCGGGGCCTACCGTCGCGCCCTCGGAAACGCCCGGAACGCGGCGCTTAGCCGGCCTCAGCCTTGGTGCGCTCCCGGGCCGCGGCGTCGCGCTTCTTTTTCCGTTCCAACTTCTCTTTGAGTGGGAGCGCGAGGTCATCCAGCGTGGTGCGAAGATCGCCTAGTTCGGCCTCGAGTCGCCTCACTTGCTTGTCGGGCAGGCCGCGGATCTCGGGGAGAATCTGGGCCAAACGCTTCGCAGCCGAGCTGGCTTGGTTGAGGGCGGAGAGCTCGACGGCGGCTTTGGGCTGGGGAAAGAACACCGGATCGAAGCGCTTACGAAGCTCTCGCACGGGTTCTGCAGATTCGAAGACTGCCCGACCGAGTTCTTCGAGTTCAGTATCGCCGGCTTTCTTTGCCCGGGCGGACGCGGTGTCGTTCGCGGCCACGTCCTCGCGCGCTTTCGCGAAGTAGTCGATCGCCTCGTACGAGGGAATCTGGCGAGCCACGCCGTCGCGTTTGAGCACCTGCGGAGCGTGACTTTGCAGCGTGGCGTAGCTCATGGTGAGCTTGTCCACCGTGGCGCGCTTGAGCGTGAGCTCGTCGTTGCAATACGCGTGGAAGTCGGAGAATCCCCAGCGTTCGTACGTGCGTTTGCGCCGGATTTGGCACAGGAACTCGGCCAGCTCGAGCCACGTGCGGCGAAACTTCTGGGTGCGGCGCACGGCCTCGATGCGTTCGGGGTCGCCCCCGGTGCGCTCCAAAAGCGCGGCCAACTCGTCGAGCTTGCGACTGCTCTTCGCCATTACCGCCGCTATATCACCGTTTGGGGACATGGGCGGGCGTGGGGTTCGCTCTGCGCTTGCCGGCGCGAGGGAGCGTCGCGCCGTGGCGATCGGGGTCGTCTCCAGCACTTCGCGGCGGGTTTTCGCGGTGGGGTTTCGCGGCGGGTTTTCGCGGCGGGTTTTCGCGGCGGGGTTTCGCGGCGGCGGTTCCCAGCGGCGTGGGGCTTCCGAGCCCTTCGCAGCGCCGTGGCCCTGGACCTACCGCGGGTCCGGCGGAGCGGACCGGTCAGGGAGTCGACGGCGCCGGGCCTCGGTGAAAGGTGGTAACCTGCGCGGCGCTTTCTCTCGCGTACTCGCGCAGTCGGTCCGTCCGCCTCTGCCGCACAGAGAAGCGAAAACCGGAACCATCGGATCGAGCCGCGGCGAACATACCCCTAGGCCCAACCAGCAAAAGCCATGTCTATGATGACGAAGTTCTCTTGTTGCGCGCTTTCCTTTGCGCTGACTGCCGCCACGATGCCGACGACGGTGTACGCCGCGTTCACCGTTCAGCCCGCGAGCGGACCCGTCCAGCCCGCCCCGGCTCCCCAGCCCGCGCCAACCGCTCAGCCGGCGCCGGCGCCCGCCCCGCAGCCTGCTCCAGCCGTTCAACCGGCCCCGCAGCCGGCCCCGGCGCCGACCGCTCGACCGGCACCTGCACCTCAGCCGGTCCAGCCGGCGCCGGCGGCTCAGCCGGCCGCCGCCCCGCAACCCGCCCCCGCCGCGCAACCGGCTCCGGCACAACC
>QKPP01000297.1 GCA_006508105.1 Myxococcales bacterium FL481 | reverse complement strand
GAATTTGAGCAATCCGAACTCCTCAAACCGGAACATCTTCTGAGAAAACGACGTCGCGCCGTAGAGGGGACTGGGGGGACCGTTGGTCGGGACGTTAAAGGGGGTTGCATCGTCCGCGCGCCGATCGTTCTCGTCGGCGAGCACGTTGTTCAGCGTCACGTCGTCGGGAGAATCGTTCGGCCCGCCCTCCCACGCCCCTTGATTCGCCGGCGGCAAGCCGAGGAGCTCGTCGATCCCGTTGCGTACCATAAGCCGCACGGAGTCGATGGTTTCCGGTAGCGTCGCGTCGGCACAGCCGGCTTCGCCGGTGAGGAGCAGTCCCCCGCCAATGGCGATCAGGGCGACGGTGGTGACGTGTCGTCGCGTTCCACGACGGGGCGGATTGTGTTGAGTCTTGTTCGTAGTAGCCATCTTCATTCCTGGAGGACTTGAGAGGACGCAGACACACGAATCTGCGAGATACGACGACGCCGACCGGACGGTGCAGAGAACCCTCCGGCGACAGGAATCGCAGGGAGGTCTGAGATCAATCGAGGCGCAGTGAAGCACGGCGGGCGGTTTCGGCTTCCGCATCGCCGCACTTCGACGGGAGATCCCGTCAGCCTGTTGTGCATGCAATAAATCTCTTCACTTGTCGATGTGCGTTCGCGCTTCGCGCTGGGCCGAGCCCTCGCGCCCTTGGTTTGGTTGTTCTCAGTTGAACGCAAGAAATGCCGCACTCACTCCATTTTGCGCGTCACGTTGCGATAGCGCGCCGAATACTCCCTCTGTTCGCAAGCACGCACGGAGTTGCGTGAAAACGAGCAGTTGCTGTGGGGGTGGTGATCCGGCCGGCTCGCCATGGTGCTGCGGGGCCACGTTGGTGCGGACCACAGCTTTGGGGGCCCTCGCGAGATTCCACGACATAGAGTGAAGAATCAGCCGGGCTTGTACCGGGGCGGCTGTGGTCAGAGGGGCTCGCCAGGGCGCCAAGCCAGCGCCGAGAGGCCACGACCTACGAAACCGCGCGGTTTCGCGGTCGGGCCTCGGCGCCGAGTGTTGTTCTAGGTCGCTCGTATCGGTCGAGGGCGAGACGAGGACGCTCGATCCGACAACGGTGGGGCGGACGGTGGGCTTTCCCCGCTGGTTGCCGCGACGCGGTCGCGCGGCGCATTCGTGACGACTCGAGCGCGGGTCGATCGGAGTCATCCGAGCCGTACGCAGCTTGGTAAGCGTGGCGGCGGTCAGAAAACATTGGATAGTGCCGAGTCGGGCGTACTTGTTGTTGAGCCTGGTTCGTGATCCGCCGATCGAGTACCGAGCAACGTCAGTTCGAGCGTGGATCAACGCCGGCACTCACATTGCTGCTCGGTCCCCGGTGGCGACACGAGTTCATCGCGGTGCGAGGGCCTTTTGTTCGAGTATGAGCTTCGCGATGGGTGATGCCGCTGGCTTCCCCGCGTCACTGGTGCATACCGCTGCCGTGGTGGACGAGGCTTCGCTCGCCAAGGAGGGTGGTCGCACGATGGCTCTGCCGGTTATCCAGGTCGCGACCCCACCTGTCCCCGGCCCTCGCGGCGAAGCCCGACAAGTCAGTGGCGTTCGCTCCTCGTACCCGACCCGTCCAGCGCCAGGTGTGCCGCTGCCGATCGCTACGCACGGCGGCGTCGTCAGCGCGACGTTGCGGCCCTTCGGCGCCCTGTAGCGGTGAGCGCGGGCATTGAACGTCGAGGGCCGCACCCCCCTGGCGCCGTCGTCCGAGGTCGGACGAGGCCCCGATCAGACTCGGGGGGGTCGAATGCGCCAGCATCGTGCCGCGACCTCTCGGGGTCTGTTCGTTAGACTCCCGCGTTCATGAGAGCACGCAAACGCCGCCGCCGCGCGCCCAGTGAACCGCGTGAAGCCACCGTCGAAGGGCTCAGCCGCGAGGGACTCGGTTGGTGGAACACCTCGACGGAGCGCACGGATGACGCCGTGACAGTCATCGAGCGTCGAGTGGAGGCTTTCGATGTCCTGCCTGGAGAACGGTTGAGCTTTCGCGAGGTCGACCGGCATCGCGGGGTGGGTCGCGGCGAGGTGCTCGAGCTGCGCGAGCGCTCGGAGGATCGCGTGGAGCCAACCTGCCCGCACGTCGGGTTGTGCGGGGGTTGCAGCCTGCAGCACATGGCGTCTCGCGCTCAGGTGGAGCACAAGCAGGCGCAGTTGCTCGCGGACTTCACCACGATCGGCGGTGTCGAGCCGGCCCGGATCTTGGCGCCGATTCGCGGGCCCCTATTTGGGTACCGACGCCGAGCTCGGTTGGGTATCAAAGATGTGCCCGCGAAAGGCAAGGTGTTGGTGGGGTTTCGCGAACGCGACAAGCGGTTCGTCGCCGACTTGTCCCGCTGTCCGGTGTTGCGCGAGCCCGCGAACAACCTCTTGGCGCCGTTGTCGACCTGCATCGCATCCCTGTCGATCTCCCGGCGAGTGCCTCAGGCCGAAGTGTCGGTGGCGGACAATGCCGTTGCGTTGGTGTTGCGAGTGCTCGATCCGCCCAGCGACGACGATCGGGCCGCGTTGGCGGCGTTTGGCCGCGACCAGGGGGTCGTCGTGTTCTTGCAGCCCGGTGGACCGCAGACGGTGCAACCACTCGAGACGGCGCCACCGCTTCGCTACCGCCTTGCGCGTCACGACATTGAGTTTGACTTTGAGCCGTTGGACTTCGTTCAAGTCAACGCCGAGGTCAACGAGCAGCTGGTCGATCTCGCTTTGGACCAGTTGCAGCTCGCGCCGCACCACCGGGTACTCGACGCCTTTTGTGGCCTGGGCAACTTCAGCTTGCCGCTGGCGCGGCGGGTGGGCCACGTGTGTGGTCTCGAGGGAGACGCCGGTCTCATCGCGCGGGCCCGGGCGAACGCGAGTAAGCACGGGCTCGACAATGTTGAGTTCGACGCGGTGGATCTCCATCGTGAATGCGAATCTCATCCGCGGTTGTCCACAACGTACGATCGCGTGTTGCTCGACCCGCCTCGCTCCGGCGCGGCGCGGATCGTCGCGCACATGGGCCAGCTGCGACCGGAACGGATTGTCTACGTCGCGTGTAGCCCGGAGTCGCTCGCCCGCGACGCCGGTGAGTTGGTGCGGCACCAAGGCTATGCCCTGGAGGCGGCCGGGGTCATCGACATGTTTCTGCACACCGCTCATGTGGAGTCGATCGCGGTGTTCGTCCGAACCTCAAC
>QKPP01000265.1:1858-3209 GCA_006508105.1 Myxococcales bacterium FL481 | reverse complement strand
AGTTGGTCACCCGACCCTATGCAGTGCACCGAAGCGGCACAAGCACGCCCCCCCAAAAGCGAAGACCAAGCAGCAACCGTACGCTCTAGTCGTTCTCAGTCGCATATCCACTCCCATCCGACCGCGATCCAAAGCGGTTCTCACGGGTACGATACGTGCTACGACGGACGGAGGATCACGCGCCCACAACGATCCGGGTGCTGAGCGTGTTCCACTGCGTCCCGCCAGTCGGAAAGCCCGTACTCCGCCGCGACCTCACCACGCAGATGCTGGTCGGCGAGGTCAGCGAGCTTTGTGTGCATAAGCTCCAGGCTGGAGCTCGCCGTCCAGTTGCGCAGCCAGAAGCCGCGATGGCGAATATCGCGAAATACCAACGCATCGACACCGAGTTCAGTCGGGCGACGACTCATCGCGCCGTAGGACACGAGGGTGGCGCCCCGACTTAGACACGCCGCAAGCCGACCCGCGGTCGCGCCACCGGTTCCGTCCAAGGCAAGCGCCACGCGATCGCGCCCGATCTCAGCCCGCACCTGCTTTGCCAAGGCCGCGCCGTCCTCGAACACGAGGTCACCACCGAGACTGCGGATGAGGGCCGCACGTTCGCTGCGACGTACGACGGAGATCGTTCTCACGCCCCGCTTTCGGGCCAACTGGACCACAAACTGGCCCACGGAACCGGCTCCGGGAGATTGGATCACCCAATCGCCGGGGCGCAGCGGAACAAACGCCTCGAGCATTACGGCTGCGCTCAACGGGTTGACCCGCAGCATGCACGCCTGAACTGGATCGATCGACCTCGGCAAGGGGCACACTTGCGTAGCGGGAACGACGAGGCGACTACGCCAAGCACCGTAACGAATCGGTAGCAGAACGAGCTGTCCCACCGAGATGCCGTCGGCTGTTGCACCGACCGCGACCACCCGACCACAGCCCTCGGCCCCGGCCCACGCGGGTAGGTCCGGCCGCAGCGGATACAGGCCACGAATCAGGAGGAGGTCCATCGGGTCGATGGGCGTGGCCAACACCTCGACGAGCACCTGGTCGTCGGCCACCTCGTGGTGGCCCCCGTCAGATCCAAGATCGAGCGGTAGCTCGACGACCGGCATCTATGGATTGGCACCGTGGTTCCGGACGCTCGACGAGTTCAAGCACATCGAGGGGCGCACCGTGTGTCGAGTAGCGAAGACCTGGCACTCCCTCGGCATATCTTGTCGAGACAACGGCTGGCAATCGCACAACGAGCGTGCGCCACTCGGCGGGAGACCGTCGCCAACGACACACCGCTTCGTCAGCGCGTCCGCGCCACGAACACACCGCCGTCAGCTACGCGGTCGCCGGACGAGCTGTGCCA
>QKPP01000265.1:1480-1848 GCA_006508105.1 Myxococcales bacterium FL481 | reverse complement strand
GCTGACTGCAAACGGATACCGATGAGCTACGACGAGCAACACCGCGGCGGCGACAATCGCCAACGCCGTGCTGACATGCACCGAGATCGAGTACGAGCCCAGCTGGTGAGGACACAGGCACGTGAGCAAGTTGAGCTCCGCCAACGCCAAGCCAGCCGCGACAACAAACACCGAGCGCACGGTCCGTCGACGCGTTCCGAAGAGCACAACCGGCACCGTCACCGCGGTGATCACTCCCGTCCCGATAAGCAAGCAGATGTAGGGTCGCAGCACATCCGGTTGCAGGCCGGGCCAACCGAGCGCACCGGTCAAGCCCAACCCCACACAGACCACGACCATGGCCAGACGACTGCGTTTCGTCGAGGGCA
>QKPP01000265.1:1050-1439 GCA_006508105.1 Myxococcales bacterium FL481 | reverse complement strand
TCCCACAGGTCTGCCCGCACCCCCATCCACCACACCAACAAGCCCATCAGCGGACTGACGAAGACCAATCCCGCGATGAACCGCCAGCGACGGGTCCGCCGAAGTTCGTCGAGGTCGCCGACGATGGCGTCAAAAACGCGAACGGGAGGCATGAGAGGAGCGGCGCCGACTGACCAGCGCTCACCGACATCAACGTTGCGTCGGGCCGCTTACGTTACATCGTGTCGGCGGTCGCGGGATCAAAGTGGCGCGGAGACGACGAGAGGCGCCCGAAACCGGCCCACGACGACCCTTCGAGATCCGCTGCGGTACCGGCCCGCCGCGGACAAGACTCGGGGCCGGCGCCCGATTCTCGACGCGGTCCCGCGACGTGCGCCTACGCGGCGGGG
>QKPP01000265.1:0-1028 GCA_006508105.1 Myxococcales bacterium FL481 | reverse complement strand
CCAGACCGACCCAGCTCAACACCTTGAGCACGTAGTAGGTCATGTCGATCTGCCACCAATGCCAGCCCTGAGCCGTGCTCGCTTGGTAGTAGTGATGGTTGTTGTGCCAGCCCTCGCCCATTGTGATCAGGGCGAACAGCATGCTGTTGCGGCTGTCATCATCGGTCTCGTAGACCCGCTTGCCCCACAGATGGGTAAACGAGTTGATGGTGAACGTCCCGTGCCACAGCACGGCCGTGCTCGCCATGAACCCGATGAACAACCCCGACCAACCCAGCCACAACCACACCCCAAGACCGAGTAACACTGGCGGAACGGCCCAGTATTTGTTGAGCAGGACCAGTTCCGGATAGCGTGCGAGATCGCGAACGCGGCTGTAGTCCGTCTCTTCAGTGTTGTTGAACAGCCATCCGACGTGCGAGTAGAACAGGCCGTGGCGCGCGGGAGAGTGCACGTCGTTGATCTTGTCGGAGTATTTGTGGTGATGGCGGTGGTGCGCAGCCCACCACAGCACGCCTTTTTGGGAGCTCGACATCGCGAGCAGTGCCAGTACGAACTGAAACCAACGCGAGGTCTTGTAGCTGCGGTGCGAGAAATAGCGGTGATAGGCGCCCGTCACCCCGAACATGCGGATCCAATACAGCGCCACGCCGACCACGACGTCCGTCAGCGTGACTCCCGTGAAGATCGCCCCAAACGCGAGCACATGGACCAAGACAAAGGGCCACGCGCCAGCAAACTCGTATTGCGGGCGCCCATCCTCAGTCCAGGTGCCAGGTCGCGGCGGCTTGGTATCGCCATCGGCGGTCGGTTGCGGGTCATCCGTGTTCATCGTGGTCGAGCGAGTGGTCACAGGCTGCGAAAGTCTGCCACCGGCCTCTGGCAATCGCGGCCGTCAGGCGTGTCACCGTTTCGCAATACCCAGCTCGCCGCGCAGCGACCACGCGCCGCGTCGATTTTGCGGGCGGCGACTTGCACCAGAGACCCATTCCGGTGCAAATCTCCGTTGTTTGCCGCGCGGAGCCACC
>QKPP01000110.1 GCA_006508105.1 Myxococcales bacterium FL481 | reverse complement strand
GTCATCCTCGTCGCTGCCGTCATCCTCGTCGCTGCCGTCATCCTCGTCGCTGCCGTCGTCGTCGTCGTCGTCCTCGTCGCCGCCGTCCGCGTCGTCGTCGTTCTCCTCATCCCCGTCGCCGTCGTCCTCTCCCTCCCCATCCTCGTTGTCGTCGTCCTCGTCTTCCTGCGCGTCGTCGTCCTCGCCTTGAGTGCCGTCGGTTGGGGTTGAGGCTTCCTCGGCGACTGGCGTGCATCCGCCGAGCAGCGCGGCAGCGCTCGCGGCCGCAAAAAAGCGCGTTCGTATCGTCATGGACAGATCTCCGGTTGTCGCCGGTAGCCTATCGCTTCTCCCGTCCGCGGTGGCGCGGCCTCGTCGGCGGAATCGGGGCTAGGCCGGAGCGCGGGTCAATCTCGGACGCGTCCACGACCGTCGGTGTCCGTCTCGGTTCGTTCGGTTCACAGGTTTGCCCATGGTCTGGCACGCGCGACCGCGATGGCGTGGGGCGCAAGTCGGGGCTCGCTGCCTCGCCGGGTGCGGCCCGCAAGCGCTCCGCTCCTCGGGTTCCGCGAGCGCCTGGTCGCGCTGGCTGGTGGTGTGCGGCGTTGTAGCAGCCGTCTCGTCGAGCTGGCGATCGCCTCGTGCCAGACGGCACCGACTTGCGCCGCGACTAGCGGCGTCGCACCGCCGCTTTGCGAACGTGTCGCTCCAACAGACCCAGGCATCCGATCGCGGTACCCAGGCCGATCGTCGCGCCGGCGGTCATCGCGGCCGCGAGCGAGTCGATCCCGAGGGCCAGCGCGCCACTGAGCAACGTCGCGACTGTGGTGGAGACGGCTAACCAGGGGGCGGCGAGTCGCAGCGTGGACTCGTCGTTCCAAAACCACCACGTCGGCGCCAATGCGTAGCGCTGTGGCTGGTTCATGAGGGCCCTTGACTCGGTGCGAGCGGCTCCCGGGCGCAGCGCGCCCGGGGGCGACCACTCATGGACGGCCCGGCGCGTCGCAGGGGCGCTGACGGGGTGCGACTCCTTTGCACCCGGTTGCGGCTGAGCTCGACGGCTCGAGCCGGTACCGCCACTCGCTGGACGCCGGTCCGCGACCGTTGCCGAAGGATTGGGGACCGATCCGTACGTCATCGGCCAGCACGTTAACACGGCGATGTAGCGGCCCGAACTGCGTTTCGACCGCGTCACGCGGCGCGGTGCCAATCCACGTCCCTCGCTTCGCCACGTGATCGCGGCGGGTCGCTCGCCGACGGATTCCCGGTGGCGTTCGCGAGGGATTACTCGCAGCCGGGGGCGCCGCGCTGGATCCAGTCTTGGAGTCGGAACTGGTCGCTGGACGACAGCATGTCACCGAACGGAGGCATCACGGCGCCACACGATGGCGCGGCATGGGTGACCTTTTCCACGAGAAATGACGCTTGGGGGATGCCCGGGACAACCCACGGGCGATTGCAGGCCCCGCGCTCGTGAAGCAATGACGCCAGCGAGCCGCACATGTCGCCGAGGTCGAGACCGCCGGCTTTGACAATCGAGTCGTGACAGCCGGCCCCGGCGCAGCGGGGCTGGATGGTGGTCACGTACAGGATCTCCCAGTGCTCGCCTGGCGGCGGTTCGTCGTCGTCGTCGTCGTCGTCTGCAGTCGTGTCGGTCTCCGGCGAACTGTCGGTGTCGCTCGTCACCGCCGTGCTGCCTGGATCGCTGTCGGTTTCGGTCTGGTGATCGTCGCTGCCACCGCCACCGCTGTCATCGCCGTCGCCATCGCCATCGCCATCGCCGTCACCGTCACCGTCACCATCGCCATCGCCGTCCCCATCGCCGTCCCCATCACCATCCCCATCCCCATCCCCATCCCCTTGTGGGGCGTCAGGGGTCGTGCCGACCGGTCTGAGCCAGGTTGGGAGATCCTCCAGTTCGACGGTGGGGGTGTCGCAAGCGAGCCAGTTTCGCAGCAGCTCGCGTCCCGCCAAGCTGCTGATCTCAGGCAGTGACTCCGCTCGCTCGGAGCGCTCACGGTCGAAGCGCCACTTCGATCTTCCCGGTACGTGCGACGGGGTCGTGGGCGGCGGCATCGCTCCTCGTTGGACCTGTGAAAGCACGGCGCGGCGGTGCTCCCAGACGCGCTGGTGATCCAACTTCTGCGGCACGAGGTCGAAGTTGAGGCCTTCGGGGGCGCCAAACCGGTTGCTTCCCTCCGCCGCGCTGGCGTGACAGTACATGCCCGCGCCGCACGACTCGTGGACGAGCGCTTGCCCGGCGACCGCGACGGTCTGGTTGCGTCCGTAGACCAGCCTGACCGCCTCTTGCGGATCGCAGGCGCCCAAGCTGGCGTCGTCGCCCTCCGAGTCGTCACAGGCGGCGAGCAGCGAGACGGCGCAGAGGAAGGGGTAGACGAGTCGGTGTATCGAGCAGCGCATTGCAGGCGTCTTCCGTCAGCGAGTCGAAGGCAAGACCGTTCGCACTTCGTCGGATCTAGGATCTAGGGGGCGCTTCTCACCCCGCGACCCGCCACCGGGTAGGTGTACCGGCGTCCGTCGAGGCTGACGGAGACGACCTCGATCTGGGTTCGGTACGTCCCGTCCTGTGTGATCCGGTGGTCGGCGTCGCTGACCGCGGACGTCGGCTCATACAGCGACAACGCCACGGCCGTGGTCGATGCGAAGATCGTCTCCGGCTCGGATACCGCGTAGTCGTCGGCCACCACCGCGGACGCTTCGAGCGCTTCCACGAGAGGCCGACCGTCGGCGTGGGGAAACTCGAGTTGCAGGAGTTTCGCGACCGTTGGCGCAATGTCCACCACGCTCGTGGGGAGCATGACCTCGACATCTTCGCGGAACGAGGGTCCGGCCATGACCAGTACGGTGCGCATCTCGGCGGGCGCGAGGCCCCCGGCGGTCCCTCGGGCGTTGCGCATGCTGGAGTAGCTGGTACCCGTGAGAAGCGGGCTCGTCTCCGCGGGCAACGGCGTCGTCGGCCAGGGGGCGCCTGACTCGAGACACACGCCGACTGTGGCGAGGCCCGAGGGCACGAATGGCCGGCAGGACAGCCCGGCTTCGCACAGATGCTCGGCCTCACAAGCTTCGCCTTCGGCAAGCGCACGCGGCCACGCTCCCGGCCCTTGACCCCAGCTGGCCTGCCACTGCGCATCGTCGCCGACGAAACGGCAGACCTCCCGTCCGACCGTCGCCAGCCGCTCGGAGTCCGTCAGCCCGTTGGGATTGTCGTCGATGTCCACCCACGGACAGGCGATGCAGCGAAATTCCGGCGTTTCCGCCGCGTTCCCGGGCATGTGCCGCGACGGCAAGCAGGTGAGCCCCTCGCGGCAACTGTCTTCCTCATCGGGCGCGCACGTCTCGAACCAGTGGCCGCCTGGGCGGGCCGGCCCGACTTGGACGCGATGGGGGTAGCCCGCGATGGCGTCATCGGTCGACGCCAACGCGACCACAAACTCGGGCGTGTCGTCGTCGGCGGAGTCCAAACGGATGGCCGAAAGTGGGAGGACCCCGGGGATCAGCGCGAGATCGTCGGCCGCGAACACGGCTCCGACCTCGAGTCGACCCAGCAGCGCTCGCGCCACCAACTGAGCAAAACTCGGATCTGCGTGCGGAAGGTAGATCAGGGCGGTGCCCTCGTTCTCCGCGACCACGATGGTCTCTTCGTGGGCGAGTTGTGAATCGTACGGGGGGTACGGGACCGCGTCCGCGTCCAGTCCTGTCGGCAGACACAGCTCAGCGCCCAGACCCGCCGCCTTGCGCACGGTCTCGGCCATCGCCGTGTGGGTGCAGCCCGGGCGGTCAGGGAAGGCACCGGTCGCGTCGCCGTCGTAAACGTGCTCGAACCCCGCCCCGCGTAGCAGCCACGCGACTCGCGTCTCGCCGTCGATCGGGAGGCCGGTGGGGGCCGGGGCTCGGGTCACGAGCGCGTCCGCACGGGGCGAGACCGCGGCGGGCTCTCCATTGGCGCTGTCCCCAGGCACCACATCAAAACTCAGCGGCGTACTCGCGTAGCGATCGAAGTACGCCGCGTCGCCGGCAACCGTACTAAACCCGTGATCCGAGGTCACGACAAGATCGACCTCGTCGGTGAGGCCCTCGTTGGCGAGCCACGCCAGCAGGGCCCCAAGTCGCGCGTCCGCTTCGCGGGCCATGTTCCAGGCCGACTGGCTCCCCGGGCCGGTGTGTCGCGCGGTATGACCCGGTTCGTCGATCCACAGCAGTGCAAGCGCGGGCGAGGTCCGCGACACGGCGAGCTCGAACGCCTCCTGACAGAAATCGCTGCCGGCGCGCCGCGTCGAAGCGAAGAGTTCGCGCCCCGGATCGGCGGTGCCGGCTCCATGCCCCACGGTGGTCCCGAGATCGGTCAGCCGATCCGACGCGGGATTGAGCACAATCACGTCCGCCGGCGAGTTCACGGGGGATAGACCGCTGAGCACGTGCGTTCGAGCGTCGTAGGTGGGCAGGACGTCGGGCCGCAAGTACGGGGGCGGGATCAACGGGGCGAGGACGGCCGGTCCCGCTGACTGCACCACGAACGGGTCTTCGTATCCCGACATCGAGGGAAGGAGGAACCCGGTGTTCGGCGGCAGCCGATTGCCGTTGGCGAGTTGCAGCGAGAACGCGAAGGAAAGCGGCCAGGCGACGTCCTCGTCGACGAACACCGCGTGATCGTCCAGTTCGTAGCGCAGCAACGTCGCCGGGCCGGATCGCCCGACGACAACGGTGTCTCGCGCGGCCTCGGCCGCCACATCGAACAACGTGGGCTGCCGAAGCAGACCCTGTTCCAGTCGACGGTCGGCGTCGACCGCCCGCATGACGCCGTAGTCTCGCAGCTCGAACGGTGCTTGCGTCGTAAACGACGAGTTGCGGGCGTCACGACCGCTCACGCCGGGGAGAAACATGCGAGCCCCGAGCACGCCGTGTTTGTCGGGGTAGGTGCCGGTGGCCAGGCTGGCCGCCGCCACGTGCGAGTTCGCTGGAAACACCGTGGTGTGGCTTCGGAACGCCACCCCGCGGCGTTGCAACCCCCATAGATTGGGCATGGTCGCCGGGGTCACGTACTCCGGTCGCAGCCCCTCCAACACCACGATCATGACGCGCGACGGCGGGGCTGGGTCGTCGTCATCGTCGCCGTCACCGGTTCCCGTGGGCTCGCCGCCGTCGGTCGCGCCCGTGTCGCCGCCATCGTCGGTTTGGTCTCCCGTGGCGGCCGTGTCGTCGCCGTCGCCGCTGTCCGATTCCTCAGCTTCCGTGTCCGCTTCGGTGTCGCCCGTGGGGTCGTCTCCGGTGCCACTGTCGTCCGAGGTGTGCTCGGCGCCGGTGGTCTCGGGGTTCGCGGTATCGCCAGAGCTCGACGTGGGCTCGTCCGATGGCTCATCCGTGTCGCCGGTACTTGGGTTCGTCGGCGGAGGGCTCCACGGGGGCAGGTCCTGCGCCGTGTCTTCGGGCGGGGGGGGGAACTCGTCCAGCCCGGGGTGAGGGAGAAGTTCCGCTTCGTCGCTTCCCATTGCGCTGTCATCTGCGCAGCTTGCAAGCAAACTAGTCATAAGCGGGAGCAAAAGACCGAATGATCGCGGTGTGGGCATACTAGGCGTCCGAGTCGAGGGCGACGTTGATTCGCGAGGTTGATAGCCGACCGGAACCCCGCGCGAAGCAGCCGTCGCATGGTGGCGCGGCCACAGGTTCGAGCCGTGCTCGTGGGCGCGACGCTTCAATCTGCCGCCACTTGTCCTACGGTCCGCCGGGGTTTCGCGCGGACCCGATTCGCCCGAAGCGCACCTCGTCCCGGCGGGTCGCCGGTCGGGGCGTAGAGCGATTGAAATGTAGAGTTTGGGCATCGGGAGGCCTCGAGGTTTCCCGCGACTGGCCGGCGAGAGGCGCGGAGACCCTACACCTGAACGGGGGATCATCGGGGTGACAACTGCGTGTTCGCACCGGCTCAAGACCGCGCCGCCGCGTCGTATGAGTGGGTTTGTCAGTTGATTCGCGAGACGGTGATTTGCGGCCGGCGGACTAGGGGGATCGCAGCTGCATCCCAGACCATTGTGGCCGTGCAGTCGGGCGCCAACCCGAGACTCGGCGCTCGTCTCGCGCGCCGGGCATGACGAGTGCCGCGCTCGGCGACGGGCCGTTCGGCCCGATCACGACGATGAGGGGCCCCGCGCCGGCTCGGCAGCTCACCGTGCAGCGTCTGGGGGGCCGTGGCGCGAGGTCGAGCGGCGTTGACAGGTCCGCGGGCCTGGTGCCGAGGTGCCTCGCGCGACCCGGTCACCCGTCGCGCCAGCGGCGAGTGATGTCCCCGTACGCGTCGGTCCGCCGGTCGCGAAAGAAGGGCCAAATCCGGCGCACGTCTTCAGTGCGTTCACGGGACACTTCCACCACGATTACCGCGTCGTCGTCTTCCGCCGCTTGAGTGAGAATTTCGCCCTGGGGACCCGCGACGAAGCTCGATCCCCAAAACTCGATGCCGGCTGTTTGCTCGGAAGGGTCGGGTTCGTGTCCAACGCGATTGACGGCGGCCACTGTGAGGCCATTGGCGATGGCATGGCCGCGTTGGATCGAGATCCAAGCCTCGCGTTGACGAGTGCGTTCGTTCCCGTCGTCTCGCGGGTCCCAGCCGATGGCGGTCGGATAGAGCAAAATCTCGGCGCCGGCCAAGGCCATCAGGCGGGCCGCTTCCGGGTACCACTGGTCCCAGCAGATCAGTACGCCGAGTCGCCCCACCGAGGTGTCAATGGGCGTGAAGCCCAGGTCGCCTGGCGCAAAGTAGAACTTCTCATAAAACCCCGGGTCGTCCGGGATGTGCATTTTGCGATAGCGCCCGGCAATGGCGCCGTCGCGCTCGAGCACGACGGCAGTGTTGTGAAACAAGCCGGCCGCGCGCCGCTCGAACAAGGAACTGACGATGACGATGTTGAGCTCCCGGGCGAGGGCGCCCAGTGCTTGCGTGTGGGGCCCCGGAATGGTTTCTGCTAGATCAAATTGTGTCGTGTCTTCGGTTTGGCAAAAGTAGGCGCTGGTGTGGAGTTCCTGCAGGCAGACCAAGTTGGCGCCCCGGCTCGCGGCGGTTCGCACGTATCGCACCGTGGCGGCGACCGTGTCGGCGGTGGAACCGGCATAGCGTTGTTGAACGAGTCCCAGGGTAAGCTTGGTCATGCGAACACCTGCCGTGGAATCTGCATGGTCATGCAGTGTAGCGAACCGTGTTGTTCCACGAGCGCTCGGCAGTCGATGCCGATGATCTCGTGGTGTGGGAACGCCACCGAGAGCGCCTCGAGGGCTCGCGCATCGGTCGGCGGGTCATCGTAGGTTGGCGCGAGCACGGCCTCGTTCACGACCAGGAAGTTCGCGTACGTCACGGGGAGCCGATGGCCGTCAGCTGCGACGCGCTCGCGCGGCCAGGGCAGGGGCACGAGTCGGTAGTTGCCACCAGCGACGGTACGAAACGACTCGAGCTGCGCCCGCATGGTTTTGAACGCGGGGTAGTGCGCATCGCGTGGGTCGTCACAGTCGACGTAGGCAATGGTCGAGTCGGGGCACAATCGGGCCAAGGTGTCGATGTGGCCGTCGGTATCGTCCCCTTCGAGGGGGCCTTGTTCGAGCCACAGTGTGCGCCGGATTCCGAGCCAGCGTGCGAGTTGCGTCTCGATGCTCGCACGCGTCAGATGGGGGTTGCGATTGGGGGACAAAAGGCAATGACGGGTCGTGAGCAGCGTACCGGCGCCATCGCTTTCGATAGAGCCGCCTTCGAGCCACAGGCCCGGTCGCACGATCGGCGTCTGACCAAACACGCCCTGGTCTGCCAACCGGGTCGTCACTTGATTGTCGAGATCGGCGGGAAACTTGAGACCCCAGCCGTTGAAGCCGAAGTCCAGCAGTTGGGGCGACCCTTCCACGAGGACAGTGATCGGTCCGTAGTCACGCGTCCACGTGTCGTTGGTCTTGAGCTCGATGACGGTGAGCCTCGGCGTGAGTTCGTCGACCAGGGCCGCCAGCGAGGCGGGTTCGTCACTGAGCATGATGACCTGCGCGTGCGGGGCGATGGCGCGCGCGATGGCGCCGACCGTGGCGCGAGCCGGACCCAGATGTGGCGCCCAGTCGCCGGCTGACCGAGGCCACGCCATGAGCACCGCACCGACTGGTTCCCACTCGGCGGGGAGTCGCACGTGGGGCATGGCACGACCTCGCGGCTAGTCCACGCAACGGGTCTGCGTGGGCTTGCCCTGCGCCATGGTCTGGTAACAGCCGAACTTGACCTCGAGTCGCTGGCACTTCCCCGCCCGGGCCTGTCTGCCTGGCGCGATGCAGTTCCCCTGACACTCGGCGTCGTCGGTGCAGGGTTTGTCCGCGTCGGGCAGCACCGGCATGCAGTAGGTCGCTCGCATCATTCCCCAAGTCCCCCACGCGTCGCCGCGAGCCTCGCACTTGGCCTTCGCTTGCGCGTCGGCGATGCAGGTGCCGGGCGTCGTGCGATACAGGCCGCTGCAGCCGAGCCCGTCGATGCAGCGCTTGTTGCCATCGCACGGTTGGTCGAGCGTTTGCTGCCCCGCGCCGGGTCGAGTGGGTTGCGGCGCGCCGGGTTGGACCGCGACGGGGTCGGTGCGAGTCGGGGCTGGCGTGCCTTGAGGCTGGGCGGCGGTCTCGGCCGGCGCCGGGGCGACGGGAGCATCGATAGCAGCCGGCGGGGTGGAGTCTGCCGGCGCGGCGGCGTCGGGCGTCGCGGTCTTCGAGGACGACTCGGGCGCTTCGACCGAGCCTTCACCCGTGTTGCTGCAACCCCCGCTCGCGAGGACGAACACAGCAAAAGCACAGCCGATTCGGGGAGGGATCATGGCCAAGTCTCGCACGCCGGGCGTCCTTCGAGAACCGGCGGCTGCGGACGCCCAAGCCACGGTTCGCCGGCGCGGCCGCGGGAATGGCGCAGTTCCGGATCGTCGCGCAGCGGTCGCTTGGCAAACGTCAGAAAGCGAAATAGCGTTTCGCCACCGATGCCCTACGACTTTACCGCCATCGAGCGGCGATGGCAGGCCCACTGGGACGAACGCGAGACGTTTCGAGCGACGATCGACCCGAGTAAGCCCAAGTACTACGTCCTCGACATGTTCCCGTACCCTTCGGGCGACGGTCTTCACGTCGGCCATGCGGAGGGCTACACGGCGACCGACATCTTGGCCCGGTACAAACGGATGCGCGGCTTCGCGGTGCTGCATCCTATGGGCTGGGACGCGTTCGGACTGCCCGCCGAGCGGTACGCCATCAAGACCGGCACCCATCCCGCCACGCGAACGGCGGAGTGCGTGGCCAATTTCAGGGCGCAACAGAAGCGCTTGGGGTTTTCCTACGACTGGGCCCGCGAGATCGATACCACCGATCCGAAGTACTACCGCTGGACCCAGTGGATCTTCCTGCAGTTGTGGGGACGCTGGTACGACCACGAGCAAGACGTCGCCCGGCCGATCGCGGAGTTGCCGTTGCCGTCCGAGGTGGTCCAGGGCGGGGACGAAGCGATTGCACAGTATCGAGATCGCCACCGGCTCGCCTATCTTCACGAGGCTCCCGTGAACTGGTGTCCGGAGTTGCGGATTGTGTTGGCGAACGAGGAGGTGGCCGAGCACGTAGACGCCGGTCGCGAGGTCGTGCGTCGACCCATGCGACAGTGGATGCTGCGGATCACCGAGTACGCCGAACGGCTACTCACCGATCTCGACGGCTTGCAGTGGTCCAAGAGCGTACTGGAAATGCAGCGCAACTGGATCGGTCGATCGGAAGGGGCGGACGTCGACTTTCGCGTGGAGGGCACGGTCGGGGCTGACGGCGAGCCGGCGTCGTTGACGGTCTTCACCACACGTCCGGACACGCTGTACGGCGCGACGTACATGGTGGTCGCCCCTGAGCATCCCATTGTCGCCGAGATCACCACCGATACCCAACGCGACGCCGTCGAAGCGTACATCGACACCACGTCTCGTCGAAGCGAGCGCGAACGACTGGCCGAATCGGCCGAGGGCAAGAAGACGGGAGTGTTCACTGGGGCGTACGCCACCAACCCCGTCGATGACCGACGCGTGCCCATCTGGATCAGCGATTACGTGCTCATGGGATACGGCACCGGCGCTATCATGGCCGTGCCGGGACACGACTCGCGGGACCATGCGTTCGCCAAGGCCATGTCGTTGCCGATCGTCGAGGTCGTGGCCGGAGGCAACGTCCCGATCGAGCAAGAGGCGTATTGCGAACCCGGCGTGGCCGTCAATTCGCCCGTGGTGGATGGCCTGTCGACCGCGGAAGCCAAAGCCAAGATGATCGAGCATCTCGAAGCGAGTGGCTGCGGTCGCCGGCGCGTGACCTACAAGCTACGCGACTGGTTGTTTTCGCGGCAGCGCTATTGGGGCGAGCCGTTCCCGCTGCTGCACCGTCCCAACGGCGAAGTGGTCGCGGTCCCGGATGCCGACTTACCCGTCGAGCTTCCCCCGGTCGACGACTTCAATCCGTCAGAGTCCGGCGAGCCTCCGCTCGCGAAGGCCGAAGCTTGGCGACGCTTGCCCGACGGATCACTGCGGGAGACCAACACCATGCCGCAATGGGCCGGCAGTTGCTGGTACTACCTGCGGTTTTTGGATCCGCACAACGAAGACGCGCCGTTTTCCGCCGAGGCCGAGCGGTACTGGATGCCGGTCGACCTTTATGTCGGAGGCGCCGAGCATGCCGTGTTGCACCTCTTGTACGCTCGGTTTTGGCACAAGGTCTTGTTCGACGCGGGCCTCGTGTCCACGCGCGAGCCCTTCGCTCGCTTGTTCAACCAGGGCATGGTGTTGGGCGCGACCTACCACCCCGTCGACCGACGGCGAGACGCCGACGGCAAGTTGGTGACCTTTCTGCCCGACCAGGTCGAGCCGGCGGAGCCGGGCAGCGATCGCTGGGTCCACAAGGACTCGCGCGAGCCCGTCGAGGTGCATTGGGACAAGATGTCCAAAAGCCGTGGGAACGTCACCAACCCCGATGACGTGATTCGCGACTATGGCGCCGACACCCTCCGACTCTACGAGATGTTTATGGGCCCGTTGGAACACAGCGCGCCGTGGCAGCCGGACGGGGTGTCGGGCTGCTTCAAGTTTTTGCAGCGGGTCCATCGTTTGTTTTTCGCTGACGACGGCCAGCCGCGGCCGCTCGAGGCCGGCGAGGGGACGGATCGCCAGCGTCGGTTGCTGCACCAGACCGTCGCCGCGGTCACGGACCGGCTCGAGCGGATGTCGTTCAACACCGCGATTAGTGCGATGATGACCTTGGTCCGAGACTTGGTGACGCCGAAGGAACCGCTCGGGCGGGACGCCGGTGCCAAGTTGTGTCTGGTGCTCGCTCCGTTCGCGCCTCATCTCGCGGAGGAGATCTGGTGTGAGGCGCTCGGTCAACGCGAGTCGTTGGCCTACGAGCCGTGGCCGCGAGCCGATCCCGCCTACCTCCAAGACGAGCATTGGGTGGTCGTGCTGCAAGTTCGCGGCAAGCGGCGAGGCGAGTTGCGAATTCCGCAGCACGTGGACGCCAAGGATCGCGACCAAGTCCTGGCGCTCGTCCAAGCGGACGAGGCCTGGGAGCGCTACGTGGGCGAGCAGGTGCCCAAACGAGTGATCTACGTGCCCGGCAAGTTGGTCAACGTCGTGCCGTAGGCGTCGGGGCGGTGCGTCGGCTGCGGGCATGCCACCCCGCGCCGTGCAGGACCGCGCTGGAGGGGTTGCGACGCGGCGTCGGCGGTCCGTGAGGC
>QKPP01000137.1 GCA_006508105.1 Myxococcales bacterium FL481 | reverse complement strand
CCGATCTCTTCAAGCCCGACCTGCTCGCCAAGGGCATCGCACACGTTCTCGCCAAGTCAAAGGCTGCCTAGCCGGTTCTACGACCGATGACGGCGGGGGATAGCCATGGCCCCGAGACGGAGGCGTTCGTCCGGGCATTCGAGGGGATGTTGCGCGACCGCGGCGCAACCGAGCTGGAGTTCGAGACGGCGCGGCCGCACGGTGCCGGGTGCTGGACATTGGGCGCCAGCCTACGTCTCTATGTGGGCGCGGATGGACTCCAAGACGTTGCGCTACTTGCCGCGCCGGAGAGCGTCTGCAGCTTCGCGCGGTGGCTCTTCGGGTTCCCTTCCGACCTCATGCTCGACACGCCAGCCTTGCTCGATGCCCTCGGGGAGACGGTGAACCAGCTCGCCGGCAGCATCAAGGAAACCTTGCTCCTCAGCGGCCGCGATGACGTGACGCTCGATACTCCGCGAGTCCTCTCCGAACGCGCCTGCGCCATGCACGTGGCGATCTACGAAGACTCCGCCGGTACGCTCGTCCGCGCTCCGCAGTGGTCCGGTGACGTGCTGCTGGTGGCGGGCCCGGTGATGCCCGCTCCATTGCTGTATCTCGACGAGGCCATGGCCATCTTCGCGCGCTTTGGCGACGAGCCGGCCGGGCTGTCTCGAGCCCAGCGGAGCTTGGCCGAGGTTTCGGAGGCGCTCGCCGAGCGAGGCGAGCTCCCGGCCATGCAAAGTACCGTGGAGTGGTGTGAACGTCAGATGCTCCAGCTCCTCAATGCGGACAGCGACGCCGAGCCCGATGAGACGCGGCGCAGTCGGATCGCGAACGAGCTTTTGGAGCTACGCGATGCCCTGGCGCGGCTGACCGCCCCACCGGCCACCAACGCGTTCACGCTGCCGCAGGACGAGGAGATGTTGGAGTTGCTGCGTGAGTTCAGCGACGAGATCCACCCCCTGCTCACCCAAGCGCGGCAAGCCATTTTGCATAATGGCGCGGATCTGGCCCACGAACTGTTTCGGTGCTTCCACACCGTCAAGGGCAATGCGGGCTTTTTCGGCCTCGATCAGATCCAACACCTCGCACATAGCACCGAGAGCTTATTGGCCGATGCGAGAGCCGCCGGAGGGCGCCTCAGCCGACTGCAGCGGGACGCGGTGGAATGCTCACTGGAGTTCATTGAAGAAGCGCTGGGGAGGTTAGATGACGCGCTCGAAGACGGCGCATCCGCCATCCCTTACTGTCCGGAGATGGACGACCATCGCCAGATGCTCGACCACTCACGCCAGTCCGGCGAGGTCCTCGTCATCGGGTCGCGAGGCTCACGTGGAACCGAAGCGGCAGCCTCCGACTCCCAAGACCTCCGCCTCCGCGCCGAGCATCTCGAGCGTCTCGAGGGTGTGGAAGAGAAGATGGGAGCAATCATTGCCCGCTGTGCCGAAGAGGCCGTCACCCCGCTCGAACTGGCCGGACAACTCGAGCAGCTCCGTCACGCGCTGCGGAGCACGTGTCGGTCGATCCGGCGGGTGGGGTTGAGCCGCCTCTTCGCCAAGGTCGCACGCATGGCCCGTGAAACGGCCGAGGGTCTCAACAAGCTCTCCGAGGTCGAGATCTCCGGCGCCCACCTCGACGCCCCGCGTCATGTCGTATCCGCGCTCAGCGGCCCGATGGTCCATCTCGTCCGCAACGCCGTGGACCACGGCATCGAAACCCCAGATGAGCGACGCCATGCCGGCAAGCCGAACGTGGGGCGCATCGAGATTCGGGCGAGTCGGGCGAAGTCGCAGATCATCATCGAAGTCGTGGACGACGGACGGGGAATCAGCCCCGAACGCGTCCTCGAGAAGGCGACCCGCAACGGCCTGGTCGCACCGGGCACTCAGCTCGCCGAACCCGAGATATTGGAGCTGCTGATGACGCCGGGGTTTTCGACCAACGAAGAGGCGAACGACATTTCCGGACGCGGCGTCGGCATGGATGTCGTGCGGCGCGAGGTTGAGCGAGTCGGCGGAAGCCTGGAGCTCACCTCTCGGGTGGGCGAGGGTTCTTGCTTTCGGCTTGTCATGCCTGAGGACGACCTGGAACTGGGAGATCGAGTCGTGGCTGCTCCCGCGGACGTGGTCGTCGCGGATCCGGAGGAGGAGGCGGCCAATGACGATGATTTTGCCTTGGGAGGCTCCGGGGAGCTCACATTTCTGTAGACACCGAGCCGACCTGTTACGCTCGCCCCGTGCTCGAGACCGGCGACTTCACGCAGCAAGCCGCGGCGTACGCCCGCGCCCGCCCCTCGTACCCCCGCGAGTTCGTAGGGCGCCTCCTCGACGCGGCACGGGTGCCGGCTGGCAAGGCCATCGTGGAGATCGGAGCCGGAACCGGGCGGTTGACGCGAGAATTGGTGGCGTTGGGTTGCCGCGTCATCGCCGTTGAACCCAACGCCGCCATGCGTGACCGGGCCGAGCCTCAAGACGAGCGGGTGCGTTGGGTCGACGGCACGTTCGAACGCACCGACTTGCCCCCTGACTCGGCGCCGTGGATCGTCGCGGCCCAGGCGTTCCACTGGGCCGATCCACCCGTCGCGCTGGCCGAGTTGCGGCGCATCGCTGCGCCGGGAGCTCGGCTGACCGTGATGTGGAACGACCGAGACAACGCAGCGTCGCCGATGCTCACCTGGACGCAACAGCTCATCCGCGACCAGATACCGGAGTTCAATGCGCGGTACCGCGATCGCGACTGGTCGCAGGTTTTGGGCTCAACGAACGACTTCGCCGACGTCAGCGTCGACGAGGCACGGCATCGGGTGCAGATGACGGCCGCGCGCTACGTTGACTTGTGGCGCAGCCACCATCGTCTGACAGTGGCCGCCGGGCCCGACCGCATGGAGGCGTTTTGCCGTCTCGTCGCCGCCGAACTGCAGCGCCGGGGCCTTCATCGCCTCGATGTACCGTATTGCTGTCGGGCCTACAGCGCGACGGCCCGAGGGTAGCTTCGCTCGCCGCGTACGCCCGCGCGGGCGGACCTACCCAGACGCGATCACATGCTTGATCGCCCCGTAGTCCTCCGCAGACACGCCTCCCATCCGCACGCACCGCAGCTTGTTTTGCGGATCGACGAACAGATGAATCGGCAACACGCTATTCGCCGACAGCCCGATCGACGCTAGCCACGGCTCGAGTCCGTCGACGTTGGCGATCCGTGGGCCGTCGGTCGGCACGTCGGGGTGCTTCGGCGCGAACCGGTCGATCGCCGCTTGGCTATCATCCACCGACAAGAACGTCACGTCGACGTCGAGCTTGTCGTCGCGGAAACGCTCGCGCCACCGCGCCATCATGGGCATCTCGGCGATGCACGGCTTGCACCAGGTCGCCCACACGTTGACCCATCGCCACCCGGCCACCGCCGTCGGGGCGGCGCCCGCCAGCGGCGGAAACGAGAAGGTTTGGGCCTGCTCGGGGTTGGCCTGGCGCTCGCAAAAGCCCGCGGTGGCCTCCGCCGGCTTGGCCGCGGCTGCGACCGCATTCACCCGCCGGTTGTTCACCGCCTCCGTCTTCCCGGGAGGCTTGGCGTCACCGCTACAGGCGACGCCAAGCGCGGCGAGCCCGATCAGCCACCGCCTCGTGGCTACAGCCGACAATCGATCCACGCCACGAACGCGCTGCGGTTGATGTTCTCGGGTTTGCATGTCTGGGGGTCGCCGCTTCGTTTCCACGTACAAAAGCCTTCGTCGAGCTGAGCGAACTCTTCGCCGAGCCACAATAGCCCGACTTCGCGGTCGAGGTCGGGATCGGCGAAGTTCGTCCGAAGATGAGACATCACGGCTTCGGCCCGCTGCTGGGACAGCTCGCGGTTGTGGACCACACTCCCCTCGGGCGAGGCTCGGGCGACAACGAAGAAGTAGCTTGCGCCCTGCTGGTCGGCGAAGACGCGGGACAAGAGTTCGGCGCCAGAGGCCTCCAGCTCGGCCGAGTTTTTGGCGAACTCGATGATGCCGGCGCGCTCGGAGAGCGGCTGGAACAACGCGTTGAAATCGCCGCCGGCCATCGTCGCCACGTTCTTCGCGTCCATCGGCTGACAGCCCCGCACCTCGCCACTGTCGAGCAAGCCGCAGCTTTTGAGCACACGGCGCAGCACGGTTTTGAGTTGGGTGGTGCAGTAGCCCTCGTTGGCCGCCGACGCCAGCGCCACCTGCGGGGCCGACTGGTCCACGGGCAGCGCCTCGACGTACTCGAGGCGGGCCCCCGCAGCGGACACCCAGTAGGCCACGAGCGCGGTGGGTAGGAACAGGCACCCCACCCCCACCGCGGGACGAATCACGGGATTCATGGCGATGCCTCCGATTTGCGCGACGTCGTTTCGAGCTCGCCGCGCGCGTGCATGTCGAGCATCCGCGACAGGGCGAAATCGAGTCCCAGATCCGTGTCTTCATCACATAGCTTGCGACCGGCGACGTACAGCTGCGGGGTCAACACGGGGATCTGATTTTTGACCGTCCAGCGCAGCGAGCGATTGAGTCGCTGTTGGACCTTCGCCGAACCCAAGCACGAAGCAACCTGGGGAAACGCCGCGGCCACAAGCTTCGCCGCCGCCTCGGGGTCGCCGACGGTGGCCGCACGGATCTGGTCTTGCTGGTCGAACGCCCAGGCGATGACCTCCTCGGCGCGAGCACTACTGTGCTCGGCTGCGCAGAGCACCGCCTCGCTGATTGTGCACGCCCCGGGATGCAAGGCCTTGCTGATCATCCAATTGCAGCGGTCATCGAGCGGGAACAGCACGGCTTGGCGCGCCAGCTTGCGGTCGAGGCGGGACGCCACGAGCCGGCGCTCGAAGCCCCGGCACGCCGGACACAGCGGGTCGAAAACCTCGATACTCGGCACCCCGGACTGAGGCCCGATCGGCACCATGACCCCGTAGGGGTCCTTCGCATCATCAATGCGGCCACAGGTCCCGACAAACTGGCTGTGATCTGGCATGAGGAGCACGTAGATCGCCGCGGGAACGGCCACGAAAGCACTCAGCTGCGCCCCCGCCGACATCATCTCGCGCGGGAGAGAGTCGTCGACGCCAGGTTCGTGCTCTTGCCATTTTGTCGATCGCCAGATCAGAAGCGACGCGATAAACGCCGTCACGCTGGCGCAGTAGATCCCGATACAAAGCTTGCATGCGGCCCCCAATGTCACAAACGCGATGCCGGCCATGACGACGGTCGCGGCGAGACAGACGGTGGCCGTCAGCAGCACGGCGAGAGCGGCAGCCCGAGTGCGCCGGTTCGCCCGGCCGAGCAGCCACAACCCACGGAAGAACAGAAACGCAAACACTCCCATCGCGGGCAACGAAATCGGGAGTCCACCCCACATCGCCTTGCGCAGCACCGACGAGTAGGGACTCATCATCGTCACCTGACACCCGCTGTTGGCCTCGCTCGCGCCACTGACGACCCCGGGGACGAAGGAGCAGTGGATGTCGTGAACTTGTCGGTCGAGGTGCTGCGCGAAGTCGTAGGTGGAGAACGAAGCGAAAAACAGGCCGGCGAGCGCGGCCACGAGCAACACCGTGGTCGCCGGGCGGTGAGCGGCAAAAGCCGGGGGCATGGTGCAACTCTAACGCGAACCCCCCCGCCGGGTAGTCCCGCCCCCCCGCGAACGATGCGCTGTTCATGCATCGGTTCTGGGTTGGGCCCCACGTATCGGCACCCACGACGAGGCCAGAGTCGACGGTTCCGTCGCGGGCGAGCGCTCGCACGACGGGCTGCACCCCACCGGGCAGCCGCGGCCGTCGAACCGCGACCGGGCCGAGGAACTCGGCCTCGTGACGCGCCTCCCCGCGCGATTTCGGCCAGCATGGCCGGCCCCCCTGGCGCGCGATAGCACTGGTTTCCGGCGGGGCGATACGGGACCACGCCCGCGAGCCTGGGACCCGACTGTATCCGTCAGTCGACGGATCTCGCCGGGGCACTCTCGCCGGCCCCCACGCGGGCGCTGGGGGATCGGACTGGATCGGCATCGCGCTTGTCTGCACCTCGCCACGCGACTACCCCCCTAGCGTGCGTCGTGTTGTCACGTATCTCTTCTCGGGAACCGTCGCGGTGGGATTGTCCTGCGCCAAGGGCAGCGGGGTGGATCCGCTCGATAACGACTACGGCGATCCACCCGGTGAAACAAGCGGCGATCAAACCGCCAACTCGCCCGGCGATGGCGATGGCGATGGCGATGGCGATGGCGATGGCGATGGCGATGGCGATGGTGACGGCGATGGCGATGGCGATGGCGACACTGGAGGGGGCAGCGACACGGACGAGGAGAGCCATACCGAGAGCGACAGTCACGGAACCGCAACCAGCCACGGGACGGGCACAAGCAAAGGCGACGACGACGACGACGACGACACGTCCGACAGCGACTCTGGCCACGATGCCAGCGGCGACTCCGATGGGGACAGCGACGACGCGACGGACAGCGAAAGCCAGACCGGCCACGACAGCGAAACCGGCGCGGACATCCCCGGGACGTCGGAGACCGATAGCGCGACCAGCTCGGAGACGAGCTCCGCCACCACCGATGACGACGATGACGAGCCCGGCTCGGCCACAGGCGGCGCCACCGAGTCGAGCACGTCGAACGAGGCGGAGACGGGGGACTCGGATGCCGGCGACTCAGACACCGGCGGCGGCACAGGAGACGAGGAGTGCGTCCCCACCGCCGCGAAGGACCTGGTGTGCGACGGCATCGACGACGACTGCAATGGCCGCATCGACGACGTCGACCTCGGACTCGATGGAATCTGCGATTGCCTCAACGTCCTGCTCTTGGGGTCCGCCGGCGTGAATCCGAGCAGTCAGTTCGTGACCTGGCTCACCGACCAAGGCACGCTCACCGACCGTATCGAGATGGACGACGCCGAAGTCCTCGATGCCTCCCTCCTCGCGCCCTATCACGTCGTGATCTTGGACTGGCTCCCCCGCGAGTTCACCGAAGCTGAGGCGGCCGCGCTTCGGCAATGGATCGAAGTCGACGGCCGGGGCCTGATCAGCATGGCTGGACACGAGAACAGCGGAACCTCGCGCGACCGAACCAACACGCTGCTGGCCGCGTTCGACCTCGAGTACGCCACCGGGAACGTGCAAAACGGTCCGACCACCATGATCGGCACCCACGAGATCAACGACGGCGTCTCGACCGTCTCGTTCTTCGGAGGCTACCCGGTGGTCCCGCTGGCGGCGGCAGACAACGTAGACTTCTCGCAGCTGCCTAGCCTTGACGTCTCCGGCATCGCCCAGCAGCGAGGCGAAGGGCGCCTGATCGTGTTTGGCGACGAGTGGATCAGTTTCGACAGCGAATGGTCCGAGATCCCCGAGATCAACACGATGTGGATCAACTGGCTACGCTGGGTGGCCCCCACGGACATCTGCCAGTTGTTGGCGTAGCGGGCACAACGAGCGGACCCCGGCCGGCTCCATTCGCACGAGGAGGCGGGCGGCGACTCGCCGCCAGCGCACGCCTCGACGGGCGAACGGACCCACGCGCGTGTCTGTGCGGGCGGGCGCTTGCCCCGGCTTGTGGCCACTGCGCCACCGTCGCACCTCTGAGAAGCGCGGTACGAGACCCACCGTGACGTCCGCCGTGGCGCCGAGCGCCCGCCTCCACTGATCGATCTGGACCGCCGTGGCACATTGGATCCGGTGCCTGCGAACGGCACCCACCCTTATGACCTACTTCCTATCCCATTCCCTTCGCCGACTCATCATCCCCGGTACCGTGAGCTCGCTGGCGCTGACCTTGTTCGCGTGCGGCGAGGATCCCGTCGAACCGGCCGACTTGCCCCCGTGGGTCTCGGACGACCCCAACCTCGATTCGGACGGCCACGACGAATCTCAGGACGCCGGCGACGATGACGGCGGCGGCGTGCCAGAGGCCGAACCTCCCGGCGACACCGAGGATCCCGGGCTGCTCATCGAGGAAGCGGACATTGTTCACATCGATGGCAACGTCCTCTACGCGCTCTCGCGGCTGAGCGGACTGAGCGTGATCGATATCGGCGACCCCCTCCAGCTTCGCGTCCTCGGACAGTTCCGTGCGTCGGGGACCCCGTTCGAGATGTACGTCGAACAAGGCCACGTGTTCGTGATGTACTCGACCTTCGGGCACTACATTTACGACACCGAGGCCATGGCGTGGCGCTGGGTTCATTCCAGTCGCTTGCTTGCGCTCGATGCCACCGATCCCCGAGAGATCGTCATCGAAGGCGAGTTCGATCTACCCGGGCGCATCGAAGACTCGCGTCGGATCGACGACCGGCTGTACCTCGTGTCCCACGAAGACGGCTACTGCTGGAGCTGCGATATCGCGCCCAACACCACGGTGACCTCGCTCGATGTCTCCAACGTCAGTGACGTCAAGCAAGTCGACCAGTTGACGTTTGCCGGCCAGGAAGACTCGTACGGCGGGGGTCGACGCAGCGTGAGCGCCACAACCGAGCGGCTGTACTTGGCCGGCGTTGAGTACCAGTGGGGCGCCGACGAAACGTCCACGATCGACGTGGTCGACGTCTCCGATCCCGCCGGCAAGCTCGCCGCCGGAGCCAGCGTGGCCGTGGCTGGCGCCATCACGAGCCGCTGGCAGATGAACGAGCACGAGGGCGTGTTGCGGGTCATCTCGCAGCCGAACCCGTGGAGCTCGGGCCACGCTCCGGTCATTGAGACGTTCACGGTCGAGTCGTCGCAGCAGCTGATACCGCTCGGCCGCGTCGATATGCACATTCCCGAGGACGAAACGCTGCGAAGCGTGCGATTCGACGGCGAACGGGGCTACGCGATCACCGCGCTGGAGGAAGACCCGCTGTTTACGATCGACTTGTCCGACCCGGCCGCGCCCAAGCAAGTGGGCGAACTCGAGATGCCGGGCTGGGTCTATCACATGGAGCCACGAGGAGATCGCATGATCGGCGTTGGCTTCGATCGCAACCATCCCGACGGCTCGATCAACGTGAGCCTGTTCGACGTCTCTGACATGGCCAGCCCCACGCTGTTGCAGCGCGTGCACTTCGGCGGCGACTGGGCGCAATTTGCCGAGGACCAAAACCGCATTCACAAGGCGCTGACCATCGACGAGGACCGCGAACTCATGCTCGTGCCCTTCGGCGGCTGGCTCCACCCCGAACAAGAGGAGGGTCACGCGCAGTGGTGGTCCTACTATCGCAGCGGCGTACAGCTGGTCGACATGGCCAACGACACGCTCACGCTACGCGGCCTGGCCGAGTCGCGCGGGCAAGCCCGGCGCGCCTTCTTTCACGGCGACACGATGATGAGTGTCGCCGACGAAGCGGTGCAAAGCTTCGACATCACGGACCGCGATCACCCGGCTCAGCTCGACTACTCCGGGTTGGCCGCCAACGTCGGCAAGACGGTGCCGGTTGGCGACATGCTCGTCCGACTCTCCACCGACTGGTGGACCGCCGCCGCCCGATTGGATCTAGTGGCGCTCTCCGACGCCGAATCGGCCGACCCCATCGGTGAGGTCGACCTGCGGGCCGCGCTGGGCAACTCGCCGGACCAAGTGGGGTGGGTGGACTGGAGCAACGCGTCGATGTTCGCCCACGGCAACGCAGTTTACCTCGCCACACAACGCGAGACGTGGCATGAGGTCGACGGTAAGTCCGACTACGCCGTCACGTCCTTGGTGTTGACGATCGATGTGTCCGATCCCGCAACCCCCCGACATGTCAGCACGCTCAGCTTGCCCCAGTCCGCGGGGTGGTGGGGCGGTGGATCGCACCTGGGATACTTGCGGATGCCGAGTCAACGTGCCGTGGTCAAGTCCGGCCACCACCTCGTGATCGGTCGCGTCGAATCGGATTGGGACGAGACCCAGGGGTACTGGATGACTGGGGCCTACGAGATCATCGATCTGAGCGACCCGCTTGCGCCGCGTCACGCGGCCACGATTGACCGCCCGCGAGCGGCGGCCCTCGGCGGATTGCTCCAAACTGCCAACGACGAAGTCTACTCGTGGCGAATGGAGCGAGTCGGGGCCGACGAGAAGGTAGCGTTCTACGCCGAACGCATCGATCTCTCCGGCGCTACGCCGGCCCTCGCTCCGCCGGTCAACACCCCCGGGGCGCTTGTGGCCCTCGACGCCGACACCGGTCGGGCCATGACGGTGGACTTTCGTCACGAAGACCGCCCCGACCTCCAAGACGAGCACTGCTGGCGTCATCCTCAGTTCGCCGGCTGGGACTGGACAACCGAGCACTGCCGGTTGATGCACGTCGTCCCCCGACTGGTGCACCTTAGCGGCGAAGCCGCCACGTTGGTCGGTGAGCTCGCACTCGCGCCCACCGATCGACTCGATCGGCTCGTCGTCGCTGGCGGACGCGTGTTCGCTCGCACCCATCGGTTCGCCCAGTGGGACGATTGGGAGGCGGACGACGTCGGCCCAGGCACGAGTGACTGGGACCCGCAAGCTGCGACCCAACAGATCGCGGTCATCACGGGCCTTCAGGCCGACCAGCTGCAGATTGCCTCTCGCACCGTCATCGGCGGCAACGACCTGCGCGCGTGGGAGAGCGCAGGCACGGGCCCCCGGCTGTTCGTCGCCGAAGACCAGGGGCTGACGATTCTCGACGCGACCGACCCCGCCGCCCCGATTGTGCGCCGCGAGGGACTGTACGGCGACTGGATCAGTGAGGTGCGGGTCATCGACAACACGGCCTTCGTGGCGTTGGGTGACCGCGGCCTGCAGCGGGTCGTGCTGGAGTAGCACGCCGGCGGCGGTTGGGCGGCACTCACCGCGCCGCGATTGCGGCGACGATGAGCTTCCAACCGCCGCCTCGCGAGCTGCGAGGTCGGGTGCGGACTCGGATCGAGCTCATCGCCCGCCCGGGAACCTGCATCCATGCGAACGCGGCCCATGACTACCGGCGCTGCGTCGGGTCGTAGTCTCCGTTGGTGACCAATACCCGTGCGAGCGCGTACGACTCGCGGGGCCGTAGCGAGAGCGTGTGCGCCCCGGCGCCCCATTCCACAAGCCACGGATCGTGTCGATACTCGCAACGTGGCGCCCCTTGGTCGCGCCAGTTGAGTGCCCGCCACTTGAGGCCCCCGCCGGTGCTCGTGCAATCTAGTTCAAAAACCACCTCTGTCGCCATCTCGTCAACCCGCACCCAGAAACTGTCGCGGGAGCCCCAGTCCAATCCCCGCACGTAGATGTGCCAAGTATCGGCACAGGGAACGTCCAAGTCCAGTGTCGTGGTCGCGCCAGATTGACTGGTCTGTATCACGTATTCGCCCGCGATGGAGCTCGCCGTCCACCCCTTGCCGGGCGTCGGGCTGATCTCGAACGTGTGAATATCTGTACAGTCGCCTGGCAGCTCGGACGTCTCATCCACGCCGGTCTCGGTCTCCGCGGAGCTGGCCGACGAGTCCTCGGCTTCCTCTGTCGTTGAAGAGCTACCGCCTCCGGTGTCGTCGCTGCCAGTCGCGCTCTCAGGGTGGCTCGAGTCGGATTCGTCGTCGACGCCGCTGACGCCAGTCGCCTCGCCACCCGTGTTGGTGTCTCCACCGCCATCACTCGCACCGCCACCTTCGCTCTCGCCGCCCGTCCCGCCGCTGACAGCGGTGTCGTTGTCGTGCGAGTCCTCCTCCTCGCCGCCAGTTCCGTCCGAACTGTCGCCATCGCCATCGCCATCGCCATCGCCATCGCCATCGCCATCGCCATCTCCATCGCCATCGCCATCTCCATCTCCATCTCCATCTCCATCTCCATCTC
>QKPP01000158.1:30119-37624 GCA_006508105.1 Myxococcales bacterium FL481 | reverse complement strand
ACCGGCGGCGCCGGCCTGCGCCGGTGCCAGCGCCGGCCGACCGCTGACCCCGATGAGCGCCAGCCCCACGACGATGACTCGAGCTCGAAACAACACCCCCGCGATCAAGCAAGGCTCGTGCCCGCCGACGCGCTCGGCTCGGCCGCCGCGAAACCTCGCCAAACCCGTCCGCTCGCGGGCCATTTCGCATCGCAAAAACCCGTTTACACCCACCCGCCGCCGCGCTCAAAATGCCGCCCCCATGGCCCGCGGCAACGGCTCGGAACCGACAAAGAACTTCTCGCTGACCCAGTCGCTGCAGCGATACGGCGCGGACCGCTGGGGACATCGGTTCCTCGACGTCAACGATCGCGGGCACCTCGAGTTTCAACCGCCAGGGGTCGCGTCGGTGGATCTTCAGGCCCTGGCTCAGACCCTGTCGGCCCGCGGGATCCTGCCTCCGTTCGTCGTGCGGTTTCCCAGCATGATCACCGAGCAGATGCGCCGCTTGTCACAAGCGTTCGTCACCGCGGCGACGGACAACAACTACACGCAGCCGCATATTGGGGTCTACCCGGTCAAGGTCAACCAGCGTCGCAGCGTGGTCAATACGGTCGTGAGCGCCCGCGAGGCCTATCGCTACGGTCTCGAAGCGGGAAGCAAGCCCGAACTGCTGCTCGCCATGGCTCAGCCGGTGATCGACGGCCTGCCGCTTATCTGCAACGGGTTCAAAGATCGCGAGTACATCCGCATGGCCTATCATGCGGCCGAGCTCGGCCATCAGGTAATCGTGGTGCTCGAGGGCAGCCGCGAGGTCTACCGCTACCTAGAAGTGCGCCAAGAGGCCGAGTGGACCGCTACGCCAGAGATTGGCATCCGCGCCAAGTTGTACAGCAAAGGCAGCGGCCGCTGGCAGGGATCCGCCGGCGAAGCGGCGAAGTTTGGCCTCACTAGCAGCGAGATTTTGGCGGTGATCAACGAGCTGCGCAACGCAGGGGCACTCGACCGCCTGACGATGCTGCATTTCCACGCCGGATCACAGATTACACAGATCAAGCGGATCAAGCAGGCGATCCGTGAGGGTATGCGCATTTGGGGCTGTTTGTGGCAAATGGCGCCATCCATGCGATACCTCGACATCGGCGGCGGGGTGGGTGTGGACTACGACGGCAGCCGCACCTCGTACCCATCGTCGGCAAACTACACGATCGAGGAGTACGCCAGTCAGGCGATCTTCGAGATCCGAGAGGTCGCCGACGACATGGAAGTCCCCCATCCGACGATCGTCACGGAAAGTGGACGGATCTTGGTAGCCAACCATGCGGTGACGATCACCAATCTGCGCGAGGTACAAGGCCAACTGCTGCCGCTGCCCGAGCCCAGCGACGAAGAAGATCGCCTCATCGAAATGCTGCGGTACACGCTCGAGCACATCAGCATCAAAAACATCGAAGAGTACTTCCACGACGCCGTGGACTACCGCGACGAGGCCCTCCAGGCCTTCTCACGCGGTCACCTGAGCCTCGAGGACCGGGCCAACGCTGAAGGGCTGTTTCAGCGGGTTCGCCTCAAGTGCGCCCGTTTGCTCGAACAGATGCCGCACCCCCCCGAGGAGATTGTCGAGCACCTCGCGAGGGCCGAACACAAGTACCTCGTCAATTTCTCGTTGTTCCAGTCGCTTCCCGACGCCTGGAGCATCGGCCACGTGTTCCCAGCGTGTCCGCTGGCCCGGCACGAACGTCGCCCCGAGATCAACGCCCAGATCGTCGACATCACGTGCGACAGCGACGGCTGCGTGCGAACCTTCGCCCACCCCGACGACAATCTGTCCTCCCTGCCGCTGCACCGTGTCGGCAGCGGGGACGAGGACTACTATCTGGGCTTTTTCATGACGGGCGCCTACCAAGACAGCCTGAGTACGGTCCACAACCTGTTTTCGCGCTGTCACGAAGTGATCGTCCGACGCCCCGAGGACGACGCGTTGCTGGTGGGTAGTGAGGTCGTCGAGTTCGAGGGGCACGCCCTGGAGATCAAAAGTGGAATGTCGAACGAAGCCGTGCTCGAGACGATGGACTTCGACATGGAGGCCGTGAATCAGTCGCTGCGAGACCGGCATCTGCACGTGGAAACCACCCTGGGTCATCCCTGGGTGTTGGGGATCCTGCGCTCGTATCCGTACCTCACCCGGTAGCGCGATGCCTCGCCTCCGGCGCGGACCGTGTCATGCCACCGGGCGACTCGCGTGGACGACCGGCTCATTGGCGGACAAATCGATCTCGTGGGTTGGCTCCGACCATCGCGCCGGGCCGCGCAGCCGCGACGCACGCGACGCACGCGACGGTTTGTCGAGCATGCGAGCGAGGGCCCGCTCAACCGCGTCAGGGTCGAGGCACGCCAGGTAAGCCACCCACACCGTCGCAGTGAACGTCTTGACGGGAAGTAACGCGTAGAAGACCCCGTGCATCACGATGCCCGGCACCATCACGAACAAACGCGTGCGATCAAACAACAGCCCCACGGCCAATGCGTATTCCAACACGACGGTCGAGACACCGAGCACGAGGCAAAGCACGTCGAACCACGCCCCGGGATAGTCGATGATGTAAAACTCGAGAAAGTACCCCGCCATCCGCGTGCCACTGAGAAAGCCCGCGTTGGTCTTGTCGATGGCCGACCATAGGTACATCGTGCAAACCTGGAGACACAACAGCCGCAGCGCCCAGATGTTGGCGCGCTCGGGAGGAGCCGGCGGCCCACCCCGCTGTTCTCGCTTCAGGGCCAACCAGCGATCGACCGAAAGAGAACGTCCGATGGGGGCCAAAGCAATGAGGATGGTGGCGTACGCGAGAAAGTACGTGTGGTGATGCGTCCACGGCTCGTGCCCGAGGTGAACGCCTCGATAAAACACCAAACTGCCCACGATGGCCGCTACGATCAGCCCGGACAGGCGTGACCATAGGCCGACCAACATCAACGACGTGAATACGAAGAACGACCCCGTCAGCGCACGCCAACCCCACGTCGCCTCGTGATACATCAGCAGCTCGTCGCCCCACCGGGTCCACAACACAAACACGATGAGAATTCGCAGCATCGCCGACGTGCGCGTCGATGCCTCCGTCAGGCAGCACCAGCGGCACACCTGCCGCGCCACCCGGTGCAGCGGCGACAACGGCGGGCCACTCGCTCTCGAGCGGGTCAGAGCCACTACCGCCTCCTCTCGATCTTGACGCGTCGCGAGCGCGGCTCGCGACAGCGATCCACGGTCCCGTCGTCGAGCTCTCGCCACCCGTCCCGACGCACCTGGCGCGCGTCCACATACAGCGGACCACCGGCAACCTGACGGCTGCGACACATCTTCCGAGTTGCAGATGCCAAGCCCGCCCGCCGACGGATCGGGCGCGCCTTGGGCTTGCGCACAAACTTCGGTAGGTCGGCCCGGTACACGCGCTGAATCTCGCCGTCGGGCGACTCTGTGTAAAACCGTGCGTCGACCAGATTCATGCCTTTATTGCGGTACATTCGCCACTTCGCGAGGTAGCGATTGTCGACACCCCACCCCTGCCGCAACAGGGGCCCAAGCAGAATATAGACGGCCAAACAGACGAACGCGCCGATCCGAAACGCGGGAATTGCCAATTTCAGTGTCGCAAAAGCGTCGCGCGAATCCGCGGGCCTCGCATGATCATCACCGACAGGACCCGGGGCGCCCCGCGCCGACAACGACCCAATTGGGTCCGGGTCCCGTCCAGCCGGAGGACGAACCGCTGTACGCACCACCCCCTCCTCGTTGAATCCTGCCGTTGCCTTGAGCTGGCCCATGGGTAGTCAACAGACTGGTGCCGCCGACCGATATCTCGATCATACGCAGCGAGACAAAACCGAGCACCATGTTTTTCGGTTGCGCTGGCGCCGACCGTGGCTCGGTTGTGCCATGGCCGCGCCATCGTGCCGGCCAGCGTTCCGGCACGTCTCGCTCTTCGCCAAATAGAACGTGACGTTTGCAGAACGACCCCACATCGAGGGGGACCGTGGTGGTTGAGTCGGCCGAGTTGACCGCCACGTCTGTCTCTTGGAGCAAATGCAGCGGGCAACTCGGCTCTATGTGCTTCCGGTTCCCACGGCGATTCGCTTTCGCCCCTCTGGGGCGATCTAGGAGGCGGTGAATATGGACTCTCCGGCACACCTGCCAAAGCTCCACGCGAGGATCCATCGATCCACCGGCTCGGCGGGACCATACCTCAGTCCGTTCGTCGTCCGCGGCGCGACCCCACCGACATTCACCATCGCGGCCGGCGGTCATCTGGCGGACGTCTCACATCTCAGAAGAACGTCGCCGCCCGACCGGTCGGCGGGTGCACTCGACGCACAGGGCGACGATCGCTCAGGGCCTCCACCACGACAACGCGGCGAGGGGAGCGCCCACACACCGACTCCGATCCGCGCAGCCGACACCAGGTCGCAGGGCCGCCCGATGGAGATTCCGGATCCCCGGCGTCGGTCGGGGACACCGGGTTAAGTCCGGCCCGAATCGACCGGGCGAACCCGGGCCGATCGGCATCGACAAACCCGGACTCCTCGACACCTTGTCGCCAGGGAAGTCAACAATGCCAGCACACGTACGCGACGACGCCGGTCGCAAAGCGATCAGCTTGTACATGGGACCATCCCCGTTGGTCCCCAATGGTGACGATCTCGAAGCGGCGGTGGTCCGCTTCATCGACGGGGCCAAGCGCAGCTTGGACATCGCGGTGCAAGAACTCGAGTCCGTGCCGATCGCCGAGGCGATCTTGCGAGCAAAGAACGACCGTGGGGTGCGCGTGAGGATCGTTCTCGAGTCGGACTACTTGCGAGAGACCACCAAGCTGAAGATCGAGGACAAGTGGAAGCCAGTGCCCATCGATGCACGCAGTCGCGGGAACGAGCCCAACCGCGAGGTGTTTTCGGCGCTGTTGCGTTCGCGTCTCGACGTACGAACCGACTACAACGCCAACATCTTTCACCAAAAGTTCATCGTCCGCGACAAGAACCGCAAGACAGCAGCGTTGCTCACCGGCTCGACCAACTTCACTCCGACCGGGGTCGCGAACAACCTCAACCACGTCATCATCGTCTACGACAACGAGGTCGCCAAAGACTACGACCGCGAGTTTCGGGAAATCTGGCGCGGCGAGTTCGGCCGTCGACCGGTTCGCACCAATGATCGCCCCCGCGAGCACCGAGTCGCCGGCGTTCGGGTCAAGCCCTTGTTCGCGCCAGAACACTCCCCGGAGATGGAAGTGATGAAGCAAGTGCTCAAGACGCGAGAGCGCCTCGACTTCGCGATCTTCACGTTTTCTAACTCGTCGGGCATCGACGACACGCTACTGAGCTTGGACGCGTGGGACGTCACCGTCCGTGGCATACTGGACGGCAGCCAGGGGCGGCAAAGCTGGGCCCCGACGCACGAACTCGCCGCGCTGCCCAACTTCGAGATGTACCTATCACCCAAGCGTGGTCAGCTGGGCAAACTCCATCACAAGCTGATGGTCATCGACGACAACGTGGTCATCGGCGGCAGCTTCAACTACACGGGCGCCGCCAACCGTTTCAACGACGAGAACATCTTGGTCATCGGCGACGTGGACGAAAGCGACCCGGTCGCGGCGCACAACCAAGCGGTGCTGGGTCGCTACGCGCGACACGGCGTCGATCAAATCATCGACGAGTTCGGCATCGCGGTGTGAACCACCGCTCGGGCCGTCTCCGAGCGCGGGGCGCACGGTCGGCTCCTGCGGATCCGCCCGCGACCACTGCCCCGCCGGGCGCCACTGCGGCGGTGTATTCGCGGTTGCCTCATACCCCCGTGGGGTATATGCTCGAGATACCCGCCAGGGGTATCCGATGGCCGACACCGATCAGCGCAAGCTACTGAGCCGCCTCAAGCGAGCCGAGGGCCAACTCGCCGCAATTCGGCGCATGGTGGACCGCGAAGACGATTGCGTCGACGTCTTGGTCCAAATCTCTGCCGTACGCGGCGCACTGGGGCGAGTGGGCGAGATGGTGCTGACCCGTCACATCGAGACGTGCGTCTCGCAGGCGTTCGCCAGCGGCGACGACGACCGCCGCCAGCAAGCGATCGACGAACTGATGGACGTATTTAGCCGCTACGGCGGCGCCGGAGGGCGATGACCATGGCGCAGTTCGGCCGCGAGCTACTGCACGTGCTCTTTGAGTTGGCCCCGTGGCTACTGCTCGGCGCGCTGGTGGCCGGGCTGCTGCACGTGCTGCTGCCGCGAGACTTTGTTCGCCGCCACCTGGGCGGGCGCAACGGCGTGCTCAAAGCGAGCTTGCTCGGGGTCCCGCTCCCGTTGTGCTCTTGCAGCGTCATTCCCACCGGCTTGTCGTTGCGGCGCGACGGGGCCAGCCCCGGCGCGAGCGTTGGTTTTCTGATCAGCACCCCGCAAACCGGCGTCGACTCCGTGCTGGTCAGCGCCTCGTTTCTCGGCTGGCCGTTCGCCGTGTTCAAGTTGGCGAGCGCATTGGTGATGGGCCTCGTGGGCGGTCACTTGACCGACGCCGTGGTCCCCCGCTCCGCTGGCAAGCCCAGCGAAACCAGCGATCCGGCGTCCTCCCCCGCCCCGGTGCGCCCGTGGTCGCTCGCTGGAGCCAAGGCGATCGCGAGTCATGGGATCGAGATGCTGCAAACGATCTGGGGCTGGCTCGTCGTCGGGATCTTGGCCTCGGCCATCATCAGCACGCTCGTGCCGCCCGGCGCACTGCAACCGACGGGCGCGAGCGGTGGCTGGCTCGCCACTTTGGGGGTGCTGGCGATTTCCATCCCGCTGTATGTCTGCGCCACGGCCTCGGTACCGATCGCAGCGGCACTCGTCGCCAGCGGGTTGCCACCAAGCGCCGCGCTGGTGTTCCTGATGGCGGGTCCTGCCACGAACGTCGCCACCATCGGCGCCATCTACCGCAGTCTTGGTCTGCGCGCGAGTGCCGTCTACCTGGGTACGATCGTGGTCGGCAGCGTGGGCTTGGGGCTCGCGTTCGACTCGCTGCTCGCCAATCCGACGGCGGCGGCGGTCGGCCACAGCCATCACACCGGCGCGGTCGCCTGGGCCGCGGCCGCGGTCCTGGTGGGGCTGCTGGGGTGGTTCGCGGTGGCGGATCTCCGACACTGGATCGGGACTTGGCGCCGTGACTCCACCCGCGACGCCCTCACCGTGCATGTCGAGGGGATGACCTGCCACGGATGCGCCCGCAAGCTAGAGACCACTTTGCGCGGCGTGTCCGGGGTGGCCACCGCCACCGTGGTGCTCGACGAGAAGCAAGCCACGGTCACGGGTGACGTCGAGCCGCCGCGATTGATCGCCGCCATCGAGTCGGCTGGGTACCGCGGCACGCTCAGCTAGAGCCCGCGCGGAGTCCGACGGGCACCGAACCCGCGGCGGGCCACCGCATCACGCGGCGGGGTACGGCTGGCCGGGGACGCCACCGATGGCCAACACTGTGGTGCCGTCGGGGCCGGCCAGGATCTGACG
>QKPP01000158.1:9804-30109 GCA_006508105.1 Myxococcales bacterium FL481 | reverse complement strand
GGTCTCGTCGGGCCCGACTCGCATGAAGTCGTGCTCTCCCAGCTCGACGCGACGCTCGCCCAACGTGACCACCGCACTCCCCCGCGCGATGAAGTACACCTCCTCCTGCCGGTCTTCTCGGTGGTCGTGTTTGGGGTGGCCGGTGCAGCCAGCGTCGAGCTCGAGCACGTTCATGCCCCAGGCGGTGACGCCGAGCGCCGCCGCGGCGGCGCGAAACCGAATGCCGGGAATCGCGTGGGGCCCCGAGTACGGCTCAATGTCAGCCAGGGCCCGGGTGGTCACGGGTGATTGGGTCTCGTTCATGCCGGGCACGGTGCCCGATCGGGGTGGTCGTCGGCTTGAACAAACCCGACACGGTACGCTGGCGTCGTGAGCCGCGATCTTCGCCCCGGGCCTGAGCTCGCCCCCTCCGGGCACGGTCGCGCCAAGGGGCTCATCTCCGAACGAAGCAGCGGATCGCGCATCGACACGCGGTCCTTCGCCCCGCCCCCGGGCCTCGCCGATGTCATTGAGTCGCTGTGGTACGGCCGCTGGTCGCTGCCCGACGATGCTCCCCACACCACCGAACTGCTCGGGGACCCCTGCGTACACATCGTCTTCGAGCACAACGCGAGTCGCGTGGTGGGGGTGTGGACCCGACGTTGGATTCGCACGCTGTGTGGACGCGGCTTTGTCCGCGCGGCGAAACTCCGGGCCGGGGCCACCGCCGCATTCTTCGATCGACCCGCGCACGCGCTGAGCAACCGCTTGGAACCACTGCCGAGCCTCTTTCGCGCCGCCACCCAAGACGCGATGCAAGCGGTGATCGACCCCGCCTCCGACCACGATGGCCTCGGCGCGCTAGCTCGGTTTCTGTCCGCCGTGCGCCGGCCTCCCGACCCGGCCACGCCGATCGCCGTGCGAGCGGTGGCCGCGATGCCGCCAGGGGAGGCGTCCTCCGTCGAGGACTGGGCGCGCGAGCAGGGTCTGAGTACCCGTCAACTCCAGCGTTTGTTCCGACTCCACGTCGGCGCGTCGCCGAAGTTTCTGCTCAAACGCCGCCGGCTGCAGCACGTCGCCTTGCAGATCGAGCGCGGCCAGGGGTCGAACCTCGCCGAACTCGCGGCGGAGCTCGGCTACGCGGACCAAGCCCATTTGGCGCGCGACGTACGAGCCGCGGTCGGCCTGTCCCCTCACGCGCTGCGCGAACGCCTGCGTCGGTCCGGCCCCGACGGCTAGGCGCTCCACTGCGGTCACGCCCCGCCCCGGGCCTCGCTGACCCGCTCTCGTGAACCGAAGACCACGAGTTCCGCGCCGAACCCGATGCACGGTCGCGGCGACCGCACAGCGTTTGGCCGCGTGTTCGGCTCGATCGCAAGGCAGCCCGTCCAGATTTGCCAAGTTCGCAACGCGAGGTCCGACGATGTCGCGCGCTCGGTCGCACGGACTGGTCACAAATCGGTGAACATGGCGAGATTCGGTGCCGTCCCGAGGAGCCGCCGTGCACGAAGACCGACCCAGCCTGCTCAAGCAAATTCGAAGTTATCCCCGAGCCTTTTGGGTCGCCAACATCATGGAGATCTTCGAACGGCTGTCTTGGTACGGCTGGTTCACCGTGATGGCACTGTACGTGACCTCACCGGTTGAAAACGGAGGCCTGGGTTTTTCCACCGAGCAACGCGGCATCCTGCAGGGCGTCGTTCCGTTTTTGCTCTATCTGTTCCCGGTGATCACGGGTGCATTGGCGGATCGGTTCGGGTTTCGCCGCATGTTCATCATCTCCTTTTTGGTGATGATCGTGGCCTACTACCTGCTCGGCCAGTTCACGACGTTCGGTTCGTTCTTCGTGGCGTTCTTGCTCGTGGCCGTGGGCGCCGCGTTGTTCAAACCCGTGGTCGTCGGCACGGTCGCGACGGTCACCACCGCTGCGAACTCCGTACTGGGCTTCGGCATCTTCTATATGATGGTCAACTTGGGCGGGTTTCTCGGTCCCTTGGTGGCCGGTCGGGTGCGAGGCGTCAGTTGGGAGCTCGTCTTCATCGCCTGCGCGGGCTGGGCCGCCATCAACCTGCTGATCGCGGTGTTTTTCTACCGCGATCCGCCCCAACCAGAGACGAGCTCGGAAGACGATCGACCCTCCATTTTGGAATCGGCGGCAGAGGTCCTCGGCAACATACGGTTCTTCATCGCGGTGGGCGGCGTGCTGATCGCCCTGATGGCAGCAGGCAGTGAGCTGATCGACAGCTTCGACTGGCCCACGTGCTTGGTGACCTGCGTGGTATGGATCGCGCTCAACTTCGCTTATGACGCAGTGCTGCGCTCACGACCCACCCGAAGCGCCTCTGCGCTGGCGGAGCCGATGAAATGCAGCAACTGGCGCTTCGCGGTGTTCCTGCTGCTGATGTCCGGCTTTTGGACCTCGTACAACCAGATCTTCTACACGATGACGGAGTACATCCGCGACTTTGTGGATACCCGCCCGCTCGTCGAAGTCGCGGAGAGCTTCGACGACGACGCCACGCGCGGCACGGAAGACGGCTGGGCCGCCTCCGTAGCCACGGTCAGCGAGAGTGAACGCAAGACCATCGCGCGCGAGCTCAATGAGCTCGTTGAGCGGGACCGCGACGGGGAGCTCGACGACACCGCGCTGCAAGCCGCGTCCCGCAAGCTCCTCCAGAGCAAACTGCGGATCACAGCCACCGACCTCGGAGAAGAGATCCGCTCCCATAGCAGCCAGTCCGCGACCGCGGCCCCGGGCGACACGGCAACCGCAACCGCAACCGCCGGCGCCGACTCGTTGGCCGACCGCCTGATCGACGAGGGTCGGCAGTTTAATCCCGAGTACATCGTGGCCATCAACTTCGGGGCGATTGTGGTGTTTCAGCTGATCGTCTCGACCTTTGTCGGGCGCCTCCCCCGTTTCACCGCCATGATCCTCGGCATGGTTGTCGCCGGGATCGGCGTCGGGCTCCCGGCCTTTGCCGGTGGCGCGGGGATGGTCGGTCTCGGTGGGTCGATCTGGATCGTCGCGCTTTCGCTGCTGATCTTCTCTTTCGGTGAAATGATGGCCAGCCCGACCAGTCAAGAGTATGTCGGTCGCATCGCGCCGGATGGCAAAAAGGCCCTCTACATGGGCTACTACTTCGTCTCGATGGCGCTCGGAAACCTCTTCGGCGGCATCTTGTCCGGCCAGCTCTACGGCACCCTCGCGCGCGACGAACAACGCCCCGAGCTGATGTGGGCGATCTTCGGCGGACTGATGCTAGCCGTCGCCGGGGCGTTTCTGCTGTACAACCGACTCGCCGTGCCGAAAACCCGCCCCGTCGCTGCGGGAGACAACTAGCGGCCGGCGCCCGCAGCCCCAGCCGCCAACCGCTTCCGGGGCGACGCAGCCCGTCTCCACAAGTCAGACGCTAGACCCCGGCCAGACCCTCGCGCTGCGGGCACTCAGACCAACGCGGGCTCCTCCAGGCGCGCCAGCTCACGCAACTGAGCCAAGCTTCCGTGAAAGCGATTCGTGTCCAGCTGACCGCGATACCCGGGGTGCCGCTCCCGATGACTAAACTGCCAAAAGAGCCAGTCCCAGCCGGCAAAGTCCCCCGGCTCGTTCTCTGATGAGCGCAGATCGGCGACCCACAACCGCCAGCGCTGCAACGCGGTGGTCCGCCGCAGCTGTCCGCGCCAGTAGTAGCCGGGGACGTACAGGATCGGAGATCGGCCGCACAGTGCCTGCACGCACTCGCACCATTTGTTGGTCCAATCAACCAGTTCGTCGGCACCCATCCGGGGATTGGAGACCTCCAGATCGCCGGCCGGCGGCAGGTCGCCGGCGCCGAGCGGCCCCATGACATCGATGAAGTTCTCGGCTTCCGCTTCGGGAGCGTTGTTGTCCGGCCGCAGATAGTGATAGGCGCCGCGAATGAGCTCAACTGCCCCCGCGTTGCGCCAGTGCAGTGCAAATCGCGGATCGGTGTACGTGCGCCCTTCGGTGGCCTTGATGTAGACAAACGCGATCCCGCTGGCACGAAGCTGGGCCCAGTTCAAGCCACGCTTGTGGTGAGATACATCGACGCCGAGCGGCCATGATGCGACCGGTGGCTCTTGTCCGAAGTCCTCAGCGACCTCGTCGAGTCTTCGCCGACTGATCGGGCCAAGCTTGCCATCCACGGTGAGGCCCTGGGCGGCCTGAAAAACACGTACAAGCTCCGTGAGTTGGTCCCAGCGGACACGACCGGCATCCAACTCTCGCTTCAAGTAGTCCACGGGATTCATGACGCGGAGTCGAACACCCCATGGTCTTCGCGGCAAGGCACCCGCCGGCTCCTCCGGCGAACCGGTGGGACGGCGTCCAGGCCCGGTCGGACGTCCGCGAATGTTTGCGCATTCGTCACGAAGGCAGCCCGCCAGCGCGGGTCCCCGTCCCGCCGAAGCCGTGGAGAATCTCGTGGGCACGATGCGGCTGGCGTGCAAGCTGTCACCGGCCGCCGCAAACATTTTCGTTTTCGAGCGCCCGCGCGGGCGAGGCCACCTCTGTGTGCATTGCGCCTGTTGCGCGGTTGCACTTCGCTGCTTCATCGTGCCCAAGGGCCCTCGTGTCGCTGGCGTGACCATTCGCGTTCGATGGCCGCGATGCGTCGGATGGGGCGATTCGCCACAGTGGGAGGTCATGCCCCGTCCGTCGTGACTGCAGGTAGGTGATTGATTGGCGAAAGGGTGCGACGCTTCTTGCACCGCCCCGCGCCAAGGAGACCTCATGTCACTCAATCGCAAGCTTGCTGCCGAGTTCATCGGCACGTTCTGGTTGGTTTTCGGTGGTTGCGGAAGCGCCGTACTAGCCGCCACGTTCCCCGACGTCGGAATCGGTCTGCTCGGCGTGTCCCTGGCATTCGGGCTGACAGTCATGACCATGGCCTACGCGATCGGCCACATCTCCGGTTGCCACCTCAACCCGGCCGTGTCCCTAGGACTGCTGGTGGGCGGACGCTTCCCCGCCCGCGACCTGGTGCCTTATGTCGTGGCGCAGGTTGCAGGAGCGCTCGCCGGATCTGCGGTGTTGTTCGTGATCGCCAACGGTGCGAATGGCTTCGACGCGGTCGCGAGCGGATTTGCGGCCAATGGCTACGGAGAGCACTCCCCCGGCCACTACTCCATGGTCGCGGCGTTCGTAGCGGAGTGTGTGCTGACCTTTATGTTCTTGTTCATCATATTGGGTGCCACGGACTCACGCGCCCCCGCCGGTTTCGCACCGCTCGCGATCGGTCTCGGGCTCACCCTCATTCATCTCGTGGGAATTCCCGTGACCAATCTTTCGGTGAATCCGGCCCGCAGCAGTGGCCCCGCTCTTTTCGTGGGTGACTGGGCGGTGCGTGAGTTGTGGCTGTTCTGGCTTGCGCCGGCTGTCGGCGCGGCACTCGCCGGAATCGTGTACCCACTCGTCTCCGGCGAACGGCGGACGACAGCGTAGCCCTCTTCTCCGCGGAGGCTGATCGCGGCGACACCGGGGTTCGCGGTGCGTGGCGGGGGCGGCCAGGAGCCCCCGGCCGCACCCGCCATGAGCCGTCGTCCCGTGCTCGGTGGGGCACTTTGCCCCAGCGGGTGGAGCTGCCCCGGGGCGACGCCCAGGTGGGAGCTCGCGACTCCCGTTCAGCGACGCCTTCCCGCCGGGTACCGCGAAGAGCGAGCTTGGCATGACGCTTGCTGCTCAGGGCCCCGGCACTGGTGGTGGTTCCGCCTCTACTCCTCGAACAACTCATCCCACTTCGACGTGGGCTTCGCCAATGACCGGCTCTTCTCTTGCACTACATCACGGGTATGTAAGGTACCCGTTGCCTTGGACTGAGCGTCGGGTCTTGTCAACCATCGGACGGCGCTCGAGCCCGCTTTTCCCAACTCGCGAGTCGCCGATGCAGCGTTTTACGATCCACTCCCAAAATCTGGGCCGCCTGGCTCTTGTTGCCGCCCACGCACGCCAGGACGTGGCGCGTGTACCGTTGTTCGACCTCGGCCAAACTGGCCAGTTCGGTGGGATCGTGGCCGGCGGAAAACACCTGCTCCGATCCTCCCGCCCGTACCCGCTCCGACAGGTCTTCGGTCCGAATCGTGCGGCCGTCGGCCAAGGCGACGGCGCGTTCGATGCAGTTTCGCAGCTCTCGGACGTTGCCGGGCCACGAGTACGCCATCAGACAGTGCTTCGCGTCGGGAGAAATGCTTTCGATCCGTTTGTCGAATCGCGCGGCAATGGTATCGACGAAGCGCTGCGCCAGCATCAGGACGTCCGAGCCGCGCGCCCGCAGTGGCGGGAGATGCAGGCGCAGGACATTGACCCGAAAAAACAGATCCTCGCGAAAGCGACCGTCTTCGACCTCTGTTTCGAGGTCGCGGTTGGTCGCCGCGACCAGCCGAATGTCGACGCTCACCTCACGCTGGCCGCCCACCGGCCGAATGCGACGAGACTCCAGCGCACGGAGCAGCTTCGGCTGCATCGCTGGCGCGATCTCACCGAGCTCGTCGAGAAACAGCGTGCCCCCGTCGGCCTGGGCGAACAGGCCCGGGCGCGAGGCGTGCGCGTCGGTAAAGGCGCCTTTGGTGTGACCAAACAGCTCGCTTTCGAGCAGCGCGTCCGGGACCGCCGAGCAGTTCACCGCGACCATCGGACCCTCATGTCGCGCGCTGCGTCGATGCAGCGCCCGAGCCACCAGTTCTTTTCCGGTGCCACTCTCGCCGCTGACCAGCACCGACACATCGGTTCGCGCGGCCTTCGCGATCAGTTCGTACACTCGCTGCATCGCCGGCGATGTGCCGACGAGCTCCTCGAAGCCGTTGTGTTCGGCGACCACCACCCGCAGTCGATCCAGTTCGTTGGCGGTGCGGTTGCTCTCGACGATTCGCCGCAGCCGCAACGCCACCGCATCCAGATCGAGTGGCTTCATGAGGTAGTCGTGGGCCCCGGCTCGCAACGCGGCAACCGCGGTCTTGATGCTGCTGTATGCGGTCATCACCACGATGCACAGGCTCGGGTGGGCCACCGCCATCTGAGCGCAGAAATCCAAGCCGCTGCGACCCGGGAGGTTGATGTCCGCGAGCACGAGGTCGTAGTGCTCGGCCGACACCCGAGTCGCCGCCGCTTCGGCGCTCCCGCTGGTTGTCACCGCGAAGCCACTTGCCCCCAACCCGGTGACCATCGCTTGTGCGAGGTCGTGGTCGTCTTCGACGACCAGGATCTCGGCGAGGGGGGGTGGCGCTTCCGTGTCGAGCACGGTCTGGGTTATCCCAGGTACCGTGCGCAGCGAGCAAGCGCGCGTTCTCAGCGCGAAGCAGGGATCCGGCGATGACTGAGTCAAGCTCGCCGGCCTCGCCAACGGGCCGGGGCGATCCGGTGGCGTGGCTCGACGATCAGTGGCGCTTGGTCGCCGGGAACGACGCTTGGCATACGAGTGCGCTTCCCGTGACACCGAGCACGGAAGCGCAGGAGCCGTACCTCAAGACGCTGGCCGGCCTCGGGGGGGAGCTCGCTCGCTGGTCACGTCAGCTAGCGTCAGGCCCGGTAGTGGACGAAAGCTCGGTCCAAACCCAGATCGACAAACGCATGCTTCGCGGCTCGGTGTCCCCGCTGCGCCGAGCCGATGGCACCGCTACCGGCTATGTGGTTCGCTGGCAGGACATCACGCGAAGACGGCAGCGCGACTTGGCGCTGAACATCAGCCGGCACCGCTTGCGAACTGTGTTGACGAGTGCGCCCATTGTGTTGTTCTCGCTGGATGTCGAAGGTCATATCACCTTGATTGAGGGCATGGTCGCGAGCGAGGCCGGGTTCGACGACGCCAGGTTGGTCGGACGATCGATGTTCGAAGCGTTTTCTCATGTGCCGCAGCTGCTCGCCGTCGTGCGCGACGCACTATCAGGACGTACCGGGACTTGTCGCGTGCCGGTCGGTCCGTCTACATTCGAATTCAGCTGCGGGCCGCTGCATGGGCTCGACGGCGAGCTGCGGGGGGCGACGGGCATCGCAACCGACATCACCGAGCGACAGCGCGTCGAACAGCTCAGAAACGAGTTCGTCGCGGTCGTCAGCCACGAGCTTCGCACCCCACTGACCGCGATCCACGGTGCGCTCAAGCTACTGGAGACGCGCGCGGCCGAGTTCGACGCCCGCGGGGCGTCGCTCATCGAGGTCGCGCAGGAGAGCACTTCGCGGCTGATCCGCCTGGTCGACGATCTATTGGATTTCGAACGACTCGACGGTGGCCGCATCGTGTTGGCTCGGGACGCCGTTGCGGTCCATGACTGGATTGACGCCGCCGTACGCGAGGTCGAGGCCATCGCGGCCGGCAAGCGCATCACCTTGCGGCGAGGTGAGATCCCGCGAGCGCTGCGGGTACCCGGAGATCGCGACCGCCTCGTGCAAGTGGTGGTGAATCTGCTCGCCAATGCGCTGCGCCACAGCCCCGCCGGCGGGACAATCGAACTCGTGGTCGAATCGCGGTCCCCGGGGCGGCTTCGGGTGTCGGTGAAAGACGAGGGGCCCGGGGTCGATCCGGGCATTCGTGGCGCGTTGTTTACCCGCCAACCATTGACGTCGGGCACACGTGGTCGGGCTGGGCTGGGCCTGTTGATCTGCAAAGCGGTCGTCGAAGCGCATTTTGGGCACATCGACTACGCCGATCGACCGGGAGGTGGCGCGTGTTTTTACGTGGAGCTTCCGCAGCAGTTGCCGGCGGGGGAACGTCAACACTCGACCGATCCCTCGAGTCAGGGCATCAACCGCCGTCCGCAGCGAGCCGTGACGCTACGCGCACCGCCGAATCCGTATCGAGTAGGGATTGTGGAGGCCACCGCCGCGCTGCGCGACGCGTTCGCGGCGGCCCAGCAGGCGCCGCAAGATGACGCGCTGGTCTTCGATGCCCACGCTCGGATGCGGATCATCGCGGAGACGGTCCGCTCGAGCTGTGCGCCCGTTCGCGTCGCGGTCAACCAGACCCTCGCGGCGCTCGAGGCCTTGGCGCTGAGTCCGTCGCGCGAGGCCCCGGTCTGGGAGCGAGCCTCGAAAGCGATTGCTCGGCTTGACGCCGAGGTCAACGGCGAAGGGCGGCACGCGTGACGTTGCGGCTCAAAATGGCGCTGCTCTCCGTGGCGCTGGCGGTGCTACCCACGCTGACGGCCGGTGTCGCGCTGCTCGATGCGAATGCGGATGCGCTGGAAGTGACCAATCGAGAACTCCAGATCGCCGTAGCCGAGCACGCCGCGGTGCTCGTCGACGGCTACCTCGAGGCCAGCGCATCAGAGCTCGAGACGGTGGGCCGAGCGCTGACCCGACGGGATCTGCCCCAAGATCAGCGGCTCGAGCTCGCACTGACCCTCGTCGACACGGCCGAGCACCTCGACCACGTCGTCATCTACGATCGTCACGGACGGTTCATCGACGCGATCTCTGACACAAGCCCAGGGGAGGACCGTGCGCCACTCAACGCTGCGGTGCGAGAAACGGCTGCCTCGACGGGGCGTGTCTACGGCGAGACAAGCCCGGGCCCCGATCGGCGCATGCGGGTCGTTGTGCCGCTGGTCGCCCGTGACGAGGTCACCGGATTTGTCGGCTCGGCCGTTGTTGTGGGGCCCGTCGCTGCGAACGTCGAGTCGCTCAGCGATGCCCATTTCCGCGGGGTCTCGCACGCGATTGTGGTCCTCGATGAGCAACATCGCCCGCTCACCAGTGAATCACTCGAGTTAGATCCAGGGGTCCAGCAGGTTTTGACGGCCGCCCCGCCGAGTCCCCGTCTCGCGCAATCTTTGGACCTCCGACCACAGGGCTCGCCTCCACAGGTCGCCACCGTGATCGGCTTGGCGAGTCGTCCGTGGTCGGTGCTCATTCGCGTCCCCCAGCCGGTGGCCTACGCGTCCCTATTCGCCGCCCGGCGGTTCATCGGTTCGGGTGTGCTGTTGGTGGCGGTCATCAGCGGACTGCTCGGCTGGCTCTACGCCAATCGGTTGACCAAGCCGCTCGTTCGTCTGACCGAACACGCTCGGGCCCTCGCGCAGCAAGACTACGCTGTCCGGACTCATCTCGACGGATCCGACGAGATCGGCACCTTAGGGCGCGCGTTGGACCAAGCTTCGGAGGAGATCGAGTCCCAGACCGATCGGCTCGCTCGAGAGGCGGAGATCCGCGGAGACCTGCGACGGTACTTGCCCGCGCCACTCGTCGAGCGGATCGTCGCGCGCGAGCAGAGCATGGCGTTGGGTGGTGAACATCGGGACCTCACTGTGTTGTTCGCCGATGTGGTCGGCTTCACTCCGCTCACCGAGACACTCAAGCCACAAGTTGTGGTGCAGTTGCTCAACGAACTGTTTACAATCACGACCGAGATCGTGTTTCGCCACGGAGGCACAGTCGACAAGTTCATCGGCGATTGCGTGATGGCCATGTGGGGGGCTCCCCAGCCCCGCGAAGACCACGCTTGTGCCGCCTTGCGTGCCGCCGACGAGATTTTCGCGTGGCTCGAAACCGGCAACCAACGCTGGCGGCGAATCTACGGCGTGACGGTCGAGCTGGCGATCGGTGTGAACTCTGGCACAGCCGTGGTCGGCAATGTGGGTTCCGATGTCCGCATGGCGTACACGGCGATCGGAGATTGCGTCAATGTAGCCGCGCGCCTCGAGACCATCGCTCGCCCCGGCCAGATTCTGGTCGGGGAACGTACAGTCGCGCTCGCCGGCGACGATTTCGAGTTCGCCCGTCTTGCCGAGACCGTCCAAGATGGTCGCGCCCAGCCGATCCCCATTTTCGAGGTGATTCGATGACGCCCGCGAAAGCCCGGCTGTCCCCCGGCGAGATCGTCGGGGACCGCTATCGAATCGAAGGCACGTTGGGAGAAGGGGGCATGGGCGTGGTGTATCGCGCGACCCAGTTGAGTTTGTCACGGGATGTTGCACTCAAGGTAATGCGCGGTCATTCTAGCGATCACGAGCAAGCGCTCGCTCGCTTCCAACGCGAGGCGCGAGTGGCTTCGGCCCTGTCGCACCCCAACGCGGTCGAGATCTTCGATGTCGGTGAGATCGACGGGGTCGTCTTCCTCGCGATGGAGCTTATTCACGGCGAGACACTGTGGGATCTGCTGGACCACGACGGCGAGACCGGGTTGCCCCAAGGCATCGTGCTGCCGGTTTCTCGGCAAATCGCGGATGTCTTGCGGGCCGCGCACGAGCTACCACTCGTGCATCGCGACCTCAAACCAGAAAACGTGTTCGTCCAGCGCGATGCAGGGAAGACCGTTCGGGCTCGGGTGGTCGACTTCGGCTTGGCGTTTATCGAGGGCGACGAGGGTCTCGGCCGCATGACTCGTGAGGGGCTGGTCGTGGGAACGCCGGCGTACCTCTCTCCAGAGCAGGCGCAGGGGACGTATGTCGGACCCGCGAGTGATGTGTACTCGCTTGGTTGTCTCCTGTTCGAGATGGCGACGGGACGGCCGCCGTTTCTCGGTAGCGATATCAACGTGTTGACCCAGCACATCTACGTCGCGCCCGATCCAGTCAGCGCCAGCGCGACCGACGCGTGGGTCCGGCACCTCGACGACGTGATCACGCCGATGTTGGCCAAAGACCCGCGACGGCGACCCGACGCGAGGTGGGTGGTCGGGCAGCTCGACCAAGTCGCTGACGATCTCGCCGGGGGCACTCGCCCCCAGCGAGGTCGCCCGGGTCGCCGCCGCGATCGGATGGTCGATGCACGGCCTCATCTTGCTCCGCGTGCTGCTCCGGAGGAAAACTGGGTCGTCGGCCTCGTCGATGTTCCGGAGGACGCGACTCGACTCGGATTGCTTTCGAACGGTTTCGCTGTCGAGCGAGTGGAGCGGGGAAACGTTCCGTCAACCGTTCAGATTGTACTTGCTCTATGGTCGCGTGATCTGGATTGCGCCGAACTGCTTCGGCCGGGGCGCCCAGTGATCGTCGCCGCCCCCACGGACTCGATGACCTTGCTCGCGGACTTGTTGCGCGTCGGCGTGGCGGAGGTCGTCGCGACCCCGATCGCGATTGACGAGCTCGTCCGGTGCCTTCGACGGGTCCAGCGACGCGTCACTCGATCCCCCAAACTCTCAAATGAGCAGTAGTTCTGTGCGCTCTTGGTCGTTTCTTTCGCTCGCAAGCTTCGCCGCGTTCAACCTGGTTCCGGCCGTGGTCCATGCCGAACCCCCGGCGCCGACCGCCGCCGCTGCTGCCCCGCGCTCGATGGACTACACCGTGCAGCCGGGCGACACTTGTATCGGGATCGCCACTCGCTTTCTCGGGGACGGCAAGCTGTACCCGCAGATCCACGAACTCAACCCCGACTTGGGACCCACGCCCCACAAACTCGCGCCGGGCTCGGTCCTCCGGTTGCCGGTGATCGATCCGCGACCCGACGCGCAGGTGACCGAGGTGGTGCGTGAGGTGCAGGCCCGCGAGCACGCCGGCAATCACTGGCAGCGGGCCGAGCGAGGTTTCGATCTGTACCGGGGTTGGCACGTGAGCACGCTGGAGGAAGCCCTGGCCCAGCTCACGTTCCGCGACGATTCTCGGTTGGAGATGCGGGAAAACACCTTGGTCATCATCTACGGCGAAACCCGTACCCGCGCGAGCGAGCAACGGCGAGAGACTCGTCTCGAGCGAGGCTCGCTTCGTACGCGGTTGGGCGAGCTCGCCGGTGAAACGCCCGCGCTGAGCGTCACCACGCCGACCGCGTACGCGTCGATGGGTCGGGGAAGTACGCTGGTCAAAGTCGACGAGGCTGGCACCAGCCGTTTTGCGAACCATGGCGACGGCGTGACCTCGGTGCGCTCGAACGAGCGTCGCGGAGAGGTCAAGTTGCGACGCGGCGAGGGGTCCAAAGTCCGCCGGGGCAAATCGCCGACGCCGGCGAAGGCCCTGCCGTCACCACCCCAATGGGCCGGGGGACCGAACGCTTTCGTGGGGGCCAGTGGACTGGTCGGGACCATTGCCGGGACGTGGGAACCGGTCGCCGACGCGGGCGCCTACCAGGTCGAGGTCATGCGGGACACCGAGCCGGGCTCGGTGGTCGCCTCGGTTCGGGTGCATGCCGACACGCGGCGCTACCAGGTCCACGGTCTTCCCATGGGCCGCTACCGAGTGACGGTGGCGACCATTGACCGCGATGAAATGGAAAGCGTCCCGTCGGCACCGCGCCAACAGACGCTCCACGATCTGCGGATGGAATCGCCTGGTTCGAAGCAGCGGCGCGCCCCTTCCGGGCAAGGTCTCCCGGCCCGTGTCCAAGCGTTACCGGGCACGGTTCTCTACGCGCCACCGTCGATGACTTGCCGGCTCGGTGACTCTGCCTGGGCCAGCCAACTCGTGGCGACGGAGCCCGGCGTCTCTGCGGTGGAGTGCCGCCACGGGTCCGGTGCGTCGGCTCCGGGATTCCTCTTGGAGGTCGTCTCGGTGGCGCCACCGCAAACTCGAGGGTCATTTACAACGATCGTGACCGGGGTTCGAGGAACAGAAGGCACCCACGTTTTGGTGCTCGACTCCCCGTTGCCGCTCGGCGAAACACTGCACGCCTCGGCCAGTCCGGGCGTGAGGATGGCCTCGGTCTCAGCCCTCGACCCGGGCCGCTGGGAGCTTCGGTTCACGACGCTCGCTACTGCGAAGCCCACGGAGCGCATCGAGTTGCGACTGTCGTCCGACCCAGAAACCGCGCCCATCGGTTCGGTGGTGGTCGCGGTCAGTTCGCCCGTGCCGCGCCCGAGGCCCCCTGCGCCCGCGCCGGCCGGTCCGACCTTTACGCTCGGAGCGTACGTCGGCGGATTGATGATTCCTCAACGACACGAGCTGTACGAAAAGGCCCTCGTCGTTCGCCCGACGTACCGCGTGATCAATCCCGAGTTTGCATTGCGCGTGGGCGTGAGGCCGCTCAACTGGCTGGCCGTTCGGCTCGCGATGAGTTTGTCTCGAGCCCGGTTTGCCAACGACGAGCCGGCGAGCTTGTTCGGCGGCAGCTTCGGCGTGTTCGCTCGCCTACCGCGGCGGGTCAGTCCGTTCGTTGGCGCCGGTGCTTCGCTGCTCACGTTGGATTCGTCCTCCAGCACGGCGGCTGGCAAAGATACCGACCTCGGTCCTCGGATTGCGGCTGGTCTCGGCTGGGCCATCTCTCCCCGGTTCGCCATCGAGGCCGAGGTCGCGAGCCGATTGCTGTTCGATCACTCTACTATCTTCCCGCTGTGGTCGGCTGGCCTCACCGGGCAGCTGGTGTTCGGGCCGAACTAGCGCAGAGGAACCCCGTGAGCAAGCGTCGTCCCATTCGCCGAGCCCTGGTCGTCGACGACGACCAGGCGGTGCAAACGATCGCCTTACTCAGCCTCGTGGAGGTCGGGGAGTGGGAAACCCTGCTCGCTTCGACCGGTGAGTCGGCCATCGACATCGCCCGACGAAAACAACCGGACGTGATCTTGCTCGATGTCATGCTGCCCGGGCTCAGCGGGCTGGAAACTTTGGCTCAGCTGCGCGCGCATCCCGACACAGAGTCGATTCCCGTCGTCTTCTCCACCGCGTGCACCCGTGAGGCCGACGTCGACGCGTACGCGCGGGCGGGAGCTGCCGGCGTGATCGCCAAGCCGTTCGACCCCAACCGCTTGCCGAGTTTGATCACCGAGATCCTTCACGGCCACGCGCAGCCACCGGCCGCCCGTTCGGGGGTGTTCGACCGAGTGGCGATCCGCTTCGGTGTCAGTCTTCCCGATCGCGTGGGTCGATTGGGAGAGCTCATCCAAAAGGCCCGTCGCGAGCCAGCTGCACTGGAATCGTTGCGCAGTGACCTCCACCGTTTGCACGGAACGGCGGGCAGCTACGGGTTTTCCGACATCTCGGAGATTGCCGGCGAGCTGGAGCTGGCCGTCTTGGCGCCGCGCGTCGACTGGGGGCAGGTCGCGGCCTTGTGGCGCGACCTCGATGCCGAGGCGCGACGGGTTTGACCGGCACGCGACCCGAAGAAAGGGGCGAACATCCTCCGACGTTCGCCCCTTTTTGTGGCCCCACGCGTGGGGTCGTGGGGGGCTAGTCGCGTCTGACCACGACTTGTTGGAACGGAATATCGATCCCGGCCTCGTTGAGCGCCTTGTAGGTCTCCTCGCGGAGGTTGTGGAGCATGCCGAGGTAGTCTTCCGCCCGCGACCAAGCCAAGACCTTGAAATCCAACGAGCTGGCCCCGAAACCGATGAAGGCCACCGCGGGCTCGGGGCCGTCGAGCGTACCGCCAGCGCGTTGAGCCGCGGCCTTGAGTAGCTTCATCACGAGCTCGATCTCCGTGCCGTACGCCACGCCGACTTCGATGGCGCCGCGTCGCGTCCCGCGAGTTGTGATGTTCACCACTGTCCCGGCTGTGATGGCTCCGTTCGGCACGATGATGGTTTCATTGTCGGGAGCGATGAGTGTCGTCGCGAACAGCCCAATTTCCTCGACGCGACCGGTGGAGCCGGCTACCGTGACCACGTCGCCCACCCCGAACGGGCGAAACACCAACAACAACACGCCGCTTGCGAAGTGGCCCAAGTTCCCCTGTAGTGCGAGTCCCACCGCCAGCCCGAGTGAGCCAAGTAGCGCCACGAAACTCGTGGTCTGCACGCCGGTCGTTTCGAGCACGGCGATGATCGCCGCGGCCAAGACCCCGTATTGCACCAGCCCAGACACGAAGCGTGCCACCGCCTCGTCGAGCTGGCGCTTGCGAAAAACGCGGAGGGTCAGGGCTTTGGCCCATCGAGCGACGATCCAGCCCCCGATGAGTAACAACAGTGCGACGGCGACACTTTCGATCAGCTCGGTGTACGGGGCGAGGGCGGGGGGGAGATTGAGATTTTCCACGATACTACGTTCTTTCCTCCACTAGGGGAGCTTAAATACGAGGCTGAGGGAGCTGACGGTATCGAGTTTGTCGATATCCGGCAGCGGGGCGTTGTCATAGCGAAGCGTAAATGTGGCGGCCAATGAGAAATTTCCCGAGAGTTGCGTGGTCAGGGCATTGTCCCAGTTGAGCCGAAATCGATCGCCTTCGAGGACGCTTTGCAGGTACTCAACCCCCGTCGAGAACGTCACCCGTTCATCAAGACGGTTCGAGTAGCCCGCAAAAAGCCGCGCCGCGTGGTTGACCGCGGTCTTGTCGAGGAGGATCTCGTCGCCGTCTTCATCCAGCACGGGATCTCCATTGTCGTCCCGTTCGATGATCGCATCGTCGGTGCGCACGTCGAACTGGAAGTCATAGCCTGCTTCGAACCACAGACGGTGATTGGGTTGATGCAACGCGTAGAACGCCACGCCCGGATCGAGGTTGAGGCGCAGGTCGAGCCCCTGGAACGGATCGTGGCGCGCGGTGGCCATGCCGAAGGCCGACCACTGCCGATGGAAGTAGATGTCGTAGCGAGCGCGCCCCTGCACGTTGCCGACGGTCTGCTCCATGTCGGAGTCAGCGTCGACGGCAGCCGACCCGTAGTTTCCCGCCGCAGTAGCCGAGAACTGGTGGATGGACCGACGCAACCGAAAGTCTGCGGCCCCAGTGACCGCCGCGGAGCGGGCGTTGCCAGTCGAGAGGATCCCGCCGGCAGAGAGTGTGAGCTCGGTCGTATCCTCAGACTCGGTGGACTCGGGAGCGTTGGTCGTGGCGAACTTGCCTTGGCCGTCGAGTTCCGTGCTGCCAGAACTCGCCGGCGCCTGGGCACCACCGGTACCGCTTGGATCGGGCAACGGGGCAGGCGCACCCAAAGCGACAGAAGAACGAAGACCGGCGAGTAGTGCGAAGCTGAGTCCAGCGACAAGTCGCGGCGACCGAGCGCGCGACCAGGTAGAGATGCTGAGAGGCATGGACGCTTCGACAGCAATGTGTGTGCCACTCTCCCTCTGTCGCACGGAGTTCCCGCAGGCTGATGAGGGCGACGATCGGCCTCGCGCGCGGTCTCGGCCAAGTCGCGGGGTCGTCGGCGTTCCACGCCGCTGCCCCGCCATGCCACGCTGAGGCAAACCACCCCACCCGCGCTCGGGCCTGTCTCGGTTCAGTGGGGCTACCGTTTCCAAGCTGAGGGGCGGCTGGCCCGGTGTACGGCGTTGGTTGCTTGCGTTCCGGCCGTGCGTCGATCGGTCGAGAAGCCGGTGGATCTCAACTTGCAACGAGTTGACATTCGCATCGTTGCTTTGCGCTTCTCCTTCGCAGCCGTGTCTCCAAACGCGCTCTCCTTTCGGCCGCGCACCTCCGCTGTCGATCTCCTTTCCCGTCTGATTGCGAAACCTATGCCTGTACATCGAACCACGACTCTTCACGCTCGGGCTGCGAAGCGCGGCCACCTTTGGCGCGCCACGGTACTTGGCGCATCCCTCGGTTTGTCTCGAACTGCGGGCGCTGCGATTGCTGACAGCGCACCGCCGAGCTCGGCGACTGGCATGTTCAGCCCCGCGTGGTGGAGTCAGACCATTCGCGCCATTGTTTCCGATGACGTGGTCGCGATGGGGTGGAGTCTGATCCTCGCGCTCATGCTGTTTGTCGTCGGCTGGCTCGCGGTCAAGCTGATCTCGTGGACGGTGTTTCGTCTGCTGTGTCGAACCCAGCTCGACAATCGCGTCGCGGAGAAGCTCGGCCTGCATCTGGTGTTTGACCACCGCGCCGCGACCGGCCGCGGCGACAAGCCGTTGGAGCGTGGCATCGCGCGGGTGGTCTATTGGCTGCTCATGGCCTTGGTCGTCGTTGGCGTACTCGACTTCGCGGGGCTTGAACAAGCCGCGGCCCCGATACAAAGCCTCGTCGACACGGTCATGCGCGCACTGCCGTTAGTCGGCAAGGGGGCGCTGATCATCGTCGTGGCCTACGTCGCGGCCGTCATCCTCAGCAAAATCGTCACCACGGCGTTGGTCGCCGCCGGGTTTGATGCCCGCCTCGCCGAGTTGGACGGCCCGGCTTCGACGTCCGACACGGCGCCCATAGATCCTCCCAAGGCCTTTTCTGCGGCGGCCGGGCAGGTGGTGTTTTGGCTCGTGATGGTGCTGGGACTCGCCGGTGCGCTCGATGCTCTACAGATCAGCGCGATCTCGCGTCCGATGAGTGGCCTGCTCGAGACCCTGATGCACTTGATTCCCGCCATCGGCATCGCGGCCTTGATCGCGCTCGGAGGCTATCTGTTCGCAAAGCTGGCGCGGACGGTCGTCACGCGTGCGCTGGAGTCACTCGGTTTCAACCGACTTGTCGACAAGACGGGGCTTGGGGGCGTGTTCACCGGCACCACGCCGAGCCGCGGCGCGGGATGGCTCGTGATGGCGTTTGTACTAGTGCAAACGGCTGTCGCGGCGCTTCATCGGGTTGGACTCGAGACGTTGTCCGCCCCCCTGACGGAGATGATGGCCCGATTTTGGGTGCTGTTGCCCTCACTGGCAACGTCCGTGCTGTTTGTCGGGCTCGGCGTCGTTGGTGGTCGGCTGTTGCGCACGCTCGTCGGAACGGCGCTGCACAACCTCGGCTTCGATCGCGTCATGGCGAGAATTGGATTCGCTCGAGTGCCCGTCCACCACGAGGCGATGGGATCGCCCTCGGGGCTCGTCGCATTCGTGGTCCAAGTCGCGCTCGTGCTCTTGGCGGTCGTGCAAGCGCTTCACAACTTGTCGCTCACGACCTGGGCCAGCTATGTGGACGCCTTTTTGGTGTTCGCGGTGACTCGGCTCGCGGTGGCGCTCGCGATCGGTGCGGGGGGCTTTGCGCTGGGCAACCGTGTGCGAGACTGGCTTGCCGTTCGTAGTCGTGGCGGGGACACGGCGGCCTCGCCTTCCGACGAGACGCGTCGGGAACCGCTCTGGCTCGCTGAGATGTCTCGCTACGCAGTGTTGGTGTTCGCGTTCACCATGGCCGTTCAGCAACTCGGCGTGGCCGAGGATTTCGTCCGACTCACCTTCGGGCTGTTGTTTGGCGCCTTATGCTTGGCGGCCGCGTTGGCCTTCGGTCTGGGTGGGCGAGACACGGCCGCGGAGATCGTGCGAGAACGCTACGAAAAGCGGCGATGGGAGGATCGCACGAACTAGCAGATTCGATTCTCCAAGCAAGAACATCGGTCTGTCGGCCCGAACGGTCGAGGACTCCCTTTGAACTGAGAACAAACCGCAGTCAACTGCGTCAATGGAGCCGGCAGCTGCATCGTTGAAGCTGCCCGACGTGAATATGAACCTACGCACACGAACCCTAGGCATTTTGTTTCTTCTTCCACTCGCGGGCGCCGGCTGCAGCGAGGCACGAGTCCGGGCGGATACGAGCGCGCCGGCGTACGCCGGCGAGGCGGATATTCGCTATTCGCGGGACAAGACTGGCAACGGCACGATCAAGCTGACCATCGACCATCTCGCTGCGCCGGAGCGCATTGGCTCGAACTATACGGCGTACGTGGCTTGGCTCGAAGTCGAGGGGCGAGAGCCGGCCAAACTCGGGGTGCTAGAGTACGATCCCAAGAAACGGCGCGGTGAGTTGACCGTGTCCGCCGCTCACAAAAAGCTGCGCTTGTTGGTGACGCTGGAGGAAAGCCGCGATGTCGTGGCCCCGGCCGGCGTTCGCATTCTCGCCGAATCCGTAACGGCCAAGCGGTAACTGGTGGCGTTCGTGTCGTCGCCGATCGGGTGGCGGATGCCCGTTTTGTGACGCGGCTGCACGGAGCGATTGGATCACCCGTAGACTCGTGGTCGCGTCTCCTCGCACCATCATCGAGGGACGCTGCCGCGGTCTGATCGGGGCCCTGCCCCGAGTACGCATCTCAAGCGGCTGTGGATCGCAGACCGGCCCCGCGACGGCAGCGAGCCGAGCCCGCGCTCCGCCGCGACAACGGGCCGGTTGGCTACCCGTCGGGCTCCTTGGGGGAAAAATTGAACGGATAGACGACCACGGTCGCTTGGGGGCTCGGGACGAACGATATGCGAGCAAGCTCGCCAGCGACGCAGCGGCCGAGTTTTTCTCCGACTTTCCCGTCAAGATCGCTTTCGACGATCCGTAGGCTGCCGATCGATCCGTCGCGTTCAATGACGAACCGGATCTCGATACTCCCGGCGAGCTGGCCATCGTTGCCAAGGCCGGCATTGTAACATTCGACCAGGCGAGGAAGGCGTTTGCGGATGGCGCGTCGAATCGACTCTTTGGCCCGGAGCGAGGGAACGTCTTCGTCGTCGTCGCGCTCGGCCCCAGAGTCGATCCAACCCTCGAACCGTCGCGTGGCAAAACCGTGGTCGCCTTGAAACGCCGCCGCTTGATAGTAGGTGCGGGCACGATCGACGTCGGCTACGCCGAGCTCGACCTCACCGAATGGACACTCGCCGCCAACCAAACCCTCGGCCT
>QKPP01000158.1:4013-9794 GCA_006508105.1 Myxococcales bacterium FL481 | reverse complement strand
TACCGGTACGCGAGCTCGGTGCAGGCATAACCATAGCCGAGGTCGCACGCCTGGCTCCAGTACTGGTCCCGACGCGAGATGTTCGTCGAGACGCTGTTGCCCAGGTAGAAACAGCCGCGCGCGCTGCCTAGGTCGCAGGCTCGTTCCTCGAGGCGCATCATCCGGTCCTTGTCTTGTTCAACCCCTCGGCCGTGCGAATAGGCAATCGACAGCTCGACGCAGGCTTCGGCATCTCCTGCATTGCAGTCATGTCGTTGGGCGGCGACGCGCTCGGCGGGTTGTGCCTCGTTCGTTGATCGACCGATCTCGGAGCCCTCGGCGGCGGTTGGCCCCGATCGCAGGGAGTCGGTAGAAGACGCGTCAGGTGGTCGAGCAACATTGCTCGTCGGCTGACATGCGCACAGTCCCACAAGCAGCTGACTAGCGATAAGCGGCCCGCGGCCACCGAACGATCGCGATGACATTGCGTTGGCACGATAACATGCTTCGATTGCGTCCAGTCCCGACCCAAGGGCCTAAGCACCGGCTGACGACGAACAGGATTCGGTGAACCGAAGCGGCCCCCAAGCTTGCCGGCCTCCCGCGCGCGCGGCCGCCGTGGAGACCCCGAAACCGCCCTATGACGCCCCGTCGCTGCTCAACCACGGAGTGGCGGAGCCACCTCACAGCGGCCACCATTCGATGGAAGTAGCCAAGCATCCGCCAATGCCTGCGAGAACGCGAGGCAAGGCTCGCCGTGGGAGCGTGCTGACTTCACCCAAATAGTGGGGCCCGGCGAAGCCGGCGGTCTTTTTTTGCGGTCGCTTGCGTCTGAGCGCCCGCGTCGGCCACTGACAACAGTGGCCTCAACCGCGTAGCGGTTCCAAAGATCACGCTGATGGGCCGGATCGAACGCTCGTGCCCTCAATCAACTGGCTCGAATACCCGCGTGAAGTAGCCTGGCAGGCAGCCATCGTCGTGGCCCGGATGGAGGGGCGCGAGGACCAGACAGACGACCTCGGCCCGGGTTCGATCGGCTTCCACGCGGGGCGCGGCGTCGACTATCGCGAGGGGCACGAGGACCAGACGGAGGGCCTGGGCCCGGGGAGGTTGACACCGTTTGCCCGGCGCCGGGGGTTCGAGGTTCACAAGGCCAACGCGTTGGCCCTCGACGCGCGCCTGTCCGGTTCAATCGGAGGCTACGACACCTTGCCCGTCGAGACCGTCTCCGGCACGATGACACGATGACGATCGCCCAAGCGATGCTTGCCGCGAGCTTGTTGGGCCTGCTCGGCCCCGTCGCCTGCGCCACTACGGGTGCCACCGGTGCGGCGTCGAATAGGTCAGGACTCGCGCCCGGAGACATGGCACCGTCGATTGCGGTCGCAGGCCAAGCTGGCCCCGACGTGACGAGCTTCGCCGGCAAGGTGCTCGTCGTCGACTTTTGGGCGTCGTGGTGCGAGCCCTGCAAAGATGAGCTACCCGAGTTGGAACAGCTGTACACCAAGCTCAACCCCAGCGGACTCGAGATCGTCGGGGTCAGTGTCGACGAGGATCGCCGCGACATGGACCGCTTTCTCGAGGGGATTCCGTTGAGCTTTGCGTTGGTCTTCGACGCGACCCACGAGATTGCGCAGCGCTGGAACCCTCCGGCGATGCCCACGTCCTACGTGGTTGATCCCGAGGGAACAATCGTCCACGTCCAACGCGGGTTCCGGCCGGGCGACCAAGCGATCCTCGAGCAGAAGATCCGCGAACACCTGCCCGAGACCACGCCATAGATCCCGCCGGCGCTCGCCCGGACGGCTAGCGACCGAACTCGCCAGAGATCTGCACGCCGGCGAAGCCCAACCCGAGCGCCGGTACCAGCGTCAGTCCGTAGTGCCGCGCGCTCCGACGGTACCCGGAGCCGTGGCCCACCATCCACGCCCCCGCCGACATCATCAACACACTCAAGTCATTGCCGCCACTGAGGATCAGATGGTTTTCCCGTGTGCACTCGGCGTAACCCCGGTGAGCACAGCGGTTTTGCACGTCGTCGACGAGGAACAAGGTGTTGGTAGCCACCACCCCCATCGCCCCCATCGCGATCAGCATGCCCCCGGCCACCGAACTCGCCGTCGTTCGCCGGGCCGGCATCCCATCGGCCGCGTCGGCACGCGCCCGACCACGTCCCACCGCGCTGCCACCGAGCAGAGAAAACACAGGCGCCCCGATCAACATGGTTCGCGCCCCCCATCGCCACGCCCGCTCGCTGCGCTCGCAGTCGCCAAGGTCGTCGTACGTCCACCCTACGTGGTGATCCAACACGCGACGCAGGCATCGATCGACTCGATGGCCGTGGACGGCTTGCAGCCCAACCGCCCCGCCCCACATCGCCACCCCCACCAACGAGAGCACGGCCCCGGTGGTGCGCTCGCCAACGCCACGGTCCAGGCCGGTCGGCGTCGGACGGGGGCCGGGCGCCGGTGGAGGCGCCGGCTGAACCAGTGGCGGCTGCGGGGCGACGTTGGCCGGCGCGGCGGGTCCTGCCGACGGCGCAAGTCGTTGGGCACCGGCGTCCGTCGAGCCCTCCGTTCGCCCAGGTTGTGTCGAAACATCGTCGGTCGGCGAGACAGCGCCCCCCGCCCCGGACCCCGTCTCCTCCAATGGCCCCAGCGGTTCGGCTCCACCGTAGGTCCCCGAGGCGGGGCGTTCCGCCGGGGCGGCTGCCGTCCCGACGTCAGGAGTCTCGCGAGAAGCCGACGCCGTGGGCGCTGGCTGCGACGCAACGCCCGCTGGAGGCGCCGCCGATGCCGGCTGCGCCACGCCGACCGCCAAACTCAGCCACAACGACATCAGCGACTCCTCCGTCGGTGTCCGATGCCCCACACCAACACGACCAGCGCGCCCAGCCAGCCCAGTCGGCCGCCCCGGTGCACGCGACAGTCCGCCACGGCCCCGCACGGTTCGGTGACGGGGTCGATGCCCGGGCACACCAAACTGGGCGCGATGTGGCCGACAGGCTGGTTTTCGGCTGGCGTGCACATCTGCTCGAGCCCGCCATCACTCGCACACAGCTGCTCACAAACTTCTTGACCCGACACGCAATAGAGCAACTCGCGATCGCAGTAGCCCGCGTCGCGGTACTGGACATCGTTGTGGCAGTGACACGCGACCTGACAGCGATCGTCGTCAGCCTCGCTGCACCCCACCAAACCACCGATGGCCAACGCAAAAAGCCCCCCGATCGTCCGCCGCGTGGAACATGCCGCCCAGGCGGCCCGTCGATTGCGTTTCATCGGTCCTCCGCTTCGATCGCTTCGAGTCGCACGACGAACCCGTCCGCCTTGCCTGCGTTCGGCCCCCCGAGATCACCGAGCGTGTGCCCAGCGAGATACAACCCGCCGTCGGGCCCCGTGGTGGCGGCGAGAGCCAGATCACCGGCGGATGTACCCAGCTGCATCTGCCACTGCAAGGTCAGGTCCTCAAAGGCGGAGATGAAGATGTCTTCTTGCCCGGCCGATTCGGCCCCAAGTTGACCCCGCGAAGAGCCGACCACGTACGCCCGACCGCCGGGAGCCACCGCCACGTCATAGGCAGCGTCGAGAGCCGACGAGCCCCACCAGCGCACTCCTCCCAAGCTGCCCGAAGCATCGTACGCCAACAAAAACAGATCCCCGCCGCCAGTGCCGGCGACGTACAAGGTACCGTCAGGCGACCATTGCGTCGCCGCCCCGAGGTCGTACTCGGCTCCGCCCCATTGCCGGGTCCAAACGTCCCCCGCGCCCGGACGATGGGCCACCGCGAAGACGTCCGCTCGACCGGCGTTGGGGCCGAAGACGTCACCCATCGTCGTCCCCGCCACGAACAACTGCCCGCTCACCGGGTCGAACGTCGCGTCTACGGCCACCTCGTCGGCCGCGCTGCCCCAGGTGACGACGTCACGGAGCGCTCCGCTCCCCGCATCAAACGTTGACAAGAAGACGTCTGTGTCGTCGCCACCCACGCGGGTTCGCCCCGACGTCAGGCCCACCACGTGCACATCGAGCGCCACGCCCAACTGAATGCTGTCCACGTGTTCGTCGGCCGACGTTCCCCACGTCGACACGTAGTGGCGCGCGCCATCGGGCGCGAAGCGGGCCACGAAAGCGTCCTGTTGACCGTGACTTGGCGCCCCACCGAGGGCCCCCCCGGCCACGCCCGCGACGATCGCGTTCCCTTCGGCGTCGACGACGACCGCGCGGGCCCGATCGTTCCCGGTCGACCCCCACTGCCGAGTCCACTGCCACGAGCCGGTAGCGTCGAAGCGAACCAGCGCGGCGTCCCATCCCCCGGCGTTCTCGCTGTCTGCCCCAAGCTGCCCCCGGGTGCTTCCGGCCACGTATACAGACCCATCGGATCCGACTGCGATCGAGGTCGCCTCATCGTTGACACCGGTGCCCCACTGCCTCACCCAGCGCACCGCCACATCGGGCTGCGGCTCGTCACCGTCGCCGGTGTCGCTCCCGGTGTCGGTGTCGGCCGACGTGTCGCTCGGGCCCGTGTCGTCGGTCCACCCGGTGTCCTCGGTCTCGCCAGTGCTGCTGTCCGCCGAGGAATCCGTCCCGGGATCATCGTGGTCCGGCACCCACACCTCAGGATCCTCACAAAACCGCGGCGAGCACGAGTAGTGATCCCAGCGACACGCACATTGATTCATCTTCGAGCGCGGGCATTTTCCCGGGACATCGGTCCAGCTCGTGCTCGAGTCGTCACAACTCCACGCTAGCGCGGCCCCGTATTCGCCCGGCTGCCAGCCCACGCACTCCGTGGGCTCGTCCCATCGTCCAGCGCAGCGCTCGGTACATAAGCTATTGTACTGACAGTCCGACCCCCAACAGTCGGCGCATTCCAGCGCGCACAAGAATGCCTCTTGGCAGGCCACCACCGGAGTCAGCGGCGCATGGTGAATTTCTGGCGCGGGTGTACAAGCGCCCACCAGCAGGCCCGCGACGATCATCACTCGCACCTGTGCGGTTTAGGGCACCTCTGAACCGGGCGCAAGCATGACGCGTGCGTCCCGGGGCTCCGACATTCGTGTCGCGCAACGGCGATCGGGCCTCTCGCCGCGAACCCGTCAGCCTAGTGACGATCGACGTGATGTTGCCGCTCGCGGAGGCGCGCGACCGCGGCAGACGTGTCACCGCGCCCGGAGCAGACCCTGACCACGATGGACTCCATCACGCGTGCGGGCTCCGTCCGGCACCGCGAAAGCGTTGGCAGCTACTCTAGCGCGCCCCCATCGATCCAAGCGCGGACGAGATCGATGTCTTCCTGCGGCAGGGGAACGGCCGCGGGCGGGGGAGGCATTTGCTTGCCCTTCCCGTTCTCCACGTCCTCTTGCGTCCCCTCGAGCTTGTACACCAGGTAGCTGGCCTCGGCATCCCCCGGTTCGACGAGTTTGAGAGCCGAGGCCGAGTCTTGGTCGACCAGCGCACCGTGGGTCACGCCCGGCGATAGATCGAGTGAGGCGGCCGGATCATCGCCGGAATGGCACCCGCATTTGGCCGTGAAGATGGGCTGAATGTCCGCCAGTGTCACGTCATCGTCGTCATCGTCATCGTCGTCTCCGCCGGTGTCGTCGTCATCGTCATCGTCGTCTCCGCCGGTGTCATCGTCATCGTCGTCTCCGCCGGTGTCATCGTCATCGTCATCGTCTCCGCCCGTGTCGTCGTCATCGTCGCCGCCCGAGTCGTCGTCATCGTCGTCGCCGCCGGTGTCATCGTCATCGTCATCGTCGCCGCTATCGTCATCGTCCCCGCCGTCGTCGTCATCCCCGCT
>QKPP01000158.1:0-3913 GCA_006508105.1 Myxococcales bacterium FL481 | reverse complement strand
CCGCTATCGTCATCGTCCCCGCCGTCGTCGTCATCCCCGCTGTCGTCATCATCGCTGCCGGTGCCATCCCCACCGGTGTCTCCGGTGCTGCTGTCGTCAGCCCCGGTGTTGTCGGGGTCTTCGCCGTCATCGTCATCGTCGTCAGCCGCCGGCGGGTTCTCCTCCCCGTCATCTCCGCAAACCCACGCGACGCTCAGGCTGAGGCCAAACAACACCGTGCGACCACGGCCCTTGGAAAACGGTCGGGAAATCACCACAACGCGAGTGTTGCCGCCCATCGGTCCGGACGCAACGGGTCGCGTTCGGAGTTCACCGCAGCGAGGGCACAAGCTGGCTCCCATGCCGGGCCCATCCTGGAGCCTCGACCGACGCTCGGCTCCCCCCGCGCAACTCGCACAAGGCCGCGACGAGCCCGTGGGGCCGGATACCAAGGCTGCGACAATTTGCCGCGTTGATTGGGGACGCACGGGCCTCTATGCAGACGGCATGTGGCCGACGATTCACACGCGTTCGATCGGCGCCGGCACCGTCGTGGTGGCGCTTGCTAGCTGCCAGGCCTCCGCCGGGGGCGAGCCATTCGACCCCGGCACGCTGGCCATCGCGGTGGACATGCCTGAACCGTTGGTGAAGGGACGCAACCGCATGTTCTTGGAAGTCGCCAGCGCCGAGGGCACGCCGATCGTCGCGGACACCATCGAGATGGAGCTCTACATGCCCGCGCACGGACACGGGTCCACCGAAACGCCACAGCTGACGCCGGTGGAAGGCCCCGGCTACCTGGCGGAACCCGTCACATTCCAGATGTCCGGCGCCTGGGAAATCACGATCACTGCGGTCAGCGGCGACGAGTTCGGCGTCGAGGTCATCGACGTCGAGATCGAGTAGTGGGCAAAGCCAGCGCGATCGCGGGGCGGGGGCTCGCCGCAGCAGCACTCCTCACCGGCGCCGGGTTGCCCACCCGCGTCGAGGCGGCGGCGTGCTGCATGTCGGCGACCGCCCTTGGCATCGGTCGACTGCTCACCTGGGAGATGCTCGCCGTGGGCCTGCGCGTCTCGTGGGCCGAGGGGATCGGCCAGTGGGACACCGGCGCTCGGTTCCAGCTGCTCGACAACGGCGAGCGCGAGCGCCTGCTCACCACGCAGCTATGGGGCATGCTTCGCATGTCGCGGCGTTGGTCCGCCTACGCCGCGATCCCCTTTGTGACCCCATACCGCGCCATCGATGGCGACGGAGAGTGGGGAGCGGGATTCGGCGACCTGCGCGGCGGTGTGCGGTGGGACGTCGTCGAGCCGGGCGAATCTCGGCGGATTCCCGGGATCGCCTTGCACGCGGCGGTCCTCGCAGCGACCGGGCGTCCCACCGACCGATCCCGTTCGACGCTCGGGGCCGACGTCACGGGACGCGGCGTGTGGACCCTGGTCACCGGCGCGACGGTCGAGCACAGCGTCGAGACGTGGTTTGTGCGTCTCGACCTCGGGGCGACCGTCCCGCTGCCGCGGCGCCTCGATCGGCCGGCCGTGGTGCAGCGGTTCGGTCCCGGTGTCCAAGGGGCCGTCTCCGGGGGCTACCAGTTGCGTTCCGGGCTTGTCGTTAGCAGCTACCTGCGGGCGACATACGAAGGTCGCATCCGACACGACGAGGACCCACTGCCCCGCTCCTCTGCTCGCGACACCGCAGCCGGCCTCGGGTTGTCATGGCGTGTCGCGGATCACTGGACGGTGCAAGCTGCGGTCGAAGCCCCCCTGGCGGCGCACGGCCTGGGAGACAATCGCTTCGCGTACGCGCTCGGTACACTCGGCTTGCGCTACGGCTACTGGAACTTCTGACCGGCAACCTGAGCCGACGCGTCGAGTTCGACCGCCGCACGAACCAGGTCGGAAAGCGCGGACCGAGGGACATCGGTGATCCGCTCGACGTTGACGTGCCGCATGCGAGAGCCCGAGCCCTCCAGGATCCCTTGCGGGTCGGGAAGCTCCACCCCTCGCCAAAACCCGAACGTCACGTGGCCCTCGGCCCGCGCCATGAGATAACAAACCGGCTGGTTGCCGCAGTACACCGGCTGGCTCCACTTGATCGACTCGTCCAGCGATGGCGCCGCCCCGCGAATGAGGCGGCGCAGCTCATCGACGAGTATCCGCGCCGGGGCCCCGGTCTTCCGCACCCAACGGTCCACACTCAACGACCACCCCCCCCCGCCCGGGCGCTGGCCCGGACGCTCGGTCACCGCCCGCTTGCGCGTCGCATTGGGAGATGTGACGGAGGCCGACTTCGACGCTCGGCGCTTGCGTTGGGTGGACGCAGTCGGCTTGGTACCAGATTCGGACCGGCCCGTTTCCCCAGCCCTCCCCGCCGACGCCACGGCGCTCCGTGTCTGGCGCGCGGCCGTCTTCGCCGCGGTGCCGGCCTTCGCGACGGCCTTCGCCGCTTTTTTTCCGCGTTTCTTTGCCGTGCTGGCGGACTTGACGGGAGGCGACTGAGTCTTGGCGCCCGACGTCACGGAAGCAGCCGTCTCCGGCTTTGTCATCGCGTTCGCTTGACCCCTCACCGACCGCTTCTTCGGCGAATTCTTACCCGCAGTTGAAGGGCTCGATGTGGCCCGCTTGGGCGCCGTCCGAGCGACGGTCGCCTCGCTCGACGTCGATGCCGGGCCGCGTGACCGAGACGCCCTTTTTTTCCCACGACGAGCCGTCGCCGAGTCCGGAGCGCTCGCCGACTTCCCGGAGCTCACCGCCACGGTCTGTCCCGTCGTCGCCGTCCGTTTCGCGGGTCCGGTCCGGCGCTTGTTCGCGATGTCGGCGTGGGGTTTCGAGCGCCCGGCCTGGTTGCCCCGAGCCGACGCTCGATCGCCTGCGGTGGTTTTCTTGGTCCTCGTTCCCGACATCGGTCTTGCTCGTTGAGTTCTCTGTTGGCCCGCGCTCGGGCCGGCCTCGTTCGAGGGGCTATGGGTCCCGGTGGTCACCGGCATGGCTGCCGTCCTCGTCGTCGCCGCGTCTGCGTTCGTGATTGCGACTTGTCTACTCATCGCCGTGAACTGCCCTTGCTCGGCTCGGTGTGGTTCGCAGACCACAACATGACCTCGCCGAGATTGGATCGCTTGCAGATCATCCGTGCCGTGGTGTCGCACCAGCAAGGTCGCCGTTGGAAGGTATCGACTCCGCGGTCGCCGGTCACCAGTGCGATACTGCGCAACAGTGAGTCTGCTTGCCACGCGCACTGGCTCGTGCGGTCACCAACCGGGTCTTTGCGACGTTTCCGATGGTTCCCGCGAGTGCGGGAGTTGCGACCGGCTGCCGGCAATCCTATCGCGTGGAGCTCAACTGAATCCGAAACTAGTCGAGCGCAACTCGCCGCCGGGTACCCCAACCGGCGGAGCTCCAGCGTTAGTGTAGCGACCGTTGCCTACGAACCCACCGGGTCAAGTCGGCACGCTCGCGATGGCGATCCGCGGCCAGGCCTCGAACCAGAAGAGACGGGCCCGACGCGGCGACGCGGGTCGATGCAGACGAGCGAGGTCGCGGGTCGCTGGCGGCTCGGGCTGCAGCGGGTCCAACGCATCGCCACTGCCACTGACACCGGGTGTGAACAAGTGAGTCCCGTAACCGACGAACCTCACCGTCAACGAGTCCTGAGATCGCTCTGCCTTCGAGATTTCGCGCCGCGCGAGATCGACAGTTTTCGGCGAGCTGGATCGTCGGCGCTCGACTGCGCGCGCCCGCGCGCAAGACGCGTTCCCCCCGAACGTGTGTAGATTCGTCTCCAATGTGAGCCTCGGATTCACCGGGACGGGTTGCCTTGGCGTCTGCACGCAGGTCATCGTCAACCGCGACACCGCCCTCCCCGCGGTCCACCGGAGAAGCACCATGCGCGTCGAGCCCAAGGCCCTTGTTCGTCGTCTCAATCCCACGTGCACCAA
>QKPP01000066.1 GCA_006508105.1 Myxococcales bacterium FL481 | reverse complement strand
GGGCTGGGGTACGACCCCCCGAGGTCGCCCCCGGCCGCTCCTGAGGGCGTCCTGGGGCTCCCTGCGTCATCCAGGGTGGCGTCCGAGATGAGGGCGTTGAGCTGCGCCAGGGTGGACGCGGTATGGTCCGGTCCGCCAAGCGCGTGCACCTGGTCGTGGGTGAGCCCCACGGCGGTCCAGGTCAGGGGCCCCACCCCCGTCAGGAGGTGCAGCGAGTTGTCGTCGAGCTGGCGGGCGAGCTTCCCCACGTCTCCCGCAACGATGGTCGCGGGTCCCGCGGTCGGGGTCCCCGCTCCCCGGGCGGAGGCGTCGGCGAAGGTCCAGGCGTAGGCTACGTGAATCCCCTCATCCGGGGTCTGCGCGCTGTGCTTTGCGTTGGGCATGGTTATCCGTTCACGATGTGGATGCCGTCGTCGTTGACGAGCCACCCGAAACAGGAGGTCACCGGCAGGGCTACCTCAAAAGTGGCGCCGTCGCAAGAGAAAAGCACCTCGCCGACCAGCGCTGCGGGCGGGAGAGCGCCGCCACCTTGCGTGAGCGACCGCACCTGGCCCCCCACGAAGGCCACGAGGTCCCCGTTGACGAGGCGGACCTGTCCCTCCTCGGTTGGCGGGCCCGCCGGGGTCATGTCGCAGAAGTCGAGGTCGTCGACGCGTTCGCTGCGGGCCACCTAGTCCTCCTCAGGCTCCGCCGCAGTGCCGCGCTCGTGGAAGGGCACCTTGCCCTCGTTGAAGGACGTCGGGCCCTCGCCGTCGTCGGCCTCCGGCGGGGCCGTGAGGGACTCATAGCGGCCACAGCTGACGCTGTGGTGGCGCTGCACTAGGTCCACCGCGAACTGGGTGGCCGCTCCCTGCCCCGCGGCGACGTGACCCATCTTCTCGGCACGGTCCGCGAGGTCCCGGCACAGCGTCGTCGCATCGTCGAGATAGGCACGGATGAGCTGCAGCACCTCTTCGGGTTCGAGCGCATCCAGATAGCCGTCTTTATAGGCATTGGCGGCTTTTTCCCCGAGACTGCTGATAACCTTCTCCAGGTCCCTCGCCATGCTCACGCCGCCGTGGTGCTGCTGCTCGCGGGACCGAAGGGCCTCGAGACGTTTTTGGAGGGTCTCCCCAATGTCGCCGGTGACTTGCGCCCGGCCCTTGAACTCGTGTGCTTGTGGGCTCATCATGCCCGTACCCTACACACAAAAAGGCCCGCGGGCAACTACACCCGCGGGCCATCTCAGCGCCTACGACGCTACCCTACTCGGACTACTCGCCCCAGACGATCGCTTGGATGACGTCCGGACGGCTGCCCGTCCCCTTGACCTGCTTGTTCAACTGGATGTCGCCGCTGGCGGTACCCGCGACCACGTCCACGCCCGTCACCAGGCGCTCACCGTTCATGTAGTACTCCACGGTGTCAGGGCTGAACCCGACACTGGCGTACGACGGAAGGTCGGTGTCCAGGTTGCCGTAGGTGGTCGGCCCATTGAGGTCCGTGCTGGCAGCGTAGTTGCCACCGGTGACCGTCGCGTAGACCACGGTTTTGACCGAGCCCGACTTCGCCTGCACGATCGCGTCCAGAAGGGAGACTTCGCCGAAAGCGGCCTCGAAGTCGTCCCATTCGGCCGAGGTCTCCGACAACTTGATGCCGGCGCCGATGCTCCAGCCGGAGCCTGCGGCGTTGACGTCGTCGAAGAACAGCTCGTTGGCCGACAGCAGCTCCATCGAGCCGCCCTCGGTCTCAATCCGGCCCAGCGACTGCCCAATCCGGATTGGACGTGCGCTGTCGATGGCGACGCGCAGGTCGTTGCGGATGTGGGTATCCACGGATTGGATGTCAAGCAGGTCTACGTCGGAGCTGAACACGGCCGACGTGGCGCCCGAACCCGAGCCCTCGGTGATGCTGAAAAGCTCGGCGTCGAGGTTGTCGCGCAGGTGCCACGAGACACCAGTGGCGAGATCGAGGTGAGCGGAAGCGGACAACTCGACCGGGGTGACCCCCTGGTTGTTGTACGCAACCTGGCGGGTGACCGTCGCGCCTGCCGGCACGTCGACCACAGCGTCGCTCATCATGTCCTGCTCGGTGAGGTCCTCAAACCGGACCCGACGCGCGAAGCACAGGTTGACCGACTGGTTCTCGATGTCCGCCACAGGGCAGGCCTCGAGGTCGTCACCTGCCGCGTTGATGCGGACGAAGCTGACCTGCAGCCGGTTCGGGGTCGCGTCGGTGGCGGTGCCGCTGCCCGCGGTCTCCGCGTGGAGAAGGCCGTAGACCTTGCTGTCGGCCGACAGGATCGGGTCGCGGGTTGCTCCGTCGACCACCTGCACGAGGTTCTTCGGCGAGATCGCCGTTCCGCCCGCGATCTCGTCCAGAGAGTGGTCGCCGAACGTGCCGCCGTGCGCCGCAGCGACGGTGCCCAGGCCGACCGCGCCCGTCTCATAGGCCGCCGTCGGCGGCAGCTCACCCGCGCCCAGGATCACGTAGTTCTGGGAAGCCGGGACGCTGACGTCCACGAGGGACAACTCTTTGCGGAGAAAGCGCTTTTTCTCCAAGAGGTGGACGGCGTCGTTGAGCCCGTCCACACCGCGCAGCGAGCCGGCCTCGAGGGCCGAAGGGGCGGTTTGCGCGTCGTACCAGTTGCCGGCCTGGATGTCCTTGAGGTAGGACACCGCCGAGCGGAGGGCGTTGAGGTCGTCCGCCAGGTGGGCGACGTTGGTCTCGTAGTTTGCTTGCGAGGGGGCGAGGTTATCGTTGAACCCGACGATGGTCTCGTTCGTGCTCTCGATCTGCCCGTCTTGTCGAAGAAATCCCATAGGATGCTTGTTTCCTTGTCAAGGGCCGGCTAATCCCGGCAGACCCGCACCCTACCACACCCCGTCCCAAAATGCAACCCTACAGCTGGACGTAGTCTACGTAGAGGCAGTCACCGGACCGGGGCACCAGGTACCCCGCCACGTCGACCGTGTCGAAGCCCGTACCGGCGCCGCCCGATTCCGACGCTGACCAGCGCGACTCCGGCACCCGCAGACCGTTGAAGTATAGGCGGATGCGGTGGCCGGGGCTGGCATGGTGGGCCACCTCGCTGCGAGGAAGCGTAAACACCGTGTTGACGCCGTCGAGAGCGCCCACAAGCTCCTCTCCGAATCGGAGCTTGTCCTCGCCTACGACCCCGCCCGATGGCCCCGCGGGTCCGGTTGCCCCCTGGGGACCCGCGGGGCCTTGGCGTCCCGTCT
>QKPP01000064.1 GCA_006508105.1 Myxococcales bacterium FL481 | reverse complement strand
TGACGATGACGATGACGACGACGACGACGACGACGACGACGACGACGACGACCATGACGTTCCGAGCTTCGATATCGGCGATCCGAGCACCGGAGACCCTCCGCAAGAAGAGGACCCCGAGGGCGATTTCTCCTACATCTGGATCGCGAACGACCTCGACGACACCCTCTCGAAGGTCGACACACGCACCCTCGTGGAGCACGCGCGCTACGTCGCCGGGGGGTTCGATCCGTCGCGCACGTCGGTCAACCTCAACGGGGACGCCGTGGTCGCCAGCCGGGGTCAAGGTTCCGGAACGGCCGGGGTCGCCAAGTTTCTCACACGCCGCAGCGACTGCGAGGCGAACGACTACAATGGCGATGGTGAGCTCACGACCTCGTCGGGAAAAGACGATGTGTTGCCATTCGGTGAAGACGACTGCCTGCAATGGTTTGTAGAATTCGACGGAGCCAATAGCAATCGTCCCGTGGCGTGGACCACCGGAGAGCAAGCTCCCAACGGACACTGGAACAACACCAAACTGTGGACCTCCTACAGCGGGGCTGCCGGGCACATGGTCGTCCTGATCGACGGTGACACCGGCGAGATCGAAGAAGAATTTCCCGTCGACATCTCACAGTACGCGTACGGCGGAGCGGTCGACGAGGACAACGACCTGTGGCTGATGAATCGGAACCTTGATCTTTTGGAGGTCGATTTCGAGACGATGGACGTCCGCAAGCATCGGGTCCCCTACGGGCTGCCCTACGGCATCGCCATCGCCCGTGATCAGTCCGTATGGATCACAGGTGACAAGAACCAGACCTACCGTTTCGACCCGGAGACCGAGACGTTTGACGAAGTGGCCAACGCGCGCGGCCTCGGCGTGATGGTCGATGTGCAAAACCGGGTCTGGATCGCCGGGACGTACTCGGGAGCCGAGCCCAATCGCCTAATCGGGGTCGACGGCGACACCCTCGAAGTCATCGGTCGGTACGATTTCGGCAGCCCAGAAACACGAGGGATTTCGATCGACTTCGAAGGCTACGTATGGATGGTCGATCGGGAAGAGACGGCGTACAAGTTCGACCCGGAGACCGAGGAACTCGCGGGCACGTACACGGATCTGGACATGCCGTACACCTACAGCGACATGACCGGCTATGGGCTGGGTGTCGTCAACCCGGATATTCCGATCGAGTAGTTCGACCCCCCCTGCGAGGGACCGCGCACGAGCGTGGGCGTCAAGCCCCTCGACACACGCGAGGGGGACGACCGTCGCCACGTCGGGAAATCTACCCGCCCTACCCGCCTTTGCGGAGGTCCGCCGCGCGGGCGTGGGCCTCGAGTCCTTCGAGACGCGCGAGGTGGGCGGCATCTTCCGCAATCGCGGCGGGACGGTCCATCTTGAGCCAGGTGCGGGTCGACAGGAAGCTCAACACCGACAATCCGCCGCGATACCGACCGGTGCCCGCCGTCGGCAGCACATGGTTCGGCCCCACGCCGTAGTCACCGAAGACTTCGGCACTCCCGCTGCCCACGAACAAGCCCCCGTAGCAGCGGAGCGACCGAGCGGCGGAGTTCGCATCTTCGAGCAACAGCTCGACGTGTTCGGCCGCCAACCGGTCGCAGAGCTCCAGGGCCTGGGCCCGCTCGGGCACCACGACGTAGCCGCCGTTTTTGAGCGCCGCGCGGGCGATGTCGGCGGTCGGCAGCGACGCAAGCTGCCGCTCAAGGGCGGGGACGACCCGCTGGACCAACGCGGCGTCGGTCGTGATTAACACCGGCCACGCGTCGGGATCGTGCTCCGCTTGAGCCAGCAGATCCGCCGCTACGATCTCGGGGTCGGCGGTCCGATCGGCGACAATCACCAGTTCCGAAGGCCCGGCGAGCATGTCGATCGCCACGCTGGACGACACGATCTGCTTGGCCGCCGTCACGTAGCGATTGCCCGGCCCGACGATGATGTCGCACGGTGGGCAGGGGTCGACGCCGAAGGCCAAGGCCGCCACCGCCTGCGCCCCGCCGGCAGCCAACAACGAATCCGCGCCCGCGACATACGCCGCGGCGAGGGTGACCGGGCTCGGCCGCGGCGAGGCCACCCAGACCGTCTCCACGCCGGCCGCCTTGGCCGGAATGACCGTCATCAGTACCGACGACGGCAACGGGAACCGACCACCGGGGGCGTAGCAGCCCGCCGCCTGCATCGGCATCACCCGGTGGCCCGCGCGACCGCCCGGCACCGGAATCTCCATGTCCCGCACGACGTCACGCTGAGCTCGAGCGAACGTCTCGATCCGCTGCGCGGTCCGGTCCAACACGCCGCGGTCACGTGCGCTGAGCCCCTCGTAGGCCGCAGCCAAGGCGGCCGCGTCGATCACGAGGCCCGCGCCCGGATCCAAGCCGTCGAACTGCTCGGCGTAGCGACGCAGGCCAGACTCGCCTTCGACCCGCACCTCAGTGACGATCCGCTGGCTGACGGACCACGTTTCCGCGTCGATCTCGATCTGCCGGGGCGCGACCAAAGCCGACGGTGACAGCGGCTCGAACCCCACCGACCCGCTCGGCCGCGTCATGATCGGGCCCCCGGTTTCGCATCGCCGCCGCGGCGCCGCACCTTGAGCGCCCGAGCGTCGAGTTCGGCCTCGATGGCGGCCAGATCGACCCCGCGACTCGCCGCGCGAACGCACGCGAAGTAGATGACATCGGCCGCCTCATGCACCACTTCTTGGGTCGTCTCGGCGTCGGCGAGCTCGCCCGCTTCCTCGAGCAGCTTGGCTCGCAGCAACTCCGGGTCGTCGAAAAGTCGGCGAGTGTAGGAACCAGCGGGTGCGCTTTGGTTCCGCGCCTCGATACGGCGCATGAGCGCCCCGAGCCCACGGTCTCGTGACCCGAAGCAGGTGCGCGTGTCCAAATGACAAAACCCCGCACCGTGCTGCCGCACGACAAACAACAGCGTATCGCGATCGCAGTCCGTATCCACGCGAACCAGGGTCTGAATCGCACCCGAGGTCTCACCTTTGCGCCAAAGTCCGCGCGAGCGGGATTGATACACCGCGCGACCGGTCTTGAGCGTCTCGGCCAGGCTCTCCCGGCTCGAGTACGCCAGCCCGAGCGCAACGCCGAGCTCGTCGACGACCACGGTGGGCCACAGCCCGTCAGGCCGGTCGCTGCGAAGCATCGCAGCGAGGCTGTCCGCCAGGGAGAACTTGTCGGTGTAGATCGCCATCCCGACCTGCGCGTCGATTCCCAGCCCATCGAGGGCCGCGACCTCTTCGGCCGTACTCACGCCGCCCGCCAGGGTCAATCGCGCGGGTCCGCACCGCTCACGCAAGCGCGCGGCGTGGTCAAGATCGACCCCCGTGAGGCGACCTTCTCGTTCGACGATGGTGATCAGAAACCCGCTGACGTACGGCACCAGTTCGCCGATGGCATCGGCGACGTCGACTCCGGTTCGCGTGCGCCAACCCTCGACCACGACCTCGCCGCTGCGAGCGTCGAGGGCCGCGATCACCCGCTCCTTCGGCAGCTGGCGGAGCAGATCGGGTTTGGCCGCGGTGCCGAGCACCACCTTCGTTGCCCCGCGATCGAGCCAGCGCAGGGCCGTATCCACGTCGCGGATTCCCCCGCCCACGCGACAGTCCGCGATCGGCAGCAGCGATTCGATCAACTCGACGTTGTCGCCTCGCCCCAGCGCCGCGTCGAGATCGACCACGGCGATCTCACCGACTTGGCCGAAGCGACGCGCGATCGGTCGTGGATCGCCAGCGTCGAGCGCTTGTTTTTCCCCGCCCACCAGCTGGACGGTGCTGTTGTTCATGATGTCGATCGAAGGAATAATCACCGGCGCACCTCGATACCGTGTTCGGCCAAGTACTCTTTGACGGCGGCCACAGTCGTGTCGCCATAGTGAAAAATAGAGGCAGCCAAGGCCGCGGAGGCCCCGGCCCGAAACGCCTCGAGCAGATGGGCCGCCGAGTTGGCTCCGCCCGAAGCGATGACCGGAATGGGCGCAGCGTCACTGACGGCCGTGAGCATCTCGCAGTCGTAGCCTTCGCGCGTGCCGTCGCGGTCCCACGACGTGAGCAGGATCTCGCCCGCGCCGCGCTGTGCCACCTCGCGGGCCCAAGCCACGGCGTCCACGCCCGGGCGCTCGGTGCCGGAGCGCACCACCACGTCGAACCCCCCGCCGGCACGCCGCGCTGCGTCGATCGCGACCACGGCGCACTGGCTACCAAAGCGCCGCGCAAGTTCATCGACGAGGGATGGGTCGGCGACCGCGGCGGTGTTGACCGAAACCTTGTCCGCCCCCGCCGACAGCAAGTCCTCGGCGTCGGCGACTCGCCGCACCCCGCCGCCAACGGTCAGGGGAATGCCGAGTCTCTCCCGAATGGCACGGACGGTATCGAATGCCGTCCGCCGCTCGTCCGGTGTCGCCGAGACATCGAGCATGACCAGCTCGTCGGCACCTTGCGCCTCGTAGGCCGCGGCCAGCTCAGCGGGCGACCCCGCGTCGACGAGACCTTGAAACTTGACGCCCTTGACGACGCGTCCTCCGCGAACGTCGAGGCAGGGGATGATCCGCGAGGTCAGCATGCGTGGGGTCCTCCGACAAAACGACGCAACACCCCGGCTCCGAACGCGCCGGAAAGCTCGGGGTGAAACTGGCAGGCCACTACATCTCCGCGCTCCAGCGCCGCGACAAAGGGACCACCGTAGTCCGACATGGTGCAAGCCCACGACGCCACTGGCTCTGAGAGACGAAATGAGTTGGCGAAATAGGCGTAGCCGCTTTGCAGGTACCGGGCCGCGTCAGGAGCGACAATCTTGTTCCAGCCGAACTGAGGCACACGCAGCTGGGGGTCAAACCGCCGCACGTCGGCGGGAACGATGCCAAGGCCGCTCGCGCCGGGACTCTCTTCGGAGCTGCGACACAAAAGGTGCAACCCAAGACACACACACAGCGTGGGCCGCCCTTGCTCCACCCGCTCCTGTAACGCCTGCGCGAGCCCGGATTGTCGCAGCTGCTCGATCGCCGGGGCAAACGCTCCGACCCCCGGGAGCACCACGCGATCGGCCCGCCTCGCCGCGTCGGGATCGGCCCCGATTGTCGACGACGCGCCCACGCGCCGCAGACCGGCTTGAACCGACGCCAGGTTGGCGACGCCGGTCGGAACGATTTGTACTTGCATAGCCATGCGCTACAACACTCCTTTGGTGCTCGGCACCTGATCGCTACCGGTCGTGGCCACCGCCTGCCGCAACGCCAACGCGGTGGCTTTGAACGCGGCTTCCGCCCGGTGGTGATCGTTTTCTCCCCGCAGCAGGTCGACATGCAGTGTGGCTTGGGCCGCGATGGCCAGTGAGCGCAACACATGACCGACGTTCTCGCCGGCCAAAGCGCCGAGAGTGGGTCGTCGCAGGTCAAGCCGGACTTCCGCGTGCGGCCGACCCGACAAGTCGAGCACCGCGCGAGCCAATGCCTCGTCCAGGGGAGCGTAGGCGTAGCCGAAGCGACCGATCCCCGCCCTTTCGCCCAACGCCTGGTCAAGGGCCGCACCCAGGACCAACGCGCAGTCTTCTGCGGTGTGATGATCGTCGATGTGCAAATCACCGCGGCAACGCAGCTGGAGATCGAAACGCGCGTGCTTGGTCAATGCGGTCAGCAAGTGGTCGAGAAAGCCGATACCCGTCGCGACCTCGGCCGTCCCACCGCCGTCGAGCACCAGCTCGACGGTGATGTCGGTCTCGGCCGTGCGACGACTGAGCGTGGCTCGGCGGGGGGCGGTATTCATGGCAGCAGCTCCTCCAGGCTGTCGACGGTGTCCAAGGCGCGAGCCGCCCCGACCGCCAGTAGTTTGGGGTCCATCGTCACTCGGTCCGCACCCGGGGGGGCGATAGCTAGCGGCACGAGGCTGGCCTTGCGAGCCGCCGTGATGTCGTCCGGGGTGTCGCCGACATACCACGCCCGCTCGCACAGGTGGTCCGGCTCAGAGAGGCAGTCGAGCGCCAGCCGCAGCGGCGCCGGATCGGGCTTGAGCGGAGCGTCTTCACGGCACACCACCACATCGAACAGGGCCTCGATGCCGTGGTCACGCAGGAAGCGGAAGGCGTCTTGGCGCGGACGACCCGTCACAATTCCAGTGCGCACCCGCATCCGCAGGCGCTCCAGAAACGCGCGGGACGGAATCAGTCGCTCGCGGGCGCGAAAGCCAGGCTCGCCGTTCGTGCCCTGATAAAGCGCTTCGAATCGTGCCGTGACCTCCGCCAAGGTGGCGGTGCCGCCCCGCGCGGCGACAAGCCGATGGGTCAGGGCCCAGTCGTCATTTGCGTCCCCCCGCAGTTTCTCCGCCTCAACGTCCCCCGCGGACAACTCGATGCCGAACGACCGCGCCGTTTCGACGATGGCAGCGCGATACGACTGCGACACATCGGCCAGCACCCCGTCCATGTCGAACAGCACCGCCTGCGGCGCGAGCACGGAGGCCACCGCCGTCTCGAGCCGCCGAAAACGCACGGGCTCACCCGGGCAAGTGATCCGCACCGCGTCGGTCAGCGCCGGCGTATCCGGGAAGATCCGCACCCCGATCCCCAGCCCGGCCAACCCGTCGCGGAGCCATTGCGGTCCACGACCGCGCCACAGCACGAAGTTGCCCTGGCTCGGTTCAGCCGACCACCCCAGCGAATGTGCCTGTTGTTCGAGCCGGACGCGCTCGCGTCGAACCTCCACCACATGCTCGTGCTGGGCTTGCGCCCCGCACTCGAGCGCCCGTGACGCCACAGCCAGTGCTGGGCCCGACACGGAGTAGGGCCCCCCGGCGGCGCGGAGCAGGGCCAAGCGGTCGGGCTGGCCTAGCGCAAACCCGACTCGCAGCCCCGCCAGCCCCCACGCCTTGGAGAGCGTCCGGGTGACCACGACATTGGGAAAGCGCAGGGCGGTCGCCGTGAGATCCCCGTCGGCAAACTCGCCGTACGCAAGGTCGACCAATACCGTCGCATGGGGCACCGCCCCCGCGACCCGTTCAATGTCGGCTTCGGTCGCCACCCCCCCGGTGGGATTGCTTGGGGTTACGATCACGACCAGCTGGGTGCGGGCGTCGACGGCCTCGAGTAGCCGTGACACCGGGAATTCTCCCGCAGCCCACTCAACCGCTCGCAGCTCGCCGCCGGCCAGTGCCACATAGCGCGGAATCATCTCGAAACACGGCCATGGACACACCACATTGCCACCCGGGCTGACAAACGCCCGGCACAGCCGGTCGATGGCTTCGTCCGCCCCGGCCGTCGCGTAGACCCGATCGAACGGTTGACCGACGTGCTGCGCGTAGGCCTGCTCGAGCGCCGCCGACTTGGGGTAGCAACGAAGCGTGTCCGCATCGATCGCCGCGAGCAAGTCCTCGAGTCGCGCGCAATCCGTCGATCGCTCCCCCCCTGACAAGTCGAGGTCGATGGGCGCTGGGTGCCGAGGAGGTCGGTACGCCGATACTTGGGCTGGGTTTCCGGTCATGCCGCCACCCGCTCCTAAACGATGATTTGGTCGGGCTTGGTGACGACGATATCCGAGCCCCCGGCGGCTCGAATGCGGGGGATCAGGGCGGGTAGGTCTCGGCGCAAAATCGCGGCCTTGACGGCGAAGCCTTCATCCCCGTGCAAACGCGCCACGGTCGGCCGCCGCATGCACGGCAACAGCTCGACGAGCGTGTCGAGGCAATCCGGTTGGACATTCATCTCGATCATCACCCGGCGCCGGGCTTCGAGCACCGCCTCCACCAAGCACACAAGATCCTCAATCCGGCCGCGCCGCGCCGGGTCCCCCATCGCAGCCTGAGACGCGAACATGCGCGTGGACGAGCGCATGATCTCCGCCACGATGCGCAAGCCGTTCGCTTCCAGCGTGGCCCCTGTCGAGGTGTTGTCCACGATGCAGTCGGCATCGTCGGGCGGGAACACCTCGGTCGCGCCGTGGGTCCGCACGAACTTGTACGGCTCGCCGCGCTGGTCGAGCCAATCGCGCGTCAGCTGTTCGTACTCCGACGCGACGACCAGTGGACCGCGCGGCAGCTGACCGTCGACCAGTAGGTCCACCGGCGCCGCCGCGACCAGGCGCACCGGGTCGAGCTTGGTGTCGAGTAATTCCACGACGTCGGCGCGATGCTCGGCGATCCAGTCGGCGCCCGTAAACCCGACGTCCCGCGAACCTACTCCGAGCATTAAGGCCACGCTCTGCGGCTTGAGAATCTTGGCCTCCCACCCCTCGAGGTTGATGCGCGGCCGATAAGACCGAGCCGTCATCGTCACATTGATGCCGGCACCCGACAGCAGCGAGCGCACGCCGTCGTGAATGCGGCCTTTGGGAAGAGCGAGTTTGAGGAGGGATTGAGAATCAGTCACTGTCGGTCCCTGGGAGGCCCCTGTCCGGCGCAGTGTCTGAGTCCTCAAACACAAACGCCGGCTGGGGCCGGCGTTGCGAGGAAGAAATCAGGTTTCCAGCTCAAGCACCACCGGCGAATCCGCCATGATGATGATGGTGACCATGAGCATGCCCGCCCAAACGGCGCGGGGGGAAACGGTTGGTCGTGCCCAGCGGCATGAACGCGTCGAAGCTTAAAGGCTCCTCCCCGGGTTGGCAAGGCCCTTTTTCGCCGCGGCCAGGCCGCGTGGCACAGTCGGCGCGTGCCCGTGAAGTCGTCATCCTCATGTGACTCGCCATCGGAACAAGTGGCGCTGGGCCAAGATGGCGTCACCGTGTCTCGCCTCGTGCTCGGGGGCATGGCGTTGTCGCAGGCTGCGTCCACCCAGGCCGCGGCGCGGCTGGTCGACGAGGCGACTGACCTGGGCATCCGCGCGATCGATACCGCGCCGCTCTACGGCTACGGAACCTCGGAGCGGGTGTTGGGTCGCGTGATCGCCTCGCGCCGAGACCAGCTCGAAGTACTCACGAAAGTCGGCCTTCGGTGGGACGATTCGCACGGTGAAGTGTTGTTTGCCGTCGACGATCCGCGACTCGGTCGCGTGACCGTTCGCCGCGATGGTCGGCCTGAATCGATCCGCCGCGAAGTGGAGGCGAGCCTGCAGCGGTTGGGGCTGGAGCGGTTGGGTCTGGTTCAGTTGCACCATGTTGATCCAGACATCGCCCTGGCCGAAACGATGGGCGAGCTCGCCGAGCTGCGGCAGCAAGGCAAACTCCGCGCCATCGGAATCTGCAACGCGACGCGAGCCCAGGTCCAGGCCGCGCAGCGAGCCACGGGTGGAAACCTGGTGGCGATCCAGTGCGAGTACAACCTGCTTGCCCGTCACGTTGAAACGGAAGCACTGACGGCGGCGCGCGAGTCAGGCACGGCGTTTCTCGCTTACTCCCCGCTCGCGCAGGGCATCCTCGCAGGACGCATGCTCGACGGCCGCGCGTTGCCCCACGACTATCGCGCCCATGAGCCCGCCTTCGCAGCGAGGAACCTCGAGCGCATCCACGAGCGCATGCACAACGCGATGGTGCCACTGGCCGAGGCGCACCGCACCAGCCTCGCCGCCGTCGCACTGGCGTGGGTGCTCGCGCGACCGGGCGTCGCCGCGGTGATCGCAGGGGCCTCCGAGCCTCGCCAACTGGCGACGTTGGCCCCCGCGCTGACGCTGCGACTGCCGGCCTCGGATCACGCGCATCTCGATCGGGCATTTCGCGGCCTTCGGCTCGTGGACCCTTCCCAACCCACGTTAGCCCGACGCGTTGCCCGTCGCGCTCGTCGCTGGGTCCGCGCGGCCATCGGCCGGCGGCGGGTCTGAGCGCGACCCCGCGTGGCGTAGACTCGGTCCAATCATGACGGCCACGCTCAGCGGACACCTGTGGACCATCGCGCCGACCGTCCTGGGACGCGGCTTGGCCCGCATCCGCGCTCGGGCGACCCACGGCCAACGGTGGCACTGCACCGTCTCCGACGACCCCGAAGTCACGCTCACGGGGCGCCTCGAGAGCGCGCCGCACCAGCGCACCCTCTGCGTGATTCTTCACGGACTCGGCGGCTCCGCCAATAGCGTGTACATGTTGCGCTGTGCCACGGCGTGTCGCGAGCACGACATCGCCTCTCTGCGGCTGTCACTGCGCGGGGCCGACGGGCGCGGCGACGACATGTACCACGCCGGACTCGTCGGCGATCTGCACCAGGTGCTGGATCACCCGCTCGTCGCCGCGTTCTCACGGCTCATCGTGGTTGGGTATTCGCTGGGGGGCCACGTCGCCTTGCACCTCGCCGCGAGTGATCCTCCCCCAAAGCGCAAGCCAGCTGCCGTCGCGGCCATCTGCCCCCCGCTGGATCTCGCCGCGGCATCGGCTGGGTTCGATGCGGGTCCTCGCTGGCTGTATCGTCGGCATGTGCTTGAGAGCCTCAAGTCCAGCTACGCCACCATCGCGGCGCGAGGCCGCGGTTGGGTCGACCCTCACTTGGTAGCGACCATCGATCGGATTCGACAGTGGGACGACCAGGTGGTCGTCCCACGATTCGGTTTCGCCAGCACCGACGCCTACTATCGCCAGATGAGCGCAGGTCCCCGACTCTCGCGGCTCGCGGTTCCGACGCTGATTCTCCACAGTCGCTTGGATCCGGTGGTGCCGTGGTCCGCCGTGGCCCCGTGGCGCGGCACATCGCCGCGCGCATGCTTCACCGACGTGGCGTCCGGTGGGCACTGCAGCTTTGCGCCCGGCACGGATCTGCGACTCGACCCACGAGCCTCGCGCGCGGCCAGCGTAGAACACCAGCTCATTCGCTGGTGCCTGCGCGCGGGTTAGCCGGCCCGACAGGCTCCGCCAGCTCCATCGCACGCCGATCTTGCGCGCCCGCCCCCGAGCTACTGCCCACGGATCGCGACGGTCGCCGCCGTCAGCTCGGCCACGGTCCCCACGGTCGTCTCCGCTGCGTTGAAACCGAGCAGGAAGTCCTCGTCCGAATACGTCTCGAACACGTCGCTACTACGATGCCAGTTGGGGTTGGAACCCTCGCCAATCTCTGCCAACCGCTCGTTTTCACGCAGACTCACCGCGGCGCAGTGCTTGACGAATGAAACCGAGTCCGTGCTGCTCATGCGCTGGCCCACCGCGGCCGGATAGCGAGAGGCATAGGTTTCATTGCCAGCCAACAACGCCATGGCCAACGCCCGCGCGGGCTCGGCATTTGCACTGCTCGCCGCGTACTCGATATCAACATCAGCATCTGCGGACTGCTCGTCGCCCGGCGGCAGTCCATGGTCGAACATCATCATGTCGTGCTGAATCACGCCGATCCAGCTGGGCTCCGGGTACTCCCCTGATCCGGCCGGGTCTTGCACCCCTTGCAAACTCGCGCGTTGCTGCACGTACGCTCGGCTGCCGTTGAGCCCGGTTTCCTCGTTGTTCCACAACACGAAACGAATCGACACCTCGGTCTCGACGTCGGGAGATCCGAAGACACGCGCGGCCTCCAAAACCAAAGAGGTCCCCGAGGCATCGTCGTTGGCTCCGGGTGCGAATCGATTGTTGTCACTTCCGGCCCCGTAGTTGATGCTATCCATGTGCGCGGACACAATGTACATATCGCTCGGCTCGCGCCCCACTTTCGTGGCGTAGACGTTGTGCATCGTTCGGCCCTGGTAGGTGTACGGCTGCAGAACAACGTTGTCGTAGCCGTAGGCCTCGAGCTGATCGGCAAGCCATTCAATCGCGGCCGCGTTGCCGGGCTGACTCCAGTGACGCGACTCAAAACCAGCTAGCGTCTCAACGTTGTTCTTGAAGAACTGAAAATCGAGCGCATCGACGAGCAGCTGCGCGCCATCGTCACCACTCGAGTCTCCAGTGTCGTTGTTGTCATCATCGTCATTATCGTCATCGTCGTCATCATCGTCATCATCGTCATCATCGTCATCATCGTCATCA
>QKPP01000248.1 GCA_006508105.1 Myxococcales bacterium FL481 | reverse complement strand
GATGATGATGATGACACGGCCCCATTCACGGTCAGGATTCGCGCCTCGCTCGGCATCTACGGCTACGACGAAAGCGCGGTGTTTCTCCCGATGGTGTGGGAGTCCACCGACGATGGGCTCGGACACTACGTCGTACAAAGGTGCGGCATAGATGGCCTCGAGTTCAAGTGGGGCGTGGAGCAAACCGCCCGAGTTGAACGCTACCACCGGCCAGACTGCGGCTGGGCGGTGCGCATCCTGGAGATCCGCGAACAGGCACCGACGAGCGAAGAGCGATTCGGCTACCGGTCGTTCGATCCCCAGCTATTCGAGGATGGCGAAGGCCACTGGTCCCTTCTCGGCAAAGCCTTCGACTGCGCCGAGTCTTGCGAAATGCTCGAAGCAGTGACGGAAGAAGGCGTCCGCAACCATGTGTACGCAGATTTTACTCACCCGGCGGAGCCGGGGGACCCGCTCGTCCTCGTCAGCGTCGGTTGGGAACCGCCGACTCGTACCAGGCCGGCCGCGTCGAACACCGGCAACGAATGGAGACCCGCGCGGCCCCGCGTGAGCCGCCCACAGGGGTGAAGCCGCCGCAGCCGCCGGGTTCTCCAGTCGCCCGCGAATTTCTTTGAACCGATCACGACGCAGCTGGCCCCTTGGATACGGGGGAGCCAACACCCCTTCCACGCCCGATTGGGGGTGAGCTACGCCATGGGACCGATCCATCTGCGAAGACGCATGTTTCTCAAGGCCGCGAGCCTGGGCCTGAGCGCCCCGTTCGCGCTCCAAGTCGGGCGCCTCGCAGCGGCGCCTCGCCAGACCCGCCCGCGACGCTTGTTCGTCTGCAGACTTGCCCTTCGTTTGGGCTCGAGGCGCAGCGAAGGGCCGGCTCGCTCGCCTACTCCAGCGCCGACACGCCCGAGTAGCGCACCCCGGACAGGCGAGCCATCTCGTGATGCCACGTTGCCAGGTCCTCGTGGCGGAAGTCCGCCAAGCGGCGGTGGCCGCAGGCTCGTGCCATCACCTGCATGAGCTCGGTGGACGCGGCGAAGAAGCGCTGCAGTTTCTCGGCGGCGGACTGGATCTGCAAGCGCCGGCGCAGCTCGGGTTTTTGGGTGGCAATGCCGGCCGGGCAGTTGTTGGTATTGCACATACGGGCTCCGACGCAGCCGATTGCCTGCATGGCACTGTTGGACAACGCAACCCCGTCGGCGCCCAAGGCCAGCGCCTTCACAAAATCGATCGGCACGCGCAAGCCCCCGGTGATGATGAGGGTCACCCGCCCGCTGGCGCCTTGCCGATCGAGAAAGCGACGGGCCCGGGCCAAGGCGGGGATCGTCGGCACGCTGATGTGGTCGCGGAACATGCTCGGGGCGGCCCCCGTCCCTCCGCCGCGTCCGTCCAAGATGATGTAGTCCGCGCCCGCGTCCAACGCGAACTGCATGTCGCGTTCGATGTGATTGGCGCTGAGCTTGAACCCGACGGGGATGCCTCCTGTCACTTCGCGCACGCGATCGGCAAAGCGCCGGAAGTCCTGTACGCCGTCCAGCTCGCGAAAGGTCGGGGGCGACACCGCGGGCGAGCCCTCGGGGATGCCACGAACCTCGGAGATTCTCCCCAGGTTCTTCGAACCCGGAAGATGGCCGCCGGTACCCGTTTTGGCCCCCTGACCGCCTTTGAAGTGAAAGGCCTGCACGCGCGTCAGTAGCTCTTCTCGAAAGCCGAACTGGGCGCTCGCCAACTCGTAGAAGTAGCGCGAGTTCGCGGCTTGTTCTTCGGGCAGCATGCCTCCTTCACCCGAGCAGATGCCCGTGCCTGCTCGTTCAGCGCCCGTGGCCAAGGCTACCTTGGCTTCTTCCGACAGGGCACCAAAGCTCATGTCGGAGACGAAGAGCGGGATCTCAAGGCGCAGAGGCTTCGCCGCCTCGGGGCCGATCACCAAGCTCGTGTCCACTGCCTCTTCTTCTTGCAGTGGCTTGGTGGCCATCTGAGCCGTCATGATTTGCAACTCGTCCCAGTGGGGCAGCTCGTGCCGTGGCACGCCCATTGAGGTCATAGGACCGTGGTGTCCGCTTTGCGACAGCCCCATGTGCGCCAACTCGTGAATGAACGCCACCGTGGGCTCTTCTGGTGTGGGCTCGGCTACGGGAAGACTGTCCTTGTTGGCTGCATCCAAGGCGGCGGCCAGGCCAGGCCCTTCGATGCCGATGGCATCTTTGCCAAAGCGCTTGTGCGTGCCATCGCAAAAGGGCTGGCTCGCCGAATGCTTGCAGGCACAAAGATACGCGTCACCGTCCTCTTCGGCCCTAAACGCCTGAGGGGTCAGCCCCGTTCCTTTGTGCGAACCGTCGCAGAAGATCTGGTTTTTCGATCGGCCGCAGCGACAAAAGTAGTACTCCTCCCCTTTGGTGAGGGTGACTTTGCTTGGCCGGTTGTTGGAGACGATGGGGAGCGACATGGGCGAGGTTCCTCGCCCGCGAGTTTAGCGTACCCAGGCCTCCGGCCAGCGCAACAAGAATAGGAAGCAACCTTTCGCGGAGGGCAACAATCGCAAGCGTCACGAGCATCGCAGCCAGGGCGCCGGCGCCCGGCTCAGCTCCCGGCCAGGCCGGCCCGGCGAGGGCCTGCGGCACGCGATAGGCCAGGCCTTCGCGGGGGAGCTCGTTGGCTTCGAGGTTTGCCGCCAGCGCTGCCATGGTCACGCCCAGCCCATAGACCTCGGCGCCGGGAGAGGCTTGGCCCTGGGCCTGTTCGGGGGCTATGTACCCGAAGGTCCCGACCACGGTCGGCGCGGCGTCGGTATCCAAGGCCCGGCGCACGCGCTTAAGAAACGCTTCAGAAGCATGAAACGACCAGGAACAAGGGCGCGGAATCCGCGGCAGCTCGGACGTGCTCGCATCCGACGTTACTTGGTGTCACCGGCAACGCTTGGCTCCTAGACCGCGTCGGGTTCCAGCGAAAACTATCGTTATCGCTCGACATCGGCCACGAATCCACTCGCATCCCTTGTCCCAACCAAAGCGGCGGCGAGGCTCTCCACCCCATCACAGTATCGGCTTTCGCCCTCCGCTCGCTCTGTCCTGAACAACGAGAGTTGCTCGAACGACACCGGCGGCCCTCGGCTCGTCCGCGATGCCCGGCCCCTCGACGAGTCCTCGACCGGCTCTCGTGACGCGCGGCCGCCCGTGCACCATCCACAGCGGGCGTGCCCTCTTCGTTTTCCTAGCGTTCGGCGAGCATCTCCGCAATGCCTCCTGGCTCCAGCAC
>QKPP01000299.1:66914-78347 GCA_006508105.1 Myxococcales bacterium FL481 | reverse complement strand
CGCGGATCTGCTCTTTGGCAAAGCGACCGGCTGTCCGTGTTGAGGCAACGCGTCGCTTAGGCCCTCAGGATCCTGCTTTCTCTGGTAACCGAGCGCCCACCAGCGAGCCGAGGAGTGGAATTCTCGCGCGCCGAGGGACGCCGCTTCGCTTCACGGCGATCTGGCGGGGCTCACCGTGGCGTACCGTCCCGAGAAAGTGAACGATGGCACACCCGTAAGTCGCCGAGTTCGTTGGACAAGCGCACGGCTTGCGCAGCGGCGGTCAGGTTCCGAGCGTCCGGCCCAATGTCGAATAGGCCGTCGTCCCGACGGAACCGTACAGTAGCGAATATGATGAGGTGATTGGTCTCCACACCTCTATCGGACAAACCACAACACTGAGCGCTCGAGGACCCATCATGAACCGCATCCGATGCCGAGCTCCCCGATTGATTGCCCTTATGACTGCCGTGTTCCCCATTTCAGGCGCGTGTACGGATGGACATGCTGTTGCGGAGCCGCCCGACGCGCAAGCTCCGAACGATGACGCGACGGATGAAGGCGACGCCGACGCCACCGCTGGGAGCGACGACGATACGAAGAATGGGGACGACGAGGACGACACCAGCGATCCCGGCGATCCCACGACCGACGACGCCGTGGACCTGTTGCTAGTCCTCGACAACTCGGGGTCGATGGGGACCAAGGCGGCGCGCCTTGCGCTAGAGATGCCGACGCTTCTCACGGAGCTAGCGGAATCTGGGATGTCGGTGCGGCTCGGGATCACCACGACAGACGTGCTACATCCGCTGTGCCAAAACACGGCGCCCGAGAACGGAACGCTGCGGCTATCGTCATGCCTCGTCCGCGGAGACGACTTCGTGTTCGATCCGACCGGAGAAGCCCTTGACGTGTTCCACGTCGGTTGCGCCGATTTTTGCACCAGTGCTGACGTCTCGACGACGCCCACGACGACCGAGTCCGACCAGGTCGCCAAGGCGCGGGATTGGATCGAGATTCACTCCGACGGCTCGACCAACCTCGCCGGCGTGGACACATTCGAAGATCTGGTAGAGCCGGTCCGCTGCGTTGTACCTCAAGGGATCAACGGCTGCGGGTTCGAATCGCCATTGGAAGCGGTGCACCTGGCCGTCCAGCGCGCGGCTGATCCCTCGCACACAATGTTTGAATTCCGACGCAGCTTCGCGCGGTTTGTGGCGCTCATCGTGACCGACGAGTACGACTGCTCACACGATCCGGCAGCCCGGGACATCTTCACGGACGAGACGAGCCCGTTTTGGCATCCGGAAGCCGGGCTCCAGGCGCGCAGCAGCATCTGCTGGCGCGCTCAAGCTCAGTGCGAGGGGACGGGCAATCCGTACGACCGCTGCGAGCCGGTCAATCACGACATCGATGCGCATCCGGGCGTGGCGGACGGCGAGGCCGTGTTGTGGCCGTTGTCGCGGTATCGACCTGACTTCGATGCCGAGCGGTCGATGCTATTTGGCATCGTGGGCGTGCCTCAGGGGTATGCGAATAGCGAGGTAGAGCTGGCCTATTTCGCGGGAGACGAGACCGAGGAAGTTTATTGGGGCATCGCTCCCGCGTGCACCGTTCCCGACGGTGGCGTCGGTGGCGGGGAGCAAGCGGTCCCGCCGCTGCGGATGCGAGCGCTGGCGGAGGAACTGTCGGAGCAGCGCACCTTGTATTCAATCTGCGCCGAGGACTACCGCTCGACAATGACCAACATAGCGGCGCAGATCCTCCGGCGATTCGCGGCGCACTGAGCCGCGAACACCGGAGGCGCTCCCAGCGTGAAGCACGGTCAACGGAAGTCATGCCCGCCTGCGCGGCGGAGGGGCGAGTCGTAGCGCGGTCGTACGCGCCGGACCAGGCGGACTCATTGCCGATGGCTTCCCCGTCGCGGTGTTGGGTGGTATCGGCTGGATGGGGTGCCGGCTACGGTTGCGGTGGTGTTGCCGCGCTAGCTTGCGTTTTCGTGGCGTCTTTGCGTACCTTGAGCTCCACCGAGAATTGGCGGGCGACGTTGCTTTGGCTCGTGATCAGGTCGGCCAACTCGTCGCGTGTGATCGGGTTTGCTTCCAGACGCAACCGCCAACGCGGGTCGAGGTCATAGCTGACGCGGGTCACCTCGAAATCCACTCCGAGTCGGAGGGCTAGGCAGGTGTTGGAGACCCGTCGGGCTTGCCAGTCTAGGTTGCGAGACTGGGAGAACAGGTGGAAGGTCTCGGGCAAGAACGGGCGCACGTGAGTAGGGTCGGTCAGGTACTCGTCGTGTCGCGGATGCGGCAATGTGAGCTGGATCAGGGCATTCGGAGCGCAGATCCGATAGAGCTCCTGCATCAGCTTGAGAAAGTGACTCGGATCGGGAGCAAGATGCTCCAAGACGTGATGCATCACCACGCGTTTCGCTTGGTCGGTGGTGAAGGGCCACGGCATGTGTTCCAAGTTCACGATGGCGTCGGGGTTGCACTTCGCGTCGAAGTCGACGTTGAGAAAACCTTCGAGCGGCTGGTAGCCACAACCAAGGTTGAGTTGCGTCGAGCCCAGTGTCCCCATGGGATCGCTTCTAGAACCGGTGCGCGGGACCGCGAGGGCTGATTCAGGCCACACGGCCACCTGGCCTCTCGAACGACGCTGGTCCCGATGGTCGGTGGAAGGCTTGGTATCGGCCCGTGACCGGCGGCGGATGACTCGCGCGGCCACCAACGCGGGCTCGAGATCGGCGTGCGAGCAGCACCGCGTCGCCGGCTCAGACTCCGGAGACGATGAACAACAGCTTAGGGGCGTTGTCATCAGCTAGGCAGAAGTGCCCGCGATACGGACGAGGGTCGAGAGCGAGAGCTCTGCGACGACGACGGCTCAGATGTCAGCGCCAAGGGGGTGCCCGCGGCAGTCAAGAGAGTGGAACGCGCCGGGTTCTTCCGGTCACCGGTGGCGTCCATTTCCTGCGCCCCACCTTTTGTTGTCACCGGTCACGCGTGGCGTGAACTCGGGCCGGCTGATCGCTGGTCGCTTCCAGTGCCCGAGACGTCGACCGGGCTCGCGCAAAAAGCGCCACAACCCGCGATGGCGCCCGGTTGGATCACGTTGAAACGCGGACGGGCGCGGGGCGCCGACACGCAAAACGGCCAGAAACCAGCGTTCCTGACCGCTTACGTGGTGGAGGCAAAGGGGCTCGAACCCTTGACCTTCGCGCTGCCAGCGCGACGCTCTCCCAGCTGAGCTATGCCCCCGATGGTTGTTCGCCTGCTAGTTGCAGGGCGGTCTACCTAGCAGCGGTGGCAAGGGTCGTCAAGCGGGTCTCCGTCATCCGCGACGACCGCGGCCACGGGGTAGAGACCGTGAGCTGCGGCGCCGAGTGGACGGGGCCGGCCTTGGCCACGGCGTCCGTCGAGCAAGTGGGGAGCTTCGGCCCAAGACGCGGTTCTGTCGTCGGATGATCGCGCGTTCCTTGCTCTAAGCGGACGCGCAACGCATCATAACGTCTCGTTCCCGCGACCGCGTTGACCATGAATCTTGTCGAGATCTTCGAGCAGGGCGGCCCGCTGATGTGGGTCATCTTGGTGACCTCGGTCATTGGGGCCGCCGTGTTTCTCGAGCGGCTCTTCACGCTGCAGCGAGCGAAGGTGGTGCCCAAGCCCTTCGTGGACCGGATCCGGATGATGGTCGTCAAGGGGCAGACGAAGGAAGCCCGGCTGTTGTGCGAGGAGAACGGTTCGAGCATCGCCTTGATGATCGCGGCGGCTCTGCGTACCCACGGTCGAGGCCGCATCCGGGCGGACATCAAAGAGGCCGTCGATGAGGTCGGCGCTCGCGAAGTGGCCCACCTCGACAAGAACGTGGAGATCGTCGGCACGGTGGCTTCGGTGTCGCCCTTGCTTGGCCTGCTGGGCACGGTGGTCGGCATGATCCAAGTGTTCAAGCGGTTTGTGGGCGCGTACGAGAGCGGTCAGGCCACCCCGGACGTGTTCGCCCAGGGGATCTGGACGGCCCTGATCACCACCGCGTACGGGCTGATGGTCGCGATCCCGATGCTGATTTTGTACAAGTGGCTGCAGGGCCGTAACGACCGGCTCATCGTGGAGATGGAGGAGGATGCGATGGGCATCGTGGATCTCCTCGACGAACAACTTTCGGTCACCCGCGAGCAGGCCGGTCCCCAGTCCACGAGTGCTGTCCGCCCACCGAACGAGTCGAGCGGGGCCGGGTCGGTGACGGGTCGGGCCGAGCCAGAGTCAGCATGACGCGGCGGCTCGACGGCGGGCTTCGACGGCGACGCAACCGGCGAGGCGGGGCGATTGTGGAGTTGACGCCGCTGATCGACATCACGTTCCAGCTGCTCATCTTCTTTTTGCTGACGGCCACCTTCCAAGACAGTTCGTCGCTAGATGTTGATCTTGCCCGGGCCAAAAACCAGCAGAAAACCCAGGACAAAAAGGCGGTGCTGATCTCGATCGCGGCCGACGGCCAGCTGGAGATCGACAGCAAGCTCGTCGATCAGCGTGAGTTCGAGATGCGGTTGTGCATGCAGGGGGAAGCCGGAAAAACCGGCGTGCACATTCGGGCCGACCGAGAGACCAAGCACGAGTCGCTGGTGTTTGTCATGGATGTGGCGAAACGCTGCGGCTTTGCCAAGCTCGGTATTTTGCACGCGAACTGACCGTCGATCGGGTCGTGGTGATCCGGCCAGCATCTGGGGCGGTCTTGGTGGGTGGTCGCGGGTTTTTTGCGAGCCCCGGGCCGGGCGAGTAGCGTCGAGGTCTCGATGATCTGGATGAACCGCCTGCTGTGTGCGCTCTTGATCGCGGCCGCTGTGGCGTGGCTCCCGCGCGAGTTCACCGACACGGACGCATCGGCGGATCTCGCGAGGATCGAGCAAGAGCGGCGGGCTCTCGTGGCGGGGAATACCACCCTCGAGGCACAAATCAGCGCTCTCGAGGCCGAGGTGGATGCACTCCACGTCACATCCGACGACCCGGCGTCCCAGGCCCGCGCCGCCACGGAGATTCAACGGATCGCCCGAGAGGACCTCAACCTGATCCGTCGTGGCGAGGTCGTGTTCGAGTTGTTGCCGCCCGCGGAGCAGCAGCCATGAGCGCGGCGGCGCGGGCCTTGGGAAGGGTTCGTACGGGGTCGGGCGAGTTCGTAGGAGCGGCCACAGTGGTCGGGCTGGCGGCGCTGCTGGTCACCGGCCAGCTCACGTTGGCCGCCGTATGGCACGGTCGCATGCTGACCATCGCGGGGCTGGTGGTCTTCACTGTGGTGCTATGTCGAGCGTTGGCGCGTCAGCTGTCCCCCTCGACGGTGCCTGACGGACCGCGTTCGCTTGCGGTGTGGCGAGAGTTCGAGTTCGGCTTGTTGCTCATGATGGCCGGCTACGCGCTGATCGCCATCACCGGTGGGCCGCGAAGTTTCCTATACCCGCTGATCTACGCGTTGGTCTCCTTCCTTGCCGTGTTGCATCGCAGTCCAGTCGCCGCGGCGGGATGGTTGTTGGCCGCTTGCGGGCTCGAATGGCTGACGGTGGTGTCGGTCAACCCGGTCCGCTACGCCCTGTTTGGCTATCACGTGACGTTCATCGGCTTTTTCGCCGCGGGGAACTTCTTGGTGCTGTCCGGCCTCGCGCGTCGGCTGCGGGGGGACCATTTCGCCCAGTTACACGGGGAGCTGGCCCGCCTGCGGCAAGACGCCCGCGACTACCGGTTGGTCGCGGCCCAGCGTACTCGGAACGACCGGGCCGAATCACGCGACGAGGAGGAACAGTCGATCGCCCGCGGGTCCGCGGAAGCCGTTCACGAGCACGTGGGAGCGACACTGGAGCTGCTGCGCCAGACCATGCGACTGCAGACCTGCGCCTTGCTGTGGCGGGGAGAGAGCGGGACTTGGGCGCTCAAAGCAGCGGCCTCGAGCAGCGAACGAGTGCGCGAGTTGGCTGAGGTTTCCGTCGGTGGCTTGTTGGCGCCGGTGCTTCGCGACGGAACGCCGCTGCGACTCCACGGGCTGTCGCGGAAGGCGAGACCGCCCTACTACGACGGCCAGCCCGGCGTGACGGATCTATGTGCCGTGCCCGTGGTCGAGGGGGAGGCACTGCGGGGCGTGTTGTGTGCCGACCGCAACGATCGCGAGGCCTTCACCGCGGTGGAGTCAGCGACGCTGCAACAGGCCGCCCAGCAGGTGCTGCGAATCGTGGAGCACGAGCGAGCGCTGGCGGCGGTCGAGCGGGGCAAATACGAGCAAGAGCGGTTCTACGCCGCCAGCGAGGCCCTCAACGGCGCGTTGACGCTGGACGAGGTGTACGACAAGACCTTCGCCGCGATGCGCACGATCGCCTCATTCGATCTTGCGGTGTGCACGAGTTTCAGTGCAAGTGACGGGCGCCACCGCGTCGTGGCGGTGCGGCTCTCGGAATCGGTCGCGGACGAACCCGCCTGGCGTACGGCCGCGGCAAAACTGGACGCGCGGGGGTTGGATGAGGCGGGAACGCTGGTGTCGATAGCGATCAAAAACCGGCATTACATGCCGGCGGTGAGCGATCGCGTGAGCGCCGATGCTTGCGCTCTGGCCACGGATGTCGCGCTCCCTTCAACCAAGAGCCTGTTGATCCTCCCGCTTGTGCATGGGGACGCGGTTTTGGGCACCGTCACGCTGGTCTCGGCGCAGCCCGGTCGCTACTGCAACCGCGTACGGGACATGCTGCGGGTCATCAGCCACCACGTGGCGGTCAACCTGCAAAACGCTCGCATGTACCGAGCCATGGAGGAGCGGGCGACCACCGACGGCCTCACTGGTCTGACGAACCACCGCGCATTTCAAGAGCGCTTCGAGCAGCTCCACGCCTTGGCCGAGCGAACCGGCCAGCGATTCGCGGTGTTGCTGACCGACATCGACCACTTCAAGCGGGTCAATGACACCTACGGGCACCCCGTGGGCGACATGGTCCTCAAACGCGTGGCCGCAGTGCTCGCCAACCGGGCGCGCAAAGTCGATGTGGTGGCCCGCTACGGCGGTGAGGAGTTCGTGCTGATCCTTCCGGATACCGACGGAGAGGGGGCGGCCTTCCACGGGAACCGACTGCGCGAGGAGATCGCCGCACAGGTTCTGCGCTCGGACCAGGGCAGCTTCCACGTCACGATCTCCATGGGCGTCGCCGAATTTCCCCTCGACGCCCGCGATCGGGAGGGACTGATCGAGCGTGCGGACCAAGCCTTGTACCGCTGCAAGAAGCAGGGCCGCAATCGCGTGATCCGGTGGCGTGACGTGGCGCAGGCTCCCTGAGCCTCGATTGACCACCGTCGATTGCGGTCGCGTACTCCCGGTGCGACCGGTCGCCGGTCGCCGGGGGGCAATGGCTGCTCAAGGCATGCCGATCCGAACGTCATCACCCGGGCTCGGTCGTCGGTGCCCTGAGGCCCGCATCCAGCCGCCGCGTCGGGCTACTCGCCCTTGCTCGTCGACGGCGCGCGCAGGAGTCTCTCGCGAACGCGGGCGTGTTGGCGGGACTTGTACAGCGCGTGCGCGCTGGGTCCCTCGTCGTTGGCCGCGTTCGTGGCCTCGTCGATCACCTGAAACTCGGACAGCACGAACACCGTGGACGGGGCGTCGGGTCGGTGGTCCGGCAGGAGATCGTCGACGCGTACCGGCAGGTCAGCGACGAAGTTGAGGACGCGGAAGTTACCGGCCGAAAACTCGTTCTCGGTCGCGGCCGCATTCGGGGCCACGGCTCGCACTTGGACCAAATCGCGTGCGGAGCTGCCTTTGCCCGTGTCGTCAAACGCCACCAGCGAGTTTACGGTTTGTCCCGGGATGACGTAGTTGAACGGGATACACCGGTGCAGCATGACGTGCAGGGCGGGGCCGAGGTCGTGCGGCTCTTGGACCACGAGACGGAACCGCAGCCGATCGAAGACTCGCGCGGCGCGGGTTGTGGGTTTGACCAGTAGTTTCGTCACGAGCGAGTCGTGAGTCTTGCGCGACCACGAAAACTCCGCGAGCGGCACCCCGGCGCTGCGCAGCTCGTCCACCAGCTCGGCCATGCTCGCTTCGACCAGGCCGAACAGGTCCGAATCTGAGATCGCGAGCTGCGTTCGCAGCTCGCGAGCGTCGAGGTGATAGATGATGTGCATCACCTTGAGCAACACGCACGCGAAGCGCTGGTCGCGATTGGATCGCGAGGCGAGCAGCGGTAGCTCCCAAAGCGGGGCCTCGGTGGCGACATAGTCGCTGATCCGGAGTTTGAGCGTGTTGACCAGATACGAGATCGAACGCTGGCGGAGCTTGGTCAAGCGCTCACGATCGTTGACGTCGTCGGGGTCAAACCCATTGAGGGCAAAGAGGCGACGGGCTTGCTCCGGGGTCTCGACGTACAGCCGATGCCAGTCGATGACCGACTCGCCACGCAGCAGCAGCCCGATCTCGTGTCGATCTTGGTCGGGGAGCTCGGCTTGCTGCCCGACCTCGCGATCGGTCGCGTTGAACGCAGCCGTCCGGGGGAACGCGCCCGATCGATGGGCGGAGCCTTCTCGGTAGCGACTCATGAGCTCACGTTTCTCTCTCGCTCCCGAGCCACGGGGCGGTGTCGGGGCGAAGTCGCGCTACGCACCCGCTCGGTGCAGCCCGAGCGACCTGTACGGCGGCTGGGAGGTGCCGCGAGCTTAGCTCGTGCGGCGGGTCAGGCGAAGCGTGCCGACCAGCAGGCCAATCGAAACGAGAACTGCACAAACATTGCCAAGATAGAAGTAGAGCACCGGATGAGGTCCTGAGCGGTTGGCGATTGAAGTATCACGAAGTGCCGAACGAACCTACATTACGGCACAAAATCACAGATCGGCGGGCAGCGCTCGTTTCCGCGACGCGCGGACGCGGAATCAGCACGGTGACGCTGGGTATCACGAACGCGCCACGACGCAAAGTCCTTCCACCCGGCGATTCTTTGCTCGCGTCCGAGCGGGCTGGCGTCCTTCCCGAGCCCGTCGGACGAGCCGCGAGGCGGACCGTCCGCGGCCATCGGCTTGATTCCGTTCGGCGCACGCTCCCTTGTCGACACGGCGGCCAGCCTCCTTTAGTTTGATTGGGATGAGCTCCGGCAAAGACGCGAAGGATCGAGGCACACCTGGTGCGCGAGGAGCGGATTCGTCGGATCCGACGCGCGGCGAACCGTCCGGGCGCGAAAGCGACCGATTGGACTCCTCGTTTCGCCGCTTGTTCGCCGACGGTTTGTCCGGATTGCTGGATTCGGGTGGTGCCATCCGACGGGGGCACGAAGCGGTCAGTGAGCTCGCCTCCGGCACCAAAGATGAGGTCGTGCGCCGGGTGTCGTCGGAACTGCGGGGCTTTCTCGATCGTCTGGACGTGACGGACCTCGCCCAGCAAGTGTTGGAGGGGATGACCTTGGAGGTCACGACCCAGGTTCGCTTCCGCCGCTCGGAAGAGGGGCAACTCGCGCCGAAACTCGAGGGGCAGCCCGACGTCAAACTTCGCCACGAGGCGGACGAGGGCGAGCCGGAGCGCGACTAGAGCGGCCGCAGGCGGCGCGGGGAAACTGGCCACGCCAGTCGTTGGAGCCGACGGCTAGTGCAGGCGGCGATACACCCCGATCACCTTGCCGAGCACGTCCACGCTACGAAACTCGGATTTCTCGAGATAGATGGGCGACATCGCCGCGTTCGCGGGTTGGAGGCGGATCCGCTGGCCTTCGTCGTAGATCCGCTTGACCGTGGCCTCGCCATCCACCATGACCACCACGATTTCGCCGCGCTCCGCCACCGCCTGTTTGCGCACGAACACGTAGTCGCCATCGTGGATGCCGTCTTCGATCATGCTGTCGCCTTGCACCACGAGGCCGTAGACGTCGCGCCCCGTGCTCGCCCCCAGAAAGAAACGATCGACCGTCACGCGGTCGACGACGTGCTCTTGGGCCAAAATCGGCTGACCGGCCGCGACTCTCCCTAAGATCGGCACTTCGAAGCGGTCCTCGTCTTGGCGGACGGGACGCAGCGCGCGACTCTTGAGTTCCTCGCGCACCAGATAGCCCTTGCGTTCCAACGCCTTGAGATGGTCGTTGACGCCGTTGGTCGATCGGATTCCCATGTGTTCACCGATCTCGCGCAACGTCGGGGGATAGCCGCGGCTATCGAGGCATTGGGAGATGTAGTTGAGCGCCTGCTGCTGACGTGCGGTAAGTGGTGCCTTCACGGTGGTACTCCCGATGCGCGACAGAGGGGCACGCGCTACTGAACATGTGTAGGGGATGGGCGCCCGGAGGTCAAGCCGGGAGGCAAGGGTCCGCAAGCATCGCTTCGTCGCGGAATCCGAAGTGGCGACCGAACTGTCGTTCACAATCGGGGCGCTTCCAAGAAACCGGCGCAGATATTCAGCGGCACGAGATCGCGCGATTGGGGAGATTGGGGAGATGGCGGAGATCGGGAGACCGGGGAGATCGGGCAGATCGGGCAGATCGGGAGATCGGGAGATCGGGAGATCGGGAGATCGGGGAGATCGGGGAGATCGGGGAGATGGGGGAGATGGGGGAGATCGGGGAGATCGGGGAGATCGGGAGATCGGGAGATCGAGGAGACGGGGGAGACGGGGGAGACGGGGGAGACGGGGGAGACGGGGGAGACCGGGCCAGTCGCCGCGACGGGGCGGAGCGGCGTGGGGCGGATCGGCGTGGCGAGGAGCGGCGTGGGCGTACCGCGCGAGAGACGAAGGACGCGGAGACCGGCGCGACCGCGAACCGGGGAGTCACGACGCCGGCAGGCTCGGGATAGGGGATCGGGCAGCTCCGCCGCTTCTAGCGCCGTCCCCCTGGACCCGTCGGGTTCGCCGACGCGCCGGGCCGCCAGCCTCGCCCGGCGAACACCCCGCCAGCCCCGAGTTTTCGGCCAGGCCGCGTGGTGTGTGTCAAACTGAAGGAGCGTTTCGTTCTCAAGGAGATCTCATGAACATTCTTGTGCGCGCTGTCATCACTGGTTTCGGTCTCAAACTCGGCTCCGAGGTCGCTAAACGGATCGCTGAGCGGTTCTCGCGTGATGAAGACGCCGATGCGAAGGAAGAGAAACGAGATTCGGCCGAGGAGGACGACATGATGCCGTCCGAGCTGACGACCGACGGGCCGGCAGCCTGACGGTTGTCGGTCGATGAAATCGGTTCGGCCTAGCCGTCGGTGAGCTGGAGGGCGCGCCGCTTGCTCTCGGGTTGCTGATGCGGCCGGGCGGTGTCCTCCGACCGAGTTGATTGGCGCGGGCGGTGCTTCACTGGACGCCGTGCCGTCGCGTCGACGCCGGCCGGTCCGTTCGGGCGCCCCCAAAACCGATCGCGTGCACGCCGCCTCCGTCTCCGCTCCCGGTGAAGGCTCCGGTGAGAGGGGGCGGCCCGCGGCAGGGACGGTCACTCGCGAGCTGAGCCGCGGACCCGGCCGTGAGGGCGCCCCGG
>QKPP01000299.1:47287-66814 GCA_006508105.1 Myxococcales bacterium FL481 | reverse complement strand
CCCGGCCGTGAGGGCGCCCCGGGCCGGCTCGACGTCACAACCGCGCGGGGGAGCGGACCCGGCCGTGAGGGCGCCCCGGGCCGGCTCGACGTCGCAACCGCGGGGGGGAGCCGCGGCGCCCCACGCGGCCGAGGGTGGCGCGATTGGTCGCGAGACCACCTTGTTGCCGCGCCGGTCCCCACGGAGACGGAGAGCGACGGCGGGTGGTGCGGGTCCAATCAAGAGCTGATTTTGTGTTCAGCCTATTCGGTTGAACACCGTGTTCATTCGAACACTTACCAATCCGTCCACGTGATCAGATGTTCAGCTTTGTCCCATCCAAGTTACCGTTCAGGTGAACAAGTTTACAGTTCGCAGCGCGACGAAGGGCCGCTGCAGGCGAGCGTCGCTTCGCTGGGCGCCGCTGCGGGCCGGCGAGGAAGGTCACCGATGTACGGACCTCGGTGAGGAGAGTCGGTCCGTCCTGGGTCCAATGTCGTCTCGCCTCGAGGCGCTAGGGCGAGCTGGCGAGGATCGATCGTACCGAAGATCAACGCCAAGCAACCCAGCATCGCGCTGCGACGCGGCAGCGTCGCCAGCCGACCCCCAATCCGACCAGCCTCGCAAGAACGCTCAACGCGGGTTGGCCTGGAGGCGGACGTATGAAGCGGTGCACAAGCTCAGAATCTCAGAAGCCCGGCCGTCCCGGGTACCCGATGCGGTGACGAGGTATGGAGGCGGAGCCCCCAACGGCGCGCGACGGTTGGCGACCGGGTCAGTCGCGCGGGGGCCAAACGGTGGGAGCGACAGGACGACAGTCCAGATCTAGCGGGCCATCGAGCGCGACGTGGCGAGTCCGAAGCGCGCCATCTTGGTGGGTGCCCACGCCGGGCATGGGAGCTGATCAGACCCCGTTTCGGAACTAGCGACCGACGTGCCTGTGCGGTTGGGCACAACCCGAATCGACGCCGTGCCCGATCGACACCCGCCGCGTCGTTGACCATGTGCCCGATCGACACACGCCGCGTCGTTGACCATCCGCGCGGCACGTCCGGTGTGGGCTGGGCGGACGCTGGACCAGTTGAAGGCGTGCACAGAGGGGGAAACTCGGTTCGGACGTTTCCGAGCACGAGGGACGGCGGCACGCATCGTCGCTCGTTCTCGGACGCAGACAAATCGAGGTTTGCACGCACGAGAAGCGAGCGCGTTGATCACGGGGCGGACCGGCACAGATTCGGTCCGTGTCCCGGGAGCAATCGTCGAACAGATCGACGCCACGGCTCCCGATCGCGCCGTTCGATCGGTGTCCCACAAGTAGGTACATCGCCGCGCGATCGTACGAAACCTTGGTCATCGACGGGGAGATCGTTTGCGGGGCCCGGATCGACGCGTGCGCGTCCGCAGCCAGACGAGCGCCAGTTCATCCCTCAGCTGGGGGGGGCAACTGCTCGATCTGGAATGTGAAGAGTGTTTTCGCCCATCGATGTGCGCCGCCATCATACCCACGTGGGCACTGTTGGCCGGACTGCGTGTGCGCGCAGCCGCGAGGGGGAGCAAACGTCTACCCGAATCGCAAGAGCATCTTCGCTTACCGAGTTGACCGTCGCGTGTCCCATACGAACCCCGCTGCTGCGCGATCGATCGACCGCTTCGCGCTACGTCTGACATGCCAGTCATACGCTCGCTTCGCGCAGACTAAAATTCCACCCATAGCGTTCTTGCTTAACGATGTCGTTGAAGAAGAACCGCGATCGCATTGGCACGTTCTCACCCCAATAAACGTCCCGATTCGCGCTCAGGAAAACCCGCAAATACCCCTCGTACGGGGGCGTAGCTGACGTTTTCGCCGTTTGCTCCACAACCCGAACTTGGGACGTTCGCAGACGAATCAGTCATCATCGCAACGAACCCGCACGGTACCATTTGCACACCCTCAAACTTGACGATCAAAGTGGAGCACCGGATGTTTCCAACTAGGCTCTGCAACTAGGCGGGCTAAGAATTCCTGTGCTAGGCTGCCGAGCGCTAGACGCGACGAGAACTCCGTTCCCTTAATACAAGGACAGAACCCAGAAAGACGAGACCACCCATGTTCAAGAAGGTTTATCTCTCGACCCTGCGAGCGTGTCAGCTCTTCGGCTTGCCGTTGACGCTGACACTTGCCGCACCCGGCTGTGGTGATGACGAACCCGGCGACGACGACGATGATGATATCGGCGACACCAGCATGGGTGACGGCGACGGTGACGGTGATGGTGATGGCGATGGTGATGGCGACGGAGACGGCGACGGAGACGGCGACGGCGACGGCGACGGAGACGGCGACGGCGACGGAGACGGCGACGGCGACCCCGAGACGAACACCGGAGCCCCGACCGACAGTGAGACCGGACCCGACTCCGACACCGGCCCCACCACCGGTCCGGAGGACTCCGGCACAGACACCGGCGAGTCTAGCACTGGTGACGACGACGACGACGACGACGCTCCGGGGGTTTGCGGCGACGGCAGCGTCGACGAAGGCGAAGCCTGCGACGACGGCAACGAAAGCAACACCGACGCTTGCCTCAACGACTGCACCGAAGCCAGGTGCGGCGACGCCTTCGTCTGGGAAGGCCGCGAAGAGTGCGATCTCGGCGTCGAAAACAATGACACCGGGCTGTGCAAAACAGACTGCACCGATCAGGTCTGCGGCGACGGCCACATCGGCCCGGGCGAGAGCTGTGATGACGGCAACACCAACAACGGTGACGGCTGCGATTCGGAATGCCAGATCGACAGCTGTGGCGTCGATATCGACAACGACGGCAACCTGCTCGACGAGGGCGAGTTGTGCGACGACGGCAATGACGATCACACCGACGACTGTGCCGAATGTGCGCCGGCTACGTGTGGGGATGGTCACCAGTGGCTCGGGCGTGAGCAGTGTGACGACGGCAACTCCGAGAACACTGACGCCTGTCTGAACGACTGCACGACGGCCACCTGTGGCGACGGTTTCCTGTTCGCCGGCGTGGAGGAGTGCGACGACGGCGAGGTCTTGAACGGCTTCGACCGCGAGTGCTTGCCGGACTGCAAAGAGAACGTCTGCGGTGACACCTACGTCTCACCGTCCGAAGGCTGCGACGACGGCAACACCGAGTCCGGCGACGGTTGCGACGAAAACTGCGTGTCCGAGTCTTGCGGCAACGGGGAGATCGACGATGGGGAAGAGTGCGACGACGGGAACACGACGCCCGGTGACGGCTGCTCGCCCGAGTGTCTGCTGCCGTACTGTGGCGACGGGATCCTCGACCAGGGCTTGGATGAGGAATGCGACGACGGCGCGGAGAACGGCGACACGGCAGGGTGCTTGTCGAACTGCCGACTTGCGCGTTGCGGCGATGGCAAGGTGCAAACAGGGATTGAACAGTGTGACGACGCCAACACGGACGCAGGGACGTCTGGCGATGACACGTTCAACGATTTCTGCAAAGACGACTGCACCGACAACGTCTGCGGCGACGGGATTCGCTCGCCGCTCGAGGCTTGTGATCACGGTGAGCTCAATGGCCTGACAAACGATACCTGCACCACCGAATGCACCTTCGCATCCGGTACGTGCGGAAACGGCGTGGTCGAAGGGCCCGAGGAGTGCGATGACGGCGATGAAGACGAGACCGATCTCTGCACCAACCTTTGTACCGACGCTCGCTGTGGCGACGGTATCGAGAAGACCGTTGCGGGCGGTGTCGACGGCAACGAAGAGTGCGATGACGGTAACCGAATCGACGACGACGCGTGCCGAAACAACTGCACCGAGCCGTCTTGCGGTGATGAGGTTGTTCAAGGCGACGAAGAATGCGATGAGGGCGAGTCCAACGGCGACCCGGACGCGACCTGCACCGCCGACTGCAAGGAAGCCACCTGTGGTGATGGCGTTGCTCACACTTCGCTCGGCGAGCAGTGCGACGACGGCGACGACAACGGAAATCCGAGCCGAAGTCTCTGCGGTTTCAACTGCATCTGGGCGAAATGTGGAAACGGCCTGCTCGACAACGACATGGACGGCGATGAGGTTGACGGCGAAACAGTCGCAGCTGACGTGCTGGCGGATGTCACCAAGAGCGACGAGCTGGAGCAATGTGACGGAGAGCCGTTGTGTAGCCCCACCTGCAAATGGCCGTATTGCGGTGACGGAATCGTCACGCGCAACGAGGCATGTGACCTCGGCGACCGCAACGGTGAAGACGGTGAGATCTGCAACACCAACTGCACGCTGAACACCTGTGGTGACGGCATCATCCAGGCTCCTGAGGAGTGTGATCAGGGCGACGGGACCGACACCACCGGAAACGGTGGCGCAGGGGATGACTGCAACGCCAACTGCACCGTGCCCAAGTGCGGCGACGGCGTGTTCGACTCGGGGAGCGAGGATTGTGATGACTTGCCGCGAAGCTCCTTGGGTCATACCGCTGGCCTTGACGGCCACTACAACCGCGGTGCTCGTACCTGGGGCGACGACGACGATTGCGACGAGGAGGGTGGTTGCGTGACCCCGAACGACCGCTGTGTGCTTCACGACGGAACCGACTACGTCTGCGCCGTGAACACTTGCCGCGATGGTTTCCGCGACAACTCGCTGGCGGAGCCGGATGCGGATCACGACAACAACGTCGCTGAGGCCGACGACGACGACGATGACGATGACGAAACGAACACCGAGTCGCTGTTTTGGGTCGCCGATGGTCGGGATCTGGAGCAATGCGATGATGCCGGTGCTGGAGACGGTGATGACGGTTGCACCAACGACTGCCGACTTCCGCGATGCGGTGACGGCATCGTGCAGCGGGCTTCGAACAACGAGGCCTGCGATTGCGGTGACGACAATGCAGATCCGGACGAGAACAACGGTGGTGACCGTTGTGAGTGCACCATCGAGTGCACCTGGAAGGACTGCTCAACGGAGCGCGACGGCAACGAGGGTCCTGGTGAGGACGATCCTGCCGCGGGTGGTGGTACTCAAGGAGTCCAAGACGAGGACATGGAGGAGTGTGACGAAGGTGGCTCCACAAACGACGGAGCTTGCTTGACGATGTGTCTCGACGCGACCTGCGGCGACGGCTACGTCGGACCTGGCGAGGATTGCGACCCGGCGACAGCCATCCCGGGTGAGCACGTACTCGGCGAGGTCATTGATGGCTCCGATCCGGTTCGGTACGAGATCGACGGCAACGACGTTGAGGGATACGTCCGCCGCGCGAACGACGCCGATGGAGATCATTCGATGGACGAAAGCCTCGTTGACGGCGACGGCCTGGTTCGGATGTACAACCGCCTCCCAGCTCCCGGCTCAACGGCAGTGGCAGTGGTCGTGGACAGTCGGACCTGGTTGCCGGGCAGCGTGCACGTGTTCGAAAACGACGCGGACACCTGCGCGGAACTCAATGAAGCCCGACCGCTGGGTAGCGTGAAGTGCAACGTGGATTGCACCATCGATACGAGCGGCTGTACGACCAACTAGAGGGCAGTTGCTAGGGCGTCGGCCTTCGGGTCGACGCGGAGGGCCGGCACCGTTTGGTGGCCGGCCCTTTTGTTTGCACGATGCCGCCGGCTGAGGTCACGACCGCTTCTTCTAACGAGGCCGGGTGAAGCGCGAGATCTACTCGGAGGACCGGTCATCGCCACATGTTCGGCCGAGTTCGACCTGCGTTTGGCATCTTCACAGTGGTCGACGGTCTCTTGAAGGCGTCGCGTTGCACGCTAGTACGTCGCCAATCTCGGTCGATGTGATCCGCATTCTGGGCGACTCGATCGCTGAACGAGGGCTGCTCAGCAGCTTCGCTGCGACAACAGCCCTGAGGACATTCGCTCTGCTTTCAGTTCATCATCTATATGTGGGAGCGCCTGCCGAATGGCCGCAGCTCCAGTTGGCCTTGTCGTGGTCGAACAGGCAGATACCGTTATCTGACCGGGGCGGATATCCTACCTCGACGCCGGGAGCGGCCATTCGTGCCGTTGGTGCAGTCCTTGTGTCGGGAGCAGGAACTCTCATCCCCGCCAGGTCGCTCGCACCCGCTTTGTTGGGCTCACCAGGGCTAGCGACTCTGTGTTTGACGTTCCGTCGCCGTTCGCGTTGTCCGAGATGTCCGGAGCACAAGACATGAAGGCCGCAGCACAGGCCGTGTTCATCAAAGCGAAGAAGCGGGCTCGACTCATAGAAACGACCGCCACGCGTCTAGTCCTCATGCACCCCCGATCGTTCATCGCATTCCGCCGATGCCCCCTTGCGCGTGGTGCCACGCCGACACACGGCGACTTCGGTGAGGCAGCCCTCCGCGCAGTGTGCTCACTGACTGGGCCCGCCCATCCCCTCGGCCCACCGCTCACTCACTCACCGCCGCGCCGCGAGCCCAATCCCCGCCAACAACGCTACGTCCCGCCAAAACAACCCCCAGCCCACCCCGCTGCTGGCCTCCGCAGACGCGCCAAAACACCCGCAGTTGATGTCAATCCCCCGCAAGATCACCGATGCGATCAACACCAAAAACCCGCAAGTCAGCGCGCCCAGCCATGCCGCGCCGGCTTGTCGCTTCCAGCCGGTGAGCAACGTCGCGGCGCCGACCAGTTCGAGCACCGGCACCACCACCGCCAGGGCGTTCCAGGACCAATACGGGAATACCTGATAGTTGGATATCGTCTCTGCGAAGCCGACGGGGTCGATGAGCTTGGGGATCGCGGCGTACACGAACACCGCGGCCACGCTCACGCGAGCCAGCCAACCGATGGCGACGAGGTGCTTGCGGTCAACGGGCATACGTCATCTGGTCGGCTTCGATGGGTGCCTTGGCGTCGACCCAGGCTGCCCATCCACCGTCGAGTACCTTGACGGTCTTGCACTGAGCCTGATCGCGCAACACGATCGCTAGATACTCGGACAAATAACAGGCTTCACCGCCGTCGCAGTAGGTGACAACCAGGTCGTTGATGTCGACGGGGACGGACTGGACCTCCAAAATGCCGGTGGCTTCGTGCGCCGGTAGGTTGAAGGCGCCGGGGATGTGGCCGGCTTGGAACTCCTCGCTGGAGCGAGCATCGACCACCGAGACCCGGCTCTCGGCGATGGCGGCCCGTAGATCGGCGACCGAGAGGCGGGGCAGTTGTTCGGGAGGCAGCTCCTCGGCTTCGCAGCTGTCTTCGCTGGGATCGGGTGGTTCGGCGACGAACGGGAAGTCGCTGTGCACGCCGAACGCGGCCCCGGACAACGCGAGGGTGAGGCCACCGAGAAGTGCGATGTCACGGACAAGCGCGGCCGACATCTCGGCGCAAGTATAGCACTCGGAGGAGGTCCGCCAGTCTGAGTCGAGCCGTCGGGATCGCGGAGTACGGACGCATCACGCGTTGTCCGAGTCCCGGTAGGTTGGCCTCGGGTCGGGGGATTCCCGGTCCGGCATGGTCGCCGACGGGTCGTGGCCGTTGGCCCACAGCGTGGCGAGGAGGAAGGCGTGCGCCGAACCCAGCAACAGCGACGCGACGCGTATGCGGGTCTGGCGTTGGGCGAGGAGCGAGCCCATCGCGGCGAGCAAGACGCCCACGGCCGTCGCGACAACCGCCTGCTCACGCCACGGTCCCGTGGTGAAGCCATCGAGGAGGGAGTGGCCGACTTTGGCCAACACGAACAGCCCGCCCCACCAGCACGCGCGCGCGAGCAGGTGACCGGCCAGACTGCGATGCCGGGCTGCGAATGCCAGCAGACGCGCCGCGTGTCGCCGCCACGCAACGCCGGCGAGGCGGTGGCGCAATCCGGCGAGTCGTTCTCCAGCACGTCGGCGAGGCGCGAGCCGGGCGATCGCCGATTCGAGGCTCGGTTGGGTGCGGGCCCACTGCGCCATCAGCCCGGCCTGCACGCGCCGCAGGACCGATCGGCTCGCGGGCGTCCGCGGGGCTGATCGGCGCGGCTGACGGGTGCCCGGTGAGGCGGCTCCACGCTGGCTCGGTCGCCTCGTCGGCTCGCGTCGGTCCTGACCGACTGTTGGTCGCAGCGTCCGCTCCATTTCCTTCTCGGGCGCGGAGACCGGCTTGGGGTCGATTGGGGCTCGCGCACGGACGGGCTCAGATGCGCGTCGCCGGCGTCGTTTTCGTGGCGCGGCGGGCTTGGCCGGGGCGGCGCTCGACGAGGAACGCGGGGCTTGACGATGATCACTCACCGGAGGCCGCCAGTTTCGTGCCCACGCCGAGGACGTCAACTTTTCGCCGGGTTTGGGCGCGGCCCGGGTTTGGGTCGGCGGTTGAGCACGGACCGAGGGGCGAGCCCTCACCGTGTGGCACACTGGCTTGGTGCGCAGGAACCCATGCCTCGTCGCTTGGTTGATCGGGGCGTTGTGGATCTGCGGGGCGTCCGCGTCGGCGGCTCGGCGTCAGCGCGAGCCGAGCCTCCCACCGGAGTCGGCCTCGCGTTTCGAGCGCGACACCACCGTGCCCATCACCGCGGATGAGGACCAGGTCGTCGTGGAGCCGTTGGCGGCTGCGGAGCCCGACGGCGCGAGCGGTCCGGACGCGCCGCTTGGTCCCTGGGAGCAGATCGTCGGCGAGGGGGCACGCCTGTGTGCGGCGTTCGAGGCCGAAGCGCGGACCCACTTGCTCCAGGCCACCACCGCGACGTCGAGCATCGATGACAAGACCTGGCGACGTCGGGCGCGTGACTGTCCTCGCGGGGAGTGGGTGTTGCGGGCGGCGGCTCAAGCCGAGTTGCGGACCCCGTTTCGGCTGGCGAAGGGGTCGCCGACGCCGGCTGAGGTGAGCGAGCTCGAGCGGACAGTCCGGCGCAGTCGTCGGCGTGCGCTGGATTGGCTCGAGGCGATCCAGCGCGAGCGGGCCCGCATGGGGCAGCCCCTGCGACCGCGCGATCACTACCTAGCCGCGCGAGCCCACGCCGGGTTGGGGCGGCGTGACGCCGCTCGGGCGGCGCTGGGCCGGGCGGTGCGACGAGGTGGCGCGAGCACGGCGGAGGTCCAGCAACTCTCGGCGTTGCTGGCGGTGGCCGCTGGCGATCTAGACCGAGCGGCGATCGCTTCGCGCCGGGCGCTGTACGGTGGCGGTGAAGCCGATTCGGTTGTCTCGCTGTACGTGCGTGCGCTCGTGCTCGATCGGTTGGGGGATCGCACCGCCGCTGCGCGAGTGCTCGTGGTGGCGAGAAATCAAGATCGCGGCCGCGCGGGCTTGCTCGCGCTCGAGAGCGTGTTGCCGGTGCACGAACGCTTGTACGTGCGTGCGCTCGACCGTCAGGTCGAGCAGACGCGCAACGCCGCATTGCGGTTGTGGAAGGCCTACCTCGCCCACGACGCGCCGACTCCGGGCCAACGCAAGCTCGCTGAGCAGCATCGCGCGGCACTCGCCGAGATCCCGGAGCCGATCGTCGCCGATGCTGCCGGCCGAGACCAGCAGAGCACTGAACAAACGAACGCCCAGGACCCCACATCGACCACCGGTGGCGCCCAAGCTCCCGAGTCGACGACCGCGCCTTCGCAGGTCAAGCCCCAGCCGTAGCGGCGGCTGATCAGCGTCGCCGTGAGCGGTCGATGCTCGCTTCACGAACCTTGCACGCCTGGGACCGGTATTGCCTCGCGCGTGGCTGGTGTCGGGCTTCACCCCACCGGTTCGGCTCGTGCAATTCGGAGTATCGTCGCGGGCATGACCAAGTCCGCCGCTCGTAGTCGAATCACCGCGCCGAGTTTGCTGCAGCAGAAACGCGATGGCACGCCCATCGTCATGGTCACGGCCTATGACGCCACGTTCGCGCGTCTGATCGACAGCTGCGATGTCGACATGGTGCTTGTTGGCGACAGCCTGGGCATGGTGATGCAAGGGCATCAGCACACGCTCGAAGTCACCTTGGAGCACATGGTTTACCATACGCGTTGCGTGACGCGGGTGACCAAGTCGGTGCACGTGGTCGCCGACCTGCCGTTTATGTCGTACCAAGTCAACGCGGAGGATGGCATTCGCGCGGCGGGTCGTCTGGTGCAAGAGGGCGGGGCCGCAGCGGTGAAGCTCGAGGGCGGAGAGTCGAGAGTCGAGACGGTGCGTCGCATCGCGGAGGCGGGGATTCCGGTGATGGGTCATTTGGGGCTGACACCGCAAAGCGTCCACGCGTTTGGGGGTTTTCGGGCCCAGGCCCGAGATTCGGCGACCGCGGACCGCCTGTTTCGCGACGCGTTGGCTCTGCAACACGCGGGGGCGTACGCCGTGGTGCTCGAGGGCATTCCGGCGTCGCTCGCCGAGCGAGTCACCGCGGAGCTCGAGATCCCGACGATCGGCATCGGTGCGGGCGTCGGATGCGACGGGCAGGTATTGGTCATGCAGGATCTTTTGGGTCTCGATGACCAGTTTCAGCCGCGGTTTGTCAAACGCTACGCCCAGCTGGCGCAGACGGTGCGTGAGGCCGTTGGCAGCTACGCCGCCGAGGTTCGCACGCGGCAGTTCCCGGCGGAGCAGCACGCGTTCGACGTCGATCTCGAGTCTGGTCGCGCAAGCTCTCACGTCAAACCGGCCCGCTAGCGAGGGCTTCGGCGCGGGCCGGGTCTCCAAGCCCGAGGCCGAGGGATCTGCAGGTCCTGCCGTTGGGACGAGTGTCGCCTCGCACGTGAACGAGAGTCGGCCGCCACGACCCACTGGCACACGTTCTCGCCCGCCGACCGATCGGTCGCAGCAACGAAGGCAACGATGGCACTCGAACTGTTACGAACGAGTCTTCAAGCCCGCGCTTGGCGGGAGGCCGCGACGGGTCGCGTCGGCGTGGTGCCGACGATGGGGTACCTGCACGCCGGTCACCAACGCCTGATCTCCTGCGCCCGTGAGCGGGTCGGCGAGTCGGGGCAAGTGATTGTCACGGTATTCGTGAACCCGGCGCAGTTCGACCGTCGAGAGGATCTCGAGGCATACCCACGTGACGAGGCGCGCGACTGTGCAGCAGCCGAGGCCGCCGGCGCCGACGCGGTGTTCATCCCTCGCGCGCCGACCGAGCTCTATCCGGCTGGGGCCGAGACCTGGGTGGAGGTCAAGCGGCTCGACGCGCGGCTGTGCGGAGCGACTCGCCCTGGCCATTTTCGCGGCGTGTGTACCGTGTTGTCCAAGTTTTGGGGACTCTTGCGCCCGGACGTTTCCGTGTACGGCGAAAAGGACTACCAGCAGCTGGCGATTGTGCGTCGCCTTCACCGCGACCTGTTTCTCAGCGGCGAGGTTGTCGGCGTCCCGACGGTGCGCGAGGCCGATGGGCTGGCCTTGTCGAGCCGCAATGCCCGGCTCACCACTCCAGGGCGACGGGCTGCGGTCGCCGTGCCGAGGTACCTGGCGGCGGTGCGGGCTCGGTTCGACCGGGGAGTACGGGACCGCTCCGGGTTGCTCGGGGCGTTCGAGGCCGCGCTCGCTCCCGGACGGCCGGACTACGTCGATCTGGTCGACGCTGACTCGCTGGACGCCGTGGACCATGTCGCCCGGCCAGCGGTGTGTGCGTTGGCGGTGTTCTTCGACGGGGTACGGCTGATCGACAACGTGGTGCTCGACCCCGCGGCCAGCTGAACAAACTACCCGCGCTCGACGACCAACGTTTGCGTTTCCTTGCCGCGGCGCACTTGGACCTCTACGCGACCGAGATCCCGGCGTAGGCCCTGGGCCACGTCTTCGACCTTGCGGATCTTGACGCCGTTGACCGACACGATCTCGTCGCCGGTCTGCAGTCCCAAGCGGTCGGCCAACGAGTTTTCGAGTACCCGCTGGATCGTGAGCTTGCCGTCGGCCGAGCGCACGTCGACCCCGAGCCGCGGTCGGTCATTGTCGTACAGCGAGCCCGAAGGCCGATCGCGGTCGCCTCGTTCGCCGCGAGCTCGCCGGGCCAGCTCATCTTCGCTCGGTCGCTTGCCGAGGGTCACGGTGAGCTTCTTCTCTTGGTCGCCTCGGAACACGCGGAACGTGACCTTGGAGCCAGGCGCGTACTCGGCGATGCGCCCGCGGAAGTCTTCGAAGTCGCGCACCTTGTCGCCGTTGATCGCGACGATGCGGTCGTCGGGTTCGAGTCCGCCACGCTCCGCCGGCGTGTTGGGCTGCACGGCGCCCACGATGGCTCCCGGCGGGACTTCCTCGCCCACTGCCGGGCGAGCGTTTCGTCCCGCGATGCCCAGCCAGCCGCGCGCTACGCTGCCGTCTTTGCGCAACGCGGCGATGATCCGCTTGGCTTGGCTCGCCGGGATGGCGAACCCGAGGCTTTGCCCGACGCCATTGATGGCGGTGTTGATTCCCACGACACGGCCGTTGAGGTCGAACAGCGGGCCTCCGCTGCTGCCGGGACTGATCGGTGCGTCAGTTTGGAGAAAGTCGATGTAGCTCGAACGATACAGGTTCAACGACCCGCGACCCTTCCCCGAGATGATGCCCGTCGACGCCGTTTGCTCCAGTCCCATGGGGGAACCCACGGCGACGACCCAGTCGCCGATCCGGATATCGTCGCTCGACCCGAACTGGACCGTGGGTAGGTTGCTGACCCCTTCGAGTTGCAGCAAGGCGAGATCGGTCAGCGGATCCGTGCCGATGACGCTCGCCGAGACGACGCGCTCGTCTTGGAGGCTGACCTCGAACACGTCGTGTTCGTCGACGACGTGGTGATTGGTCACCACCACGCCGGAGGCGTCGATGATAAATCCGCTGCCCACGCCCGCTCGCGGGCGGCCACGCGGCGCCATCGGGGCGAACCAGTGGGGCATGCCCTCGGGCAGGCCCGGCTGCGCTTGCTCGGGGCGACTCGCCTTGGCTCGAATGCTGACCACCGATGGCATGACGCGCTCGAGCATCGGCGCCAAGCTGTTGCGGGGTTCGTACTTGGCGAGGGTCGCCGTGCTCTCGGTCGGTTCCGCGGGGGAACTGGTGCTCGCCCCGTCCTCGCTGCGCGCCCCGGCTTCGGTGGCGCAGGCGGCTCCTAGTACGAAGCTCGACAGCACCAAACTGGCGGTCACGGACACGAAGGCGGGAACAATCGCTCGTCGCATGTCGGCCCAACCGTTGGGGCCCCTCGGCTATTCCTGCTCATCGCGCGTCCCGCCGCGAGCGAGTGGGCCATCGCCTATTGGATCTGATCGGACCCGTCGGGATCGAGCAAGACCCCGGCTTCAACGAGGCGGCGCGCATCTCGGCTCTCGCCGTGGCTCCGCCAACGCTCGTAGACGTCGAGAAGCGACTCGGGTGACTGATCCTCGGGCTCCACCGCGTCGCCGACGAGCTCCGCGAGAGCCTCGAAGTCGTCCGCGAGTTCGGCGAACACGGCCAGGCGCGGGTGGTTTTCGTGGACTTGGCGATAGGCGGCCTCCCCGATCCCTCGCACGTACCGCACGTTGACTGGCGTGCGATCTAACGAGCGGGGGACGGCACCGGCGATGTACAGTGCGCGATCGCCAACGGCCCGCAACGCCTTGGTTCCGCGCTCACGCGCACTGAGGTACTGCAGAGCCAACGGCGCGCTGGTGCGCCCGGCGACCGCCGGCCGACGGGCGAAGTCCGTGAGCATGTGCACCACGTACGCTTCGATCTCGGGCGAGAGCGGGCTTTCGCGCCGGCTCTGGATCTCTTCCACCCGAGCGAAAAAGAACGCTTCGAGGCTGGTTTCGTGAGAGATCGGTGAGTCCATTGGCGTGGTATCGCTCCGTAATTTGGGTTAGCAGTGGAATGCGCGCCCGCAAATCGGCGTGGCGTCCCCCCTCGTTCGAGGAAATGCCGCCGCTGGGGTTGACGGCCCAGATTCGGGTCTTACAATCGCGCATCATCACCACCGGGGAAAGCGCCGGTCGCCAGTTTCCGAAATGATTCCGAGCGTTTACAGCTCGAGCAAACTTCGGGGTTCAAAGGCGGCGCGACCGCAGATCCCGTTTCCGGAGATTCGTCATGAAAGTTCGACCCCTCAACGATCGCGTGTTGGTCAAGCGGGTTGCCGAGGAAGAAAAGACCCAAGGCGGCCTTTACATCCCCGATTCGGCCAAAGAAAAGCCGGCTCGCGGCATCATCGTTTCCGTTGGCGCCGGTCGCCGCGACGACGACGGCAACCGTATTGCTGTCGATGTCAAAGCCGGTGACCAAGTGTTGTTCGGCAAGTATGCCGGTACCGAGATCAAGCTCGAAGACGTCGAGCACATGATCCTCAAAGAAGATGAAATTCTGGCGGTCATCGACAGCTAGTCTCGCCTGACTAAGGAACGCTATCTACCATGGCAGCCAAAGAAGTTCGTTTCGATTCCTCGGCCCGCAGCTCGATCCTCAGTGGCGTTAACACGCTGGCTGATGCGGTCAAAGTCACGCTTGGACCTCGCGGTCGCAACGTCGTCATCGAAAAATCGTGGGGCTCGCCCACGGTGACTAAAGACGGCGTCACTGTGGCGAAAGAGATCGAACTGGAAGACAAGTTCGAGAACATGGGCGCGCAGATGGTCAAAGAGGTCGCCTCGAAGACCTCGGACGTCGCGGGTGACGGCACCACCACCGCGACCGTGCTCGCCCAAGCGATTTACCGCGAAGGCCTGAAGATGGTCACCGCCGGGCACGACCCGATGGAGATCAAGCGGGGCATCGACGTCGCCGTCGAGACCGTCATCGCGCAGATCCGCAAACTCTCCAAGAGCACCAAGGGCGAAGAGGAAGTCGCTCAGGTGGGGTCGATCTCCGCCAATGGTGACGAGGAAGTCGGCCGTCTCATCGCTGAGGCGATGTCGAAGGTCGGCAAAGAAGGGGTCATCACCGTCGAGGAGAACAAAGCCAACACCACCGAGCTTGACGTGGTCGAGGGCATGCAGTTCGACCGCGGCTACCTCAGCCCGTACTTCGTGACGGATCAAGATCGCATGGAGGTTCAGCTCCAAGACGCGTACATCCTTTGCTTCGAGAAGAAAATCTCGTCGATGAAGGACTTGCTGCCGATCCTCGAGCAGGTGGCCAAGCAAGGCAAGCCGCTGTTGCTGATCGCCGAGGATATCGACGGTGAGGCCTTGGCCACCCTCGTGGTCAACCGTTTGCGCGGTACGCTGCAAGTCGCTGCGGTCAAGGCTCCGGGCTTTGGCGACCGTCGCAAAGAGATGCTCAAAGACATCGCGGTGCTCACCGGTGGCAAAGCGCTCACCGAAGATCTCGGCGAGAAGCTTGAGAACCTCTCGATCAAAGACCTCGGCACCGCCGGTCGGATCACCATCGACAAGGACAACACCACCGTCGTCGACGGCGGCGGCAAAAAGACCGAGATCAATGCTCGCGTCAAGCAGATCCGCGGCCAGATCGAGGAGACCACCAGCGACTACGACCGCGAGAAGCTCCAAGAGCGTTTGGCGAAGCTCGTCGGTGGTGTTGCGGTGATCCGCGTCGGTGCGGCCACCGAGGTGGAGATGAAAGAGAAGAAGGCCCGCGTCGAAGATGCGTTGCACGCTACGCGTGCCGCCGTCGAAGAGGGCATCGTTCCTGGCGGCGGTGTCGCTCTGGTTCGTGGCCAAGCTGCCCTCGACAAGCTCGAGGCTGCGACCGAAGAGCAGCAAGTCGGCGTCAGCATCGTGCGTCGGTCCATCGAGGAGCCGCTGCGTCAGATCATCGCCAACGCCGGTGGTGAGTCGAGCGTGGTGGTCAACGACGTGCGTGCCAACAAGGGTGCCTACGGCTTCAATGCTCGCTCCCAGGAGTACGGCGATCTCGTGAAGATGGGTGTTATCGACCCGACCAAGGTCGTGCGCACCGCGTTGGAGAACGCCGCCAGCGTCGCGGGCATGATGCTCACCACCGAGGCGATGGTCGCGGAAAAGCCCAAGAAAGAGGCTCCCGCGGCGGCGCCGGCCGGTGGCCCCGAGGGCATGGGCGGCATGGGCATGTAGCCCGGGACCCAAGAACCGGTCGGTCGAACGACGACCGGCTTCGCCAAGCCCGAGCTGCGCAAGCGGCTCGGGCTTTGTCGTGGTTTGGGGCCAGCTAGAGCGATCGTCCCACCGACGCCAGCGTTGCCGCGAGGCCACGGGTGAGCTCGTCGACTTGCGCGGGCGAGGTTCGCTCGGCGTCGATCAACAACCCGTCCGCCCCGGCGGCCGCGGCCGCCAGTGCCAGGGGAAGCAGAAGCTCGCTGCGCTCGATGGATGTGGCGGTGACGAGGACCGGAAAGCGCGAGAGCGACTCGATGGTCTTGATCGCCGAGACGTCGAGCGCGGCGGAGTCGTTTGCCGAGCCCAACCGACGTACACCGGGTTCGACAAACACGATCTGATTGTTGCCCGCGCCGATGAGATAGTCCGCGGCCGCGAGTAGGTCGTCGACGGTGTGGTCGGCTCCCCGCGTCAAAGCGACCGGGCGACGCAGGCGAGACAGTGCCCGCAGCAGCGTGAGGTCGGCGAGCTGGTCCGCGCCCACACACAAAAGCTCGGCCTCGCGGGCCAGCGACGCTGCGTCGCCCGGGCGCGAGATCGTGGTGGCCACAGGAATCTCGTAGTGCCGGCTGAGATCGGCGAGCCGGTTGATGCCGTCCGTCTCGGCCGCGTCGGTGTACAGCAGCTTCACGCCGCTGGCGACAAGCGGGTCGATGCTCGCGTCGGACGGGTCGCGGATCGACGCTGCGAGCACAAACTCCGGGCCGCCCACGTGGAGCTCGCCGACGCGAATACTGGTGGCGAAGCGAGAGCGCGCGGGTGCTTGGGGTTTGTCCACCGGCGCTGGCTGGTTGGGTATGGGGCGGCGTTCGATGCTACGTAGCGGGTAGGTGCCCAGCATCTGCACGTGGTTGGCGTGGGTCTTGATCTCGTCGAGCGCGACCCGGATCCGCTCGTGCGACGGGTTGCCCTCGAAGTCGAGGTAGAACAGGTACTCCCACGGACGCTCGGGCTGCGGCCGGCTCTCGAGGCGGGTGAGGTTGATTTGGTGGTGGGCAAACAAGGCCAGGCAGGTCGCGAGGGCGCCATGGCGGTGATCCGTCGACAAGATCAGCGAGGTCTTCGTCAGCTGTCGCTCGTCCAGCGGCTCGGCGGTCTTGGAGAGCAACACGAATCGCGTCTGGTTGCGGGGCTGGTCGGCGACGTTATCCTCCAGCACCTCGAGTCCGTAGGTGGTCGCCGCCTCGGGCGAGCAGATGCACGCGAGTTGCGGGTCATTGGCCTGCGCGACGATCTGCGCCGCCTTGGCGGTATTCGTGGTCGGATCCGTGGTGACGCGGGGCAGGGCAGCGAGTCGCGTGGCGCACTGATGTAGAGCCACGGGGTGGGACCGCACGGTGGTGATGGTCTCGACGGAAGACCCTGGCACGCTCGCCAGGCAGTGGCGGACGGGGTAGATCTCTTCGTCGACGATCACGACGTCACGTGTGGCCAGTAGCTCGTTGACTTCGATGATCGCACCGCTCGTGCTGTTTTCGACCGGGACGATGGCGCGGTCGATCTCTCCGCGATCGAGCGCGTTGAACAGCGATTTGAGCGACTCGAAGCCGATGCGCTCCGCCGGCTGGCCGTCACGGGCGGCGAGCAGCTTTGTCAGCGCGAGATCGGCGTAGCAAGCTCGAACCCCTTGGAATCCCACTCGCTGGAATCTTCGAGCTTCACCTGATGCTCCTGGGAGGTTCTCCTGTCGCCGTCGCGAGTACACCAACACTTCGCGCAGGATCCGTCCCACGTGGTACGGGGACAGATCGAGCGCGCGAGCGTGCTCTGCCCAACGGGCGAACACTCGGCGCTCGCGTTCTGGGTCGACGAACGGCGCTTTTGGGTCGGCGGTCTTCGCCGCGCGCACCTCGTGCACCGTGTCCATGCGTTCGCGAATGAGGGCGACAAACCGCTGATCGATCTCATCGATGCGGGCGCGGAGCTGGGCAAGATCGGGTTCGCGGGAGTCATTCATAGTCAGGATCGAGATTCTTAGTGGGAGATACGACAAAAGCCCACTGGCGGCGCCAGGTGGGCTTTTGTCGCGATCGGCGGCGAAGTCTTGGTGTCAGCGCGCCGACACCAAGAGCGCAACGCCTGGCTCGGTAGGCTCCGCGACCCGACCGGTGAGAATCACCGGCTCAAGGCCTGGCCGGACATCACGAGCCGAGGGCGTCTCGCGTGACCTTGCCGTCGACCAGGCGCCACAAGCCCAGCGGATTTTCGTCACGGAGCTCGGGCGGCAGGGCGGCGTCGGGTAGGTCTTGGTAGCAAAGCTGACGGCAGAATCGATAGATCGCGCGGGTACCGACCGAGGTGCTGCCCGCCGCCGACGAAGCGGGGTACGGCCCGCCGTGGACCATTGAGCTGCAGACTTCGACGCCGGTGGGGAACCCGTTGGCGATCAGTCGACCGACGCGGGCCGACAGCTCGGTCACGAGCTCGGCGTGGCCGGGCCATTCGTCCGCGTCGGCATGAATCGTCGCAGTCAGCTGACCTTCGAGGCGGGCCGCCGCGGCCACGAGTTGCTCGGGGGACTCGGCGATGCACACCACCGCTGCCGGACCGAACAGCTCATGACGCAGCTCGGGTCGTTCGAGGAACGTGGCGACGTCGGTGCGGAACAATCCGGGGGCCGCATGGGCTCCGCCCGGACCGGCTTCGCCCGGCTGCGGTGCGACCACGGTATCGAGGCCGGTCGACTCCACTTTGTCGGCACCGCTGCGGTAGGCGTCGGCGATATTGCGGGTGAGCATGGCCGCCGCAGGCACGTCTTGGAGTTGCTTCGCCACATCGTCGACGAGGCGGTCCGTGTCGGCCCCGGCCAGTGCAAACACGAGGCCGGGATTGGTGCAAAACTGGCCCACGCCGAGGTTGAGCGAGCCGACGAGGCCCTTGGCGATCGCATCGCCACGGGTCGCGATCGCCTTGGGCAGCAAGAACACCGGGTTTTGGCTGCCCATCTCCGCGTACACCGGAATCGGCTCGGGCCGGGCGGCGGCGATGTCCATCAGGGCGCGACCGCCGGTGGTCGAGCCGGTGAAGCCGACGGCGCGCACAGCTGGGTGCGCAACCAACGTGGCGCCCAGCTCATTGCCGACGCCGTAGAGCAACGAGAACACGCCGTCGGGCATGTCACAGCTGCTGACCGCGGCGGCGACCGCTTCGGCGACGATCTCGCTGGTCCCCGGGTGCGCCGGGTGAGCTTTGACAATGACGGGGTTGCCGGCGGCGAGCGCCGACGCGGTGTCGCCACCGGCGACGGAGAACGCGAGGGGGAAGTTGCTCGCGCCGAACACCACGACCGGGCCGAGCGGTACCCACATCGACCGCGTGCCCGGTTTGGGCAGTGGCGACCGGCCGGGGTCGGCCTGGTCGATGCGAGCATCGACCCATGAGCCGTCGGCCACCAGGTCGGCGAACATGCGCAGCTGGTTGCAGGTACGCCCCGTCTCGTTGCGAACGCGGCCTTCGGGCAAACCGGTCTCGAGCGGGGTGCGTTCGGCCAACGCGTCGACGCGATTGGCGATCTCGTCGGCGATGGCCCGCAGGAACGCCGCGCGCTGCTGGCCGCTCGTTCGGCGATACGACGAGAACGCCGATACCGCGAGTGCGGTGGCTCGTTCGATCTCGTCGGGCGATGCGGCGGCGTAGCCAG
>QKPP01000299.1:0-47277 GCA_006508105.1 Myxococcales bacterium FL481 | reverse complement strand
CCTCGTGACCGGGGGCGGCGTGCGGGTCGGACGGGCCCTGGCCCTGGCCCTGGCCCGTTCCGGGTGCGATGTCTTTGTGCACTACGGGTCGTCGGGCGATGCGGCGGCGTAGCCAGGCTCGAGCTTGTTACCCGTGTTGGGATCCACCGCCCACAACGTGGCCGGGGAAGATGATCCGCGTGATGAACCGATAAATGAGCGACCTTGCAGCATGATGACCTCGTGCGACGCGAGTGTACCGTGGGCGACGGCCTAAAGGTTCGGCCGGTTCGCAAGTGCGGTGCGAATGATCTCTTGCGCTTGCTCGAGTTCCGCGCCGACCAGTGGCAGCCGAGGCGGGCGACACAGCGCGGTCCCCATCCCCACGGCTTCCTGGGTCATCTTGATCAGCTGCACCAGCTTCGGCACGGTGTCGAGGCGCAACAGCGGGAGAAACCAGGCGTAGAGCTCGTCGGCGCGCTCGCGCTCGCCGGCGGTGGCGAGTTCGAACAGTTTCACGCTCTCGCGCGGCAGGGCGTTGACCAGGCCCGCAACCCAGCCGATGGCGCCGGCACGGATCCCCTCGACGATGGTGTCGTCCACGCCCACGCACAGATCGAGGCGCTCGCCCAGCTGGCTGCGGATCGCGGTGACGCGACGCACGTCGGTCGACGATTCTTTCACGCCTGTAACGTTGCTGTGCTCAGAGGCGAGCTCGGCGATCTGCTCGGGGAGAAAGTCGGTGCCGTACGCGACGGGGTTGTTGTAGAGGAGGCAGGGCAGCGAGGTGGCGGAGATGATGGCTGCGACGTGGGCTTTCATCTCGCGCCAGTCGGTGCTGTACACGTACGGCGGCAACACCATCAGTCCCTTGCAGCCGGCCTTTTCGGCGGCTTGAGCCAGCTCGACCGACTCGCGGGTGGACAGCGACGAGATGCCGGCGGCGACCGGGGCTCGATCGCCCAGCGCCCGGACGCAGGTGTCGAGGAGCGCGACTTTCTCGTCGTGGCTCATCGTGGCGGCTTCGCCGATGGAGCCCAAGGCGATGATGCCCGAGCAACCGTTGTCGATCAGCCAGTTGCAGTGGCGAGCGGCGAACTCGTGATCGATCGAGAAGTCTTCTCGGAAACAGGTGGTGAGTGCGGGGAGGACCCCTCTCCATTGCATGGACATGATTCAGCTCCAGTTACGTGGCCCGTCGGGACCGGGTGACTCGTTCAGCTCGCGTCAGCGCTGGCCGACGAGGGCGATAGTGAGGATTCGTCGATCGCCGCGAGTACGCCGGCCGACGTGGGAAACAGGGGGGGGCGCACCGAGCTCGGCGGGGTGTCGAACACAAACTGCACCGCGGTTCCGCACACGCGCCCTTGGCATGGTCCCATGCCGCAGCGGGTGTGCAGCTTGGCACTGCGCCAGCTGGGGTGCGCCCGCAGTTGTCCGACTCGCACGTCTTCACAGCGACAGATGATGGTGTCGTCGTCGGCGAGCTCGCGCAGTTGCGGGCGTGGGGCAAAGGCGCGTTCGATCGCGTCGCCGAAGGCGGCGTGGCGGCGGCGGGAGTCCACCAATCGATCGGCGCGCTGAGTGTCACCGGCCGCGTTATGGCCGGCGAGCGCGCCTTCGACAAGAGCTGATTCGAGGCCAGCGACGCCGGTCGCTTCGCCGCAGGCGAACACGCCGTCGACGGAGGTCCGCAGGTGATCGTCGACCGAGATCGCGCCGTCGGCCGTTTTGCAGCCCAAAAGGTGCGCGAGCTCGAGGTTGGGGGCGAGACCGTATGCGCACGCCAGCCAGTCGCAGGGCAACGTTTGTACGCTCCCGCGCTCGTCGGTCAGTTCGACAGCCTCGAGCGCGCCGTCGCCAAGCGCTCGACGGGGCCAGCGGCCGAAGCGAAACCGGCGGAGCAGGGCGGGGGAGAGCAGCCCGAAGGCTTCGCTGACCTTGCTGGGGTGGGCGATCAGCCCCAGGCCGAAGCGGGTGGCGGCTCCGAACGAGGCTTGCTCGGCGATGCATCGGATCTGCGCGCCAGCGCGGCGGGCCGTGGCCGCGACCGCGACGAGCAGCGGGCCGGTGCCGGCCAGCACGATCGATTTCCCCTCGAGGGACAGCCCGGCTTTGACCAGCGCCTGGAGGCCGCCAAGGCCGACGACGTTCGGTTGATCCCATCCCGGGAACGGCACGAACCGCTCCCTGGCGCCGGTGGCCAACACCAGACTCGTGTAGTCCAGTCGCAGTGGCGTCCCCCGCTGCTCGACCACCAGAGTGGACGCCCCCAGTTGCGTGACCACTCGGCACTGCGGGTAACTCGTGACGTCAAGCGGTTCGATCGTCTGACGCAACTGGTCGCGGGCGGGGTGGGCTCCGTCCGGTCCGCGCCAGATCTGACCGCCGGGGCGGGGGTTGTCATCCAGCAGCGCTACTCGGGCGCCGCTTTGCGCGGCTGCGGCTGCTGCGTTCAAGCCCGCGGGTCCGGCCCCGGCCACGACGACGTCGAAGCTTTCACGGCGCATCGGTTCGCACCTCCATGCCCGGGCGGCACTCGATCTGGCAACTGCGCTGATGCGGCCGACCGTCGATGGTGACCCGGCACTCGAAACAGATGCCCATACCGCACAGGGGTCCTCGCGCCGCGCCGCCGCGTGAGCGGCGAAACTTGGAGGTGTGCTGCAACACTGCGACGGCCACACTGGCTTCGGCGGGTACCTCGACGTCTTGGCCGTCGAGGCGGATGCGAATCAATGCAGAGGCGCTAGCCGGCATGGGCGACCTCGTCGAGCAAGCGAGCGGGCGCGTACGCGTCTGGGTCGAGGGTGGTGGGCTGGTTTTGGACGAGCTGGGTGACGAGTTCCGCGGTCGCCAGCGATTGCGTGATGCCGAGCCCCTCGTGTCCCGTGGCCAAAAACACGTTCGGTCGCTGCGGATGGGGGCCGATCAGCGGGAGATTGTCGGGGGTCGTCGCACGAAAGCCCGTCCACGTGCGAATGATGTCGAGGTGGGCGAGCCCCGGCAGATACATGAATGCGCGGCGGAGCATGGCGGCGAGCAACGGGAGTTCGATCTCCGCACGGTCATCGTCGAACTGCCGCGACGACCCGATGAGCATCTGCCCAGTGGCGCGCGGTTGCACGTTGAACGCCACCGACGACTGATCTCGACCGTGCGCGCTGTCGAGATAGCCCAGTTCGATGAGCTGATGGCGGACGAATCCGGGATAGCGCGCCGTGATCGCGAGGTGACCTTTGCGCGGGCGCAGGGGAAGCTCCGGGCACAAAGCGGTGGCGGTGTGGCCGGTCGCGTTGATGACCAGTGGGGTGGTGATGAACGTCCCGTCGGTGAGCTCCACGCCGTCTGCCGTGCAGGCGACCACGCCCACGCCCAAGCGCAACTTGCCACCGGCTGCGACCGCTTGGTCGATCAGCCACTGAGCGATCACCGGGGGATAGACCACCGCATCGTTTTCCACCACGAGTCCGCCGATCACCGCCTCGTGGAGGTTCGGCTCGATTTCGTGGATGGCCGCCCGGTCGACGACCTCCGCGGACATGCCGTGTTGGCGATAAAACTCGCGCTTTTGCCGAGCGGCCTCGAGCTCGCGGTCGGTGCGGGCGATCCACAGCGTTCCGGGCCGCTCGAACTCACCGCCGGCCGGGAGCTCCGGCGCGAGCTCGTCCCATAGAATCTGGGATCGGCGGCATAGCGCGAACTCGGCGATGCCGTCGTCGAGCGCGACGACGTGGCCCATCCCAGCCGCCGTGGCCCCGCCGCCGACGACATCACGCTCGATCAGCAGCGGGGCGCGGCCGGACTGGGCCAGCGCCCGCGCGCACGCGGCACCGACAATCCCCCCTCCGATGACGACGATATCGGCGGACTGGCGACTCACTGCGGAATTCCGCTGCGAAACGGATCGCGATCGGACAAGATCAGCGTCGCCTCGGCGGTGACGTGGGCGCGGCCGCGTACCGTGGGAAACACCTGGCCGTCGCGCACCGCCACGGAGCCTTCGAAGACCTCCCCCACGAATCCCCGTTGCCGCCAGCTTTGTCCGGGCTTGAGGCGACCTTGGGCGTGAAGACAGGCCAGCTTCGCACTGGTGCCGGTGCCACAAGGAGAGCGATCGAACGCGCCTCCCGGGCACAGCACGAAGTCTCGTGAATCGGCATCGCCATCGGATTCGTCGGTGAACAGGGCGATATGGTCAATCTCGCCGCCTGCGGCTCCGGTGACGTTGTTCCGGATAATCGCCTGGCGGATCGCCCGAGTGTACTGGACCAGCGATTCCGTGTGCTCGCGCGTCAGTTGCTGGCCGTGGTCTTGCACCAAGAAGAACCAGTTGCCCGCAAACGCGATGTCCCCGACCACCGTGCCAAACCCCGGCACGTCGATCGCCACGTCGGCCGCATGGCGGTAGCTCGCTACATTGGTGACCGCGACGTCGCCGGACTCGAGCAGCTCGGCCTCGACGAGGCCCGCCGGTGTCTCGAGGCGATGGCGGCCCGGCTCGATCCGACCGAGATGCGCCAATGTGGCCATCAAGCCGATCGTGCCGTGAATGCACATCCCGAGGTAACCGACGTTGTTGAAGTAGATCACCGCGGCCAGGCAACTCGGGTCGAGCGCCGGGCCAAGCCACGCCCCGACCAGCGCGTCGCTGCCGCGGGGTTCGCAGACGACGGCCGAGCGAAACGCGTCGTGCTCGTGGCGCAGTAGCGCCGCTCGCTCGGCGGCCGAGATCGCAGGCAGTTCCGGTGACCCGTCGATGACGACACGGGTCGGCTCGCCGGCGGTGTGAGAGTCGACGACGCGAATCCGGTGCTGGGGCATGATCTGAGGCAAGCGACGTACGCGTGACCCAACGGGGGGTCGAGTGCCCGCGGCGCGGAGGTTCGCGACCGCGCAACGTTTCTACGCTATAGCGTAGAAGGCCGTCAAGGGGCGGCCAGTGGCCGTTCATGCCGTATTGGACCGCGACGCCACCGCCCCCCGAAGCCCGGCGTCCGGGAATCGTGTCATGCGCGCGAATGGGGCGAAAACACCCGGATGGCGACCGTCGAGGAGGCAACCGCGCCGGGGGCGGGCGGGCTCGATCTCACCGCAGCACCGCGAGCGCCGTCACCCCGGCGATCACGTAGAAGATCACGGAGAGCCACGGCAAACCGACGGTTTGTACGATCGGCAGGTGATCGACGTGCAAGGCCAGGGTCCCGCAGATCATCGCGGCGATCGAAAAACCCGCCCGAATGCCTCGATGTTGCCGCGACATGGCGGCGGAGTGTTGGTTTTCAAGCGTCTCTGAAGAGACGCCGAAGGCAAGCTTGCCCTGCGAGACCGTGTCGTACAGGGCGGGGAGCGAGCGAGGCAGCGAGCGGGCGAGCGAGGAGACGATCTGAAAGTCCGACAGCGCGAGCTGCTTGAGGCGATCGGGGCTGTACCGTTCAGAGATCATCTGCGTCACGAACGGTCGCGCGAGGGCCAGCGGGTCGACGTCAGGGGCGATGGTTCGGGCCAAGCCCTCGGTCGTCAGGATCGCCTTGAACATCATCGTAAAGTCTGACGGCAGGTGGACGTTGTGTCGTGACGCGCCCTGAACGAGCTCGGTGAAGACGTCGCCCATGCGAATCTGCGACAGCGGGACCCCGACGAGGTAGCGCTCCGCGATCGCGATCGCATCGGCCTCGAACGCCCGGTAGTCGACGTGGCCGTGGTGAACCGCCAGGCTGTAGAAGGTGCTGGCGACGGCCTCGAGGTCCTCGTTGAGCATGGCCCAGATAATGTCGATGATCTTGTCTTTGCGACTGGGCGCGAGGCGACCCACCATGCCGCAATCGATGAGGGCCAGTCGTTCGTCGTCGAGTACGAACACGTTGCCGGGGTGGAGATCGCCGTGGAAAAACCCATCGACAAACAACATCTTGTAGGCCGCGTCGAAGTACACGTGGGTCAGCGAGCGTAGATCGCCCCCCTCGGCGATGACGTCGCTGAACTTTTTGCCGTCGATGAACTCCATGCACAGGACTTGGCGCGTGGACTGTTCGGGGTAGACCGTGGGGATGTAGACCTTCGGCTGGTCGGCGAGGTTATGCCGGAAGCGATCCATGTTGGCCGCTTCGGTTTGGTAGTCGAGCTCTTGGGCGATGGACTTCGAGAAGTCGTCGACCATGGCTTGAAGCGCCATCACCTGGGCCTCTTCGAACGCCTCTTCGAGATAGCCGGCGAAGGCCCGCAAAATGTGAAGGTCGCTGCGGATCCGGGGCTCGATTCCGGGGCGTTGTACCTTGAGCACGACCGCCGTACCGTCGGCCAACTCGGCGCGGTGCACCTGGGCAATGCTGGCGGAGGCCAGCGGTTCTTCATCGATGCTGGCAAACGCCGCGCGAAAGTCATCCCCGAGGTTGCGGCGCAGGGCCGACTCGATGTCAGCGAACGGGATCGCCTCCACGGCGTCTTGCAGCGTGGCCAGCTCGGTGATGATCGGTTCGGGCAAGATGTCCGGGCGGGTGGACAGGATCTGACCGAATTTGACCCAAGTGGGGCCGAGTCCCGTGAACACCGTGACCAAGCGCCGGCCGGTTTCGCGACTACCCAGGGCGGCTTGGGTGAGTTCGGTGCCCGAGTACTCGACTTGCAGCTCGCGGCGAAGCTTGAGCTGCGCAATCACCCACCCGAATCCATGGGTGACGAACGCAGATGCGATCTCGCGGAAGCGGTTGACGTCTTTTGCTCCCGTGACGAGGGCCCGCGAGGACGAGACGATCGTGCGCAGCACCGACACGCACGGGGAGTGTACTGTGCGGCGTTACCGAGGCGCCAGATGACCGGTCGGGGCTTCGCGGCAAGCTCGGTGAGGCCCACCGGGCTCGCTCAGTGGACCCCGATCTGGGCCGGACTCAGCTTCCCGTGGTGGCGGTCGGAATCGACTGCCGCGACAAGATTTTGTCGAGCAGCTGTCGCGTCGATGGCGTCAAGTCCAGTCGGTCAACGCTGTCGGGATGCCGGGCGACCTGACGGGCGGCCCAGGTCCCCATGCCCCCACGGACCGCCAGCTCGACCGCGCGGGACAACTGCGCTCGGCCAGTGCTCTCGTCACCTTTGGCGAACGCGAGGTCCGCCCGGGCCGCTGCGATTGCCGGACTGTGCGGGTGTTGATCGGCGAGCGACTCGAGCTCCCGCGCGGCGGCTTCCGAATCCTGTGCCGCGCGCGCGACGATGCGTTCCACCGTCGCGAGGACCTCGCTGGTCAGGCGGCTCGGATCGGCCGCCTTCATCCGTGTGGAAAGCACGGCCAGGGCCTGTGCGGGGTTGTGGGGGAGCGGGGCGGCTCGTTGTTCACGTTGTGTGTGGCGATGACTCGACCAGGCCCGTGCGACCGCGAAGCCGAAGGCGGTGAGGGTCAGGCCGGCCAACGACGCCAGCAGCCCGGTCATGACATTGTCGTAGACATAGCCCAGTAGGCCGCAAAGTGACGTGCCGGCCACGAGCCCGACCGCCGCGATACCGCTGAGCTCACCGGATCTGCGTTGACGGCCGGCCATGCACCCGACGAGTGTAGCAGTCGCCGCGGTCTCGCCTGGTGCAAGCGGCCGTGGTACGGCCGAAGCGGCGCTCAGTTGCGCGCCGACGGGGCCGTCTCACGTCGTCGGGTGAACCGATGCCCGGCAATGGGTTTGCGCCCCGCGTAGCCGCCATCCGCGTCGTGATAAAAGTCGATGCTGGGTTCCCCGAGTTTCCAGCACAACGCGACTTCGGTCTTCCCGTCTCTCCACGAGCGGAAGTCTACCAAACCGTCCACGAGGCCTTTGACCTCGACCCCCATGGACTCGATCGCTTCGACGCTCTCTCGCAACGCGCCGAACAGCATGCGGCCCCGTTCAAGGGTTCGCTTCTCGCCGTCACTCAGCGCGAGCTCGCGGTCGCCCGACAACACCGACGCGTTGACCGAGTGACCTTCGCGCCCGAGCTCGTCGATCGCAGTGCGCAGGTGAGCGTGCAGCTGCAGCGCCTCTCCCATCATCGAACGAATACGGGGGAGCAGCGCTTCGGCTTCGTCGATCTCAAAGTAGCGGCGGGGCACCTTTTGGGCGTAGCGCCTGATCCGGTTCGTCGTCAACGAGGAAATGTGACAGCTGCAAGCCAGCGGCGCGCCGACTCGGCGACGCCCGACGAACAGCGCCTGCAACGGGACTAGGCCCTTCTGAGGCCGTGCGGCTAGCGCCCCGGGGGGACGACGGGTCGAGCGGTGCGTCGGTCCGCCAGGAACGGGAACGTTTCCCGCGCTCGCGCCACCTCGTCCGCGGAGACCTCGGCCATGACCAGCGTCTCGGCGATGCTGGCTTCGGCGAGCACGTGCCCCCAGCAATCGATGATCGCGGTATCGCCGGCGTAGTCGAGGCCGCTGGCCTCGCCGACACGGTTGACGCCGACGACGTACGCTTGGTTTTCGATGGCCCGCGCTCGCAGCAGCGTTTGCCAGTGGTGGCGACGCCGGTCCGGCCAGTTGGCGACCACCACGAAGCAATCCGTGCTTGGCCCCGTTTGCCAAAACTCATCAGCGAAGCGCAGATCGTAGCAGACAAAGAGCGTGACTCGCAGGCCGTCGATGTTCACGGTCTGGAACGCCGTCCCCGCCTCGTAGTGTCGGTCCTCACGGGCGGCCGAGAACGGGTGGATCTTGTGATAGCGCACGAGATCGCCGTTGGGGGAGGCGACGACGAAGGTGTTGCGCGGTCGAGTGGCCTCGTCGTCGCGTTCGGGAAGGGAACCGCCGATCCACATGCCGGTGCGCCGGGCCTGGTCGTGCAAGAACTCGGTCGTGGGGCCCCCAACCGGTTCCGCGATCACCTGCGTGTTCATCGAAAACCCACAGGCGAACATCTCGGGGAGCACGAGCAATCGCGTGCCGGCGCCGGCGGCCGCGTCGATCCATGGGATCAAACGGCGGAAGTTGGTCGCAGGGTCCTCCCAGATGATGTCATATTGTAAGGCGCTGACTTTCATGTTCATGGCCTCGCTAGCTGCGGTGGACGTGAACCGACGCCGACAGCTGGGTCAGCGCGAGAGCGCAAGGGCGAACCCTCCTCGCCCGTTGCCAACCGGTGCTATCGGAGTAGACGGTGCTGACGGTCATGGATGGAGTCTTGCGAGCCGCCGCAGGCCTTCGTCGATGACGGGCCGACTTTTGCAAAATGCCCAGCGCACGAGATGTCGACCGTGGGCCGGGTTGACGTAAAACGCCGACGGCGGGATGGCGGCCACCCCAACTCGGCCCGGGAGTTCGCGGCAAAACGTCATGTCGTCGTCGAAGCCAAGTGGTCGGATATCCGTGAGCGCGAAGTAGGTGCCGGCCGGGACCAATACCTCGAAGCCTAGCTGTGCGAGTCCGGAGCACAAGTGATCCCGACGGGCGGCGTAGTCGGTGCGCAGTTGCTCGAAGTATTGGTCTGGCGCGCGGTAGGCCGCCGCGGCCGCGTGCTGGAGCGGCGTCGCGGTGCAGTACGTCATGAACTGATGGGCGCATCGCAGCGCGCGGGTGATCGACGGTGGGGCGCAGGTGTGGCCGATCTTCCAGCCGGTTAGCGAAAAGGTCTTGCCCAGCGAGGAGATCACAACCGTGCGTTCGCGCATGCCAGGCAGCGTGGCCAAGCAGATGTGCTCACCGTCAAACACGAGGTGCTCGTAGACTTCGTCGGTGATGGCCAGCACGTCGTGGCGGCGGCACAAGTCGGCGATGTGCTCGAGTTCGGCGCGAGAGAACACCTTCCCCGTGGGGTTGTGCGGGGTGTTGAGCAGCACCGCCCGAGTCTTGGGACCGAACGCGGCCTCGAGTGCCCGCGGGTCGTACTCAAACCCCGGGCTGTGCAGCGTGACCAGGCGTTCGCGGGCGCCGACCATGGCCAGATTGGCCCGGTAGGAGTCGTAGAACGGCTCGAACACCACGACTTCGTCACCCGGTTCGCACAACGCCGAGAGCGTGGCGAAGATCGCCTCGGTGGCGCCGCTGTACACCGTGACCTCGTGGTCGGCGTCGTAGTGCAGCCCGTAGAACCGGGCCTGATGTTCGGCGATCGCAGCGTTGAGCGGTGGCACACCGGACGGGGGACAATACTGATTGTCGCCGCGCTCGATCGCGGCAATTGCCGCCTGCTTGACGAAGTCGGGGCCGTCGAAGTCGGGGAACCCCTGACCCAGATTGACCGCGTCGTGCTCCCGCGCAAGCGCGGTCATTTCCGCGAAAATCGTCGTGCCGAACGCTTGCAGCCGGGACACGAGGTGGTTGGCCATCGCTGCTCCGACTAGTCGTTGGCGCTGGGTACCATATCCTCGCGGATGGTGGCGTCGTCCAGGCCCAGCACGTCCACCATGTCGTAGAGCCCCGGTTCGCGCCCGAACGTCCACCGCGCCGCTCGGAGGGCCCCCCGGGCAAAAATCGCCCGGTTGCCGGCGCGATGGGTCAGTTCGAGGCGTTCCTCGTCGCCGAGCAGCATCAGCGTATGCTCGCCGATCGAATCGCCGCCGCGGGCCGAGATGACGCCGATGTCATCGTCACGGCGCGGGCGATTTGTCCCCGTGCGGTGGGGCACGACGACGTCGGCGAAGTCACGCGAGGTCGCGGACGCCACCGCTTGGCCGATGCGCAACGCGGTCCCCGAGGGTGCGTCGCGTTTGTGTCGGTGATGCAGTTCGAAGACCTCCGCGTCCCAACCGGGGCCGAGCGCTTTCGCGGCAATGGCACTGAGTTGGATCAGCAGCGTGACGCCCACGCTGTAGTTGGCGGCGGCGACGATGGGGATGTGCTCGGACGCCTCCTCGATGAGTGTCTCGGTCTCCTCGGAGATGCCCGTGGTGCCCAACACCAGCGGAGCGCCGGCCGCGACACAACGCTCGAGGTTGACGTTCGTGGCCTCGGGCAGAGAAAAATCGACGACCACCTGTCCGCGGCGTGGCTCGAGTTGGTCGGTGACGCGAATCCCCGTGTCGGTGAGTCCGGCCAGTTGCCCCGCGTCGAGCCCGGTTCCCGGTCCGCCCGAGCGATCGACCGCGGCCGCGACGGACAAGTCGTCGCTTTCCATGATCGTGCGCAGCAAAGTTTTGCCCATGCGGCCGCGGGCGCCGACGACAACAACGGGAATCACTCGGGGATCGTTCATGACATAGCTCCGATCTCGCGTAGCGCTGCGAGCAAGCGTTGGCCTTCCTCCGACTCAAGGTCGAGCGGGAACATGGGGGGGTAAAGCTTGTTTTGGCACAAGCCCATGGCCGACAACGCGGCTTTGAGCGGGATAGGATTGCTCTTGGTAAACAGGCAGCGCGTCAATGGAAGATGGCGAAACTGCAGCGCGCGCGCGCGGGCCAAGTCACCGTCGCGGACGGCCTGACACAGTTCGACGAACACGCCCGGGACCACGTTGGAGCACACGCTGACGACCCCGTCGCCCCCAGTGGCGAGAAAGCCGAGCAGCGAGAAATCGTCCCCGCTGAGCAGGGCGAAGTCGTCACCACAACGCTCACGTAGCTCGGCTACCCGATGCATGTCGCCCGTCGCGTCCTTGATGCCGACAATCATCGGGTGTTGGGCCAACGCCGCGACCGTACTGGGCAGCAGGTCCACGCAGGTCCGCGAGGGCACGTTGTACAGCACGATCGGATGACCCACGCGGTCGGCGATGGTCAGAAAATGCCGGCGCAGCTCGTCTTGACCGGGTTTGTTGTAGTACGGCGTCACATGCAACGTGGCGGCCGTGCCGAGTTCTTTGCAGGCTCGGGTCGTTTCGATCGCGGAGCGAGTGCAGTTGGACCCGGCGCCAGCGATCACCGGCACCCGACCGTTTGCGGTGCGCATGACGACTTCGATGGCCCGCACGTGTTCAGAGATCGAGAGGGTGGCCGACTCTCCGGTGGTCCCGCAGGGCACCAGCCCGTCGATGCCGGCGTCGAGTTGGTGCTGGGCAAGACGGGCCAGGGCGGGCTCGTCGACGCGGTCATCCGCAAGTGGGGTGGCTAGAGCTGTGTACGCGCCGCGAAACATAGACGGTTTGGTGCCGGCGACCGTAGCACAGGGGTCGTGAGGGCGTGGCTACCAGCTCAGCGGCTCGGCGACGGCCACGGGCACGAAGCGGCGCGACTCGTCCAATCCGGCGAGGCACACCGTCATGGCCCCTGTCGACATGGGCGGGGCGACGACGGTCGACCCTCGCGGGGCGTCGCACGGGGTGGACGTCACGCGCACGGCCGCGGCGCAGTCGTTTTCCGACCAGGCCGCGATGACCACGTGCAGCGATGCGGGGAGGTTTGCGCGGTCAACGATGTGCCAGCGGATCGCGAGTTCACCGGTACGCGCGTCGACCTTCGCGCTCACGCTTGGCCGTGGGCTGAGTCGAGCTCGCATCGCAAGTGCCGCGCCGTGTCGCGGGTCTTCTTCCAAGAGCGCGTCGACGACCTCTCGCGCGCGCTTAACGTGTCCCTGCGCGATGTACAGCAAGGCCAACGTCGGGCTGGCGAGGCGATCGTCGTTAGCCACGCTGATCGGCTCCGGGCTGCAGTCGAGCGAGTGCCAGTCGAGTCGGATCGGAGCCGATCGTCTCACGCGCTCGCTCGATATCGTGGGCGATCGCTTGTTGGAGTTGGGCTGGCGAGGCGAACCGCTGAGGATCGCGCAATCGCGGGCCCAACCACACCTCGACGTCGCTGCCGTAGAGCGTTTGGCGTAAGTCTACGTCCAGCGCATGCACCTCAAGATCGGCCCTTGTCGCATCGCCAGTCCCCTGAGGAAATGTTGGCGCCGGGCCGAGGTTGGCGACGGCCGCGTGCACGGGCGACGCGAGGGAACCATCGGCGGCGAGGGCCGCGAGCAAGGCCACATAGACCCCGTCGGGCGGCAACAAAGCGCTCCGGCTGGCGACATTGGCGGTGGGGAACCCGAGTCCGCGACCACGTCCCGCACCCCGTTGCACTCGGCCCTCGACGCTGTACCACCGCCCCAGCGCGGTGGCGGCGGCTTCGAGTTCGCCGGCCGCCACATCAGCGCGAATCGTCGACGACGAGATCTTGGCAGGGGCGTCACCGGGGCCGGGGACGGGTTCGATCACCGCGACGTCGATCCCGTAGCGGGCCCCGAGCTGGACGAGGTGTCCCGCTGTGCCATCGCGGCCGCGGCCGAAGCGAAAGTCTGCGCCCACGACAAGCGCGTCGAGGCGCAACGGCGCGAGTACGTCGCGCACGAACTCGACGGCACCGCGTGACGCCATCGTGCGGTCGAACGGTAGCAACACGAGTTGACTCACCCCGAGCTGCTCGCATACCCGAGCCCGCTGTCCGGGGCGTTGCAGCAGGGGAGGCGCGTGTTCTGGCGCGAGAACGTGCGCGGGGTGGTTGTCGAACGTGACCAATGCGGTGTGCCGCGAGGCCCGGCTAGCGCGACTGAGCAACGCCTGATGTCCGCGGTGCAGGCCGTCGAACGCCCCGAGACATGCCGCCGAGTCGGGAAGCAACGGGCCGATCGCGTGGAGGATCTGCATTCGAGGGTCGGAACCTAGCACGCGTACGACCCGCGGCGTAGCGGTCGACAATTTGTCGGGTGGTGCCCTGGATGAAAAACTAAAGCGTGCGTCTAGCGGTAGTCGTCGCTTGCGTGGCGTTCGGGTGGCTGCTGCTGGGCAGCTCGCCGTCCCATTTTTGGCTCGACGCCGGCCAGATCGCGGCCGCCGGCGGCGAATTCGGCGTGATGCATCCTCCCGGGGCGCCCGGCTTTCTGCCCTTGGTGCACCTCGCGACCAGCGTCCCGCTGGGTTCGCTCGGTTTTCGCATGACGCTAGTCTCGAGTCTGTTCGGCGCTTTGACCGTGGGCTTGGCGGCTCGCCTGCTCACTCGCCGTGGCGCGCACCCGATGGTTGTCATCAGCGGGGCTCTCCTGACGCTGGGGGCGCTGACGTTTACCCGACACGCTCGTACGCTCGAGATCTACACCTTCGGGGCGTGTTTGCTGCTCTTCACGGTGTGGGGATTCGATCCCGCGGTGCCGCGAGCTCGTCGGCTCCACCGGCGCTTGCTCGGCACGATGGCGCTGTCGCTTGGGGCCCTCGGGTTCGGCGACCTGCGGCTGCTCGCGGTTTTCGGGTTGACCCCGGTCTGGTTGCGCGCGATGTGGCTACGCCAGCCTTGGGCGCCTTGGGCCCCGCTCAGCGCGGTTGCGGCGAGCTTAGCCGGCCTGCTGCTGCCGTTGCGAGCCGCGACGCAGCCGGTTGCGAACTGGGGAGACCCCAGCTCGCTGGGACGCTGGTGGTCGCACTTGTCGGCCGACTCGATTCGTCATGCGTACGCCGATCAGATGTGGCCGACCAGTCTCGGACCGTGGTTGCTCTATTTGCGCGATAACCTCCACCGCGCGCTCGAAGACGTGGGTCCGGTCGCGGCGGTGTTGTGTCTCGGCGTGTTCGTTGGCCCGCGACGGCAGCGTGCGGACGTTCGGTTGGCGACCGGACTGGTCGCCGTCGCGGCGCTCGAACTCTTCTATGCCGTCGCGGTCAACCCGATGGGAGGTCGCGATCGCCAAACTGGCCTCGCGTTGGCCGTGGTCGCTGGACTGCTGGCGACCCTCTCGATCCACACGCTCTCCCGCCGGTTTCTCGCCGGCCACAGCGCCCGCTGGGCGTTGGCTCCACTGGTCTGGGCGGCGGTGGCGGGTCCGGTGTGGATGCGGTCCGCCGCCGACATGACCATCACGCGGTCTTGGGGGCCATGGATGTGGGCGCGAGAGGCCCTCCGCACGGTCCCGCCGGGGAGTGTGGTGCTCACTCAGTCCGACGATCTGAGCGGAGGGCTCTTGGCGGCCCGGGTGCTCGAGGGGGCGCGGCCGGATGTCACCTTTGCTCCAGCCCAACACCTTCATCGCCGCTCGCCGGGTTCGTCGGCCGGCGATGGCCCGTTCGCACCGGCGCGCGAGGGTCGATCGGACGCCGACCGGGTCGGCAAGTTGCTGGCGGCGTGGGAGGGCCCGGTGGCATTCGAGCACGCTCACACGGGTGTGCTGGCGGGGATGCCCGACGTACCGCTGGCCTGGGACCTGCCCTTGTCCACGACCGGCGCTCCGCCACGCTGGCCGAAGGTCGCGGTCCAAGACCGCATCCGACGGTTCCTCGACGACTACGCGACGCCGGCAGATCGTCAACGAGTGGCGATCGCGTTGTCAGCCTACGCTCGAGCCCGCGTCAGCACGCGCGGTCACCCGCGGGACTTTGCGGAGGCCGAGGCGGTCTTGACCGCCGTCGTTCGTGACGTCGCGCCCGACCATCCGAGTGCTCTGGTCGCGCTAGGAGGCGTCTACGATCGATTGGGCCGGCGCGATCGTGCGATCGCGGTGACCCGCGAGGCGCTCGTCGTCGAGCCCGATCGCCACGTGGCCCTGCTCAACCTCGCGTTGTACCTGTCGCGTGACGTCGCAACCTTGCCGCAAGCCCGCGAACTCGCCGAACGGGCGGTGTTTCTGCGACCTCACCGATCGAGTGGGTGGCGTCGGTTGGCCGACGTCGCCCAACGGCAGGGCGACGGGTCCGTCGCGACGGCGGCTCGGCGACGAGCGGGCCAAACCCCTTCCAACTGAGGGCTGCTTCGTGTTGCCGGCGGGTCCACGGATCGGGCAGCGAGCTCGATCAGTAGAAGCAAAAACCCTCGACCTTGTCGTAGGTCAGCTCGCCGGTGTCTGCGTCCCAAATCCCGAACGCCGAGGCCGGCCAAGTGCTGGTGGTCGGGTCGTAGTGCACGAGGATCTGCCCGTGACCGGTCGCCTCCTCGGCGAAGCCCATGCCCGTTTCCGCGGCCGTCAGCCTCGCGATCTCGGCCTCGGTCAGTCCCCGATCGCTGTCGGCACAGCGGTTGTCAACGTCGACGATAGCGGTGGGATTGGACAGCTGTACGACGGTGGACCAGTAGCAAAAGTCGCAGGGCTGCGCCGGGTCGCCGACCGTGGTGACGTCGAATCGCATCCGGCATAGCTCGTCGCCGACGCCCATGTCCGCGAGCAAGATGTAATCGACGTAGCCGACGTAGCGGTTGTCGGCCCATTGCCCAGCTCCGGCAATCCGGCACTCGCCGAGGGTCTGGCCGCCGTCATCGTCGTCGCCCGGCGCATCGTCGTCGTCGCCCGGCGCATCGTCGTCGTCGCCCGGCGTGTCGTCGTCATCGCCCGCCGCGTCATCGTCGTCGATCGACGCATCGTCGTCGTCGCCGTCTTCTCCATCGCAGGCGGCGACGCCGGCGGCCAGCGCGAGCAGCAAGCTTAGGACGGGGGTCGAGCGGAAGAACGCTAGTGTCGCAAAATCAATCATCATAACGCGCTGAGCGGGCAAACGGGGAGACGGTCTACCCTTGGGGTCCGCGGTTGAGGGCGTGCAGGTCATCGATCAAGATGTTGTTGCCCAGCAGCCGGTCGGGGAACACGATGCGCCACGCCACCTGCTGATCCGGGGTGACTTCGACGATGATGCCGGTGGGCCCGTAGTTCGCGATGGCGTTGCCGCCAGGGACGCGAGCTACCATCCCGCGTTCTTCGGCCCAGTCCGTCGTGCCCTCCCCGTAGTCCCAGATGCGACGCAGCGTCTGCGCGGCTTCGTCGACCTCGAACTCCATGAATCGATGGCTCTCCGTGCCCGGCAGATGCGACGACACCATGAACGTGCCCTGCGGCGTCATGTTGGGCCAGTGGTTGAAGTCGAAGCCGAAGTGGCTGGGCTCGAAGGTCCAATCGCCAAGATCTCCCCAAAGCGTGTACTCGCCGGTCTCGAGGTCGATGCGGGCCACGGTGTTGGGGTAGGGGAACGACATAAAGACCATTCCCGACGCAGGGTCGTAGTTGACGGTGTTCGAGTAGCAGCCCATCGCGAAGGGGCACTCCCAGACCTCCCGCGTGTCACCGTCCGGCCAGACCTCGTAGAGCTTATCGTCGTCGTCGTTGTTGTAGAGGACGGACCCTTCGGGAGTCACGTCGTAGCAGTCTTGTTGAAACGGGAGATCGATCTCCGCTTGGTGCGTTTGCAGATCCAAGGTGGTGAACAGCAACGAGCCGAACTTGGTGCGATGCTGGCGATCGATCGTGATATGCGTGCCGTCTCGGGCGAGCCGGGGCCAAAAACCCTGGTTGAGCTGACCGACGTCGCCGCCGATGGGGCGGTAGTACCAGGTGACGTCGCCGTCTCGGTTGACGATGTAGATCCAGTGCGGGCCTCCATAGCCGTGCTCGCCTTTCTCCGACACCGCGCCCAGCATCCAACGATGCTCGCTGGCGAGGTCGGGGTCGTAGTGCTCGACAATGGGGCGGGGCATCGCCTCCGGAGCCTCGCCGTTGGTCTCCTCGTACATGTCCGACGCCAGTTTCTTGCCGTCGTCGCGCGCGATGATGCGAAACTCGACGTCCGCGCCTTCCGGCACGCCGAACAGATACTCTTGATGGACGTGCCCATCGGCCAGTCCGGGTTTTTTCGGGGAGGTCAGCCAGTCGTCGCCCCCATCGAAACTGTACTCGACGAAACTCGATTCGGTGGGGGCCTCTTGTGTCCACTCGACGACGATGAGGGTGTCGATCTGCTCGTGGAGTCGCGACGTGATATCCGCGAACGGGCCGGGCCCCGCCGTCTCCTCATCCTCGAGATCATCGTCATCCCCGCCGTTGAGCGAGTCTTCCGCATTCACGCTTCCGCTGCAGGCGGGCACGACCGCAGCGACGAGGGTGGCGAGAGCCAGGTGACGAAGGGGGAAGAAACCGATTCGGGGGCGCGCAAGGAGTAAGTACATAGGGCTGTGAGGCTTGTCGTTGTGATTGGACCTCGAGACGGGCCGTTGAACGCCGCGAGCTCCATGTGAGTACCGCTGCGTCGTTGCGGTTGTCTAGCCGGGCGGGCAGGCGCCGATCGGCTCGAGCGGGAGACGAGTCGCGCCGATTGGACTGCGATGCGATCCTGCATCCACAACTCGGCAATGCGTGCTCAGACCGACCGGCGCCGTCGAATGTTTCAGCGTGGCGAGGGCCAGAGCGCTCCGGCGCCGAACAACGCAGTGGCGTATGCGCGAGCGGCTGGCCGCGAGAGCGCCCGGTTGAGCCGCGACGCGCCGAGGTGCCGCCGTCGGTTCGATGGCCGTGGGGGCGAGTGGGCGCGTGTACGCGGGGACTCGCGGCTCGCGGCCGAGCGGGCATGGCGCGCAGCCGCGGGAACTTCGAAGTCGTCCGGCTGTCGAACGGCTTGTGGAGCGATCCAAGCACCCAACCCAGCGCGCGAAACAGCGGCGCCCGTGGCCGGCCGGGTTCGGCCTGGCCATCGGCTTGCTTGCGGGGGCGTGCGGAGAAAACCACCACGACGTGTATCTCGAGGCCTTGAAGATCGAGGGCGATGCGGAGCGCCATCAGTGCCGGCTCGGGTTCGACCCGGAGACGAACAACAACACGCTCTCGTCCGATCGCGCGGCCAACTGCTTGTACGAGCTGCGTCGAGCCCAAGCTCGCTACGAACACGCGCGTTCGCTCGGCGCGAAGGGCCGGGATATCGAGCTCAAGCTCGAAGACATCGATACGAAGATCAAGCGACTCGAAGGTATGGTCGAAACGATCTCCGCGATCGAACGGGACCAGAAGCTTTCGCCGTAGCCCTCGACCCAGGGCCGACCCGACATCGCCGACAGACACTAGTTGAGCCGAGCACCGTGTGCGATCCAGCGGGCGATGGTCACGATCTCCGGGTAGCGCAGTGGTTCGTCGGGCGGCATGGGGTGCCCCAACACGCCTCGGAGGGCGCGGCCGTCGGCTTGCCGGAGCAACACGTGGAGGAGGTGGCTGCTCGACGGGCGCCGCGGTGCCACCAGGGGAAAGCCCGTGGTGGCGGGTGGCGAACGGGTCAGCGATGCCCACGCGCGCGCCGGCGTGGCCAGGTTGAGTCGAGCCGTCGCCAGCGGGTCTTGGCCCGCGTGACACGAACACGACCCCGCTTGCGGCTCGAACACATCTCCGGGAGCAAAGAGCGTGTGCAGCCTGAGCGGTCCGGCGTCGGTTCCTGCCCGACGCCTAGAGCTGGCTTCGGTGCAAGCGCTCGACAGCAAGCCCCGCAGCACTGCGGTGACCACCCGAACACGGAGTTGTCGGCGGTGAAGACGATTGCGGGCCGCGGCCGCGTCGGGTCGAGCCGGCCCCACGTCGGCGAGCAGACGCAACTCGGGTCCGAGTCGCGCGAATCCCTCAGCGGGACGCGACCACCGGGCCAGGGGTCGACGCGACGTGAGTCGGCACTCGGGTACCGGAGTTCGCGCGGGTTCGGCTCTCGGATCGGGTCGTACCCGCTGACGTGTCGACCTGCGCCGGCACGGTTGACGGCCTCGCACACCGCATCCCGAACCCGGTCGAAAGTGGCTGGAACGCTGGGTTGAGGCGGTCGGCGGGGCGGATCGACCCGTGGCCTCCAAGTTGACCCGCAGCGCGCGCGCCTGCTATCTTGCCGGCGATTTCGCCGCTACCCTTACCGGCCAAAGGGCCCCGGCGCGCGCGTCGTGCCCTCCGACGGAGTCTTGGTGCTCACCAACATGCATTCTCTGTTCAAACCGTGCGCGGCCACGCTGCTGCTGGGCCTCGCTGCGTGCGGGCCGTTCGGCTACCTGGGCAAGGTCTCCAAACACGCCAACTTCGCGGTCGCTTCCGCGCAGGCCGTCGGCGCCGAGGAGCTGGCCCCGTACGAATACTGGGGAGCCGTCGCGTACCTCGAGCAATCGAAGACGTTGATGGCCTACAGCGAGTACGAGCGGGCTTTCGACTACGGGAGCCGCGCGATCCAGCTGGCAGAGGAGGCGAAACTCAAGGCCGAGCGCGTCGAGGCGGGCAGAAGCGTTCAACGTGAACAGCCCGATCCCAAGGCCGTCGAGGAGGATTCGCCGGAACCGCCGACGCCGCCGGGGGTCAGCGGCGGGGGCCAACCGTGAAGATTTGGACTTCTGTCCTTTTGTTCAGTTTTTTCGCATCCGGCTGCGTGGGCGAAAAGCTGCGCGGCCGCGCCCAAGGGGTGCAGACCAGCTTGCAGCGGGCGATCCGCGACGGCTCGAAGAGCAGTGGGTGCGCCCCCAAGGAAACGGCACTGGCCGAGGCCCACATCAAGTTCGCGGAGGACGCTCTCAATATGGGGGAGTACGAGCGCGGGCGCGAGCACGTGCTGACCGCCGACACGTACACCAAGCTGGCGATCGCCAAGACTGAACCGGTTAAGTGCCGCGACGCCAACGAAATCGCCAGCGTGTTGCCCGGCAACGTGGGCGACAAAGACGGCGATGGCTACGACGACGCGGCCGACAAGTGCCCCGAAGAACCGGAAGACTTCGACAATTTCGAGGATGGCGACGGCTGTCCCGATCGAGACAACGACGGGGACGGTGTGCTCGATGCAGACCAGCTGATCGGGGGCAAATGGACCACCAACGATCGCAAAGGTGAGCTCGACTGCCGCGACGAGGCCGAAGACAAAGACGGCTTCGAGGACGAAGACGGCTGCCCCGACCTCGACAACGATCAAGACGGAGTGCCGGACGCGACCGACAAGTGCCCCGACGATCCGGAGGACCACGACCAGTTCGAAGACGAGAACGGGTGCCCGGACCCGGACAACGACCAAGACAACATCCCCGACGTTCGCGACAAGTGTCCGCTTCAGCCCGAGGATTACGACGGGGACAAGGACGACGACGGCTGTCCGGACCTCAAGGCCAAACTCGACGGGTGCAAGATCACCTTGGGCGAGAAGGTGTACTTCAAGTTCAACAAATGGAACATCGACAAGCGCAGCGATGAGCTGTTGGCCGATGTCGCCACGATTCTCAAGACATTCCCGGAGATCCGGGTGGAGATCGGCGGGCACACGGACAGCAAAGGCAGCAACAGCTACAACAAGAAACTCTCGCAGAAGCGCGTCAACAGCGTGCTCGGTCGGCTGCGGACGCTCGGTATTGACGCCGGTCGGATGAGCGCGGTTGGCTACGGCGAGTCGCGCCCGGTCGATACGAATCGAACCTCCGGCGGCCGCGCGCGCAACCGTCGAGTCGAGTTCAATCGCACCGACGGTGCGTGTAAAAACAGGTAGGCCCAGCAGCGGCCTTCACGTGGAAACGCCATGAAGATTGTGTCGACTTGGTGGTCGGCTCGCCTCGCCCGCCGCGAGGCTCCCCGTACTCGGAGCGGCAGCCGGTCCGTGTTCGCGCTCGGTCTGATTGCCGCGCTGGCGGCAGCGCCCGTCGAGGCCTCCCCGCGCAGCGACATGCGCAAGGCCTACGCCGATGCCCTGCGGTTGTTTAATGATCTGGAGCTCGACCAGGCCTTGGCCACGATTGATGGCGCGATCCAAAAGGCTGAACGGGGACCGGCCGCCGAGGATCCGGTGTTGGCTTCCCTGTACCTGATGAAGGCCGCACTGCTGTACTCCAACGCCGGTGAAGAGGCGCGTGACCCCATTTTGGCGGCGATGCAGCGTGCGGTGGCGCTCAACTACTTCGTGGTCATGCCGTTGGAGGTGCGCTCGGACGGACTGAATCAGTTCCTCGAGCTCGCCCGGCAAAACGGCGGTCAGTCTCCCGACGAGGCGATCGGGCACGTGATGCCGGAGACCGCCTGCGGCGAGGACATCCACGTCGAGGCGTTGCTCACGGTCCCCGACGGGGGCGAGGCCGCCGTCTACTGGCGGCGCCAGGGGACGGGGGAGTACTACTCGCTCACGATGAACGTGTTCTCGAACGTTGCCGAAGCCGTCATCGCCGCCGACGAACACCAAGACCACGATCTCGACTACTTCATCTACGCGTTCGACGCCGGGGAAGAGCCGGTGGCGAACCTGGGGAACGAAAATCAGCCGCTCACGCTGCAGCTCGGGTGCATCGAGGCGAAACCCGAGCCGGTGGTTCAGCCCAAGATGAACACCGGGCCATCGCTCGAGGAGCAAGTGGCGCAGCGACGTAAGCGGCGGGAGGGCGGCATCCCCCGGTTCATGCTCAATCTTGGGGTGGGGACCGGGGCCGGGCTGGCGCGCGGGCAGGTCGAGCACACGTGGCAGCAGTACTTCCCGGCCAACCAGGCGGTGGACTACACCTGGGAGGATCACGCGTGTGCCATCGCTCGGTTCAACGCGGACAAAAACGGTGAGCTACCGCGGGGGTCCGATCTGCATGGCGGGAACCCCGACGCCCCACCGGCGCAAACGATGTTCGGCGTGTTCGCGCCGGCGGGCGAGGCCAGCACCGTGGCTGGGGCCTACGACCGCGGTACGTGTGACCAGCGTCACGAGGTCGAGTCCGGATTCGCCTGGGCCCCCCTCAGTCTGGCGCCTGAACTGCAGTTTCGACTGACCCCGCGGGTGACCCTGGCCACGTTTGCGCGGTTGCAGCTGGTGACCGGGTCGCGGGTCTACGGGCCCGATCCGACAATCAGCGTGCTGCCGGACGATCCGAACTCCAGCTACAACCGCTCGGCCTACACGGACTCGCCCGAAGACCGCTACCGGTACGAGGTGCCGTTTACCTGGGCCGCGGGTCTCAAGCTTCGCTACTACCTCGGTCAAGAGGAGGCCAAGTTTCGTCCGTTTGCCGGGGTCTTCGCCGGGTACGGTCAAAGCCGGCTTCGAGTGAACATGGGGTTCGCCCACGACCTCAACGGCAACAGCGTGCCCGACAACCATGACGTTGCGTACGACCTTAAGGCGGCGGACCAGTCCGACTGCGTCCCGGTGTGGCCGTATGTCCATGGCTGTGTGCACCCGAGCGAGCAGTGGACCGAAGAAACAGGCATGGCGTTGACGCTGGCGACCAACGCCAATGAAGACGTCAAGGATGGCAAGAACGTCCGCATCGACACCGTCTTGCTGGGTCCGTTCTTTGCGGGGGCGACGTTTGGCGTGCACTATCAGGTGATCAAAAACTTCGCGATCTTTGCCGAAGCCCACGCCGGCGGATGGTTCGGGCCCAACCCGACGGTCCTGTTCGATCTCAACCTCGGGCCGGCCATCACGTTCTAGCGGTTGCTCCCGGCCGTCCCGGCTCGGCCGTGCTAGCCGGCCGCGCCCGTGATCTAGTTGATCGCGCCGGCGATCTCGAAGATCGGCATGTACATGGAGATCAGCATGCCGCCAACGCCCACGCCCAAGAACACTAAGATGATGGGCTCGAGCATCGATGTCATGGTCTCGACGGCCGCATCGACCTCGTCTTCGTAGAAGTCCGCGATCTTCTGCAGCATATCGTCCATGGCGCCGGTCTGTTCGCCGACGCCGATCATCTGGACGACCATCGGGGGGAAGATCCTCGTCTCTAGCAAAGGGGTGGCGATGTCTTCACCCTGCGAGATGCGTTCACGGGCGAAGTCGAGGCCCGCTGCGATCACCCGGTTGCCGGCGGTACGGCCGACAATCTCCATGGCGTCCAAGATCGGCACGCCCGACGAGAGCAAGGTGCCGAGGGTCCGGGTGAAGCGAGCCACGGCTCCTTTGCGCACCACCGGGCCCACCACCGGCATCTGCAGCAATACTGCATCGAGCAGGTAGCGGCCCTTGGGGTTGCGCGCGGTCATCGTCAGCGCGACGCCGGCCGCGACCAGCACGGCCACGATCGCCACCGCGTTGCCGGTGACGAAGTGGCTCAACGACAACACGAAGCGCGTGATGGCGGGGAGCGAACCGGCGCCAAGATCTTTGAACATCCGCTCGAAGGTCGGCAGCACGACCGTCATCATGATCGCCATCACGATGCCGCCGACCACGATGATCGCGGTGGGGTAGACCATCGCCCCTCGAACTTGCCGGCGCAGCGCGGCGGATTTCTCGAGGTACACCGCGAGGCGGCGAAAAATCACATCGAGGATGCCGCCGGCTTCACCCGCCGCGACGAGGTTGCGAAACAACTCGTCGAACACGCGGGGATGTTTGGCCATGCCCTCCGACAACGAGCGCCCGCCCTCGACCTCGTTTTTGACGTCCGCCAAGACCTCACCGAGGTGACGGTTTTCCGCCTGGTGCGACAGCATGTCCAGGCACTGCACGATGGGCAGTCCCGCATCGATCATCGTGGAGAACGTGCGGGTGAACACCACCAGGTCTTTGAGCTTGACGCCCGTGCCGATCGACGGGAGGCGGATGCTGATCGGCTTGCGCTTGAGACTCGAGATGACAAGGCCTTGGACCTCGAGTCGAGCGCGTGCGGCGTCTTCGTCGGTGGCCGACAGCTCTCCGCTACGTTGCTCCCCAGTGCGAGTCGCGGCTTCCCAGATGAATTCGGGCACGGTCTTCCTCTGGCGTGGGTCTAGTACCGCCGAGCGGCACGTGACACCTGGGCGAGGCCTTTGCCCTCGTCGAGCATGGTTTCAAGCTCGTCGGGGAGGCTGGAACGGCGCACGGCGTTCTCGCGAGAGATCACGCCTCGTTGCACCAGGTCGGCGAGTGACTGATTGAAGGTCTGCATGCCATGCACGCCCTGTCCGACCTGCATCTGCGAGTAGACCTGATGCAGCTTGTCTTCGCGGATGAGGTTGCGGATAGCGTCGTTGGGGATCATGACTTCGGCCGCCAATGCTCGCCCGCCGCCGATCTTCGGAATCAGGGTCTGGCACACCACCCCTTGGAGAACAAAGCTCAGTTGCGCGCGGATCTGGTTTTGCTGGTGCGGCGGGAAGACATCGATGATCCGATTGATGGTTTGAACGGTGTTGTTCGTGTGAAGTGTGGCGAATGTTAGGTGCCCAGTCTCCGCGATTGTGATCGTCGCTTCAATCGTTTCAAGGTCTCGCATCTCGCCGATCAGCACGACGTCGGGATCTTGGCGCAAGATAGACTTCAGTGCGCGCGGAAAACTGTTGGTGTCGGGACCGACCTCGCGTTGGTTGACCACGCAGTTTTGGTGTTTGTGCAGGTACTCGATCGGGTCTTCGATCGTCATGATGTGCTCGCGACGTTCGCGATTGATCACGTTGATCAGCGCCGCGAGTGAGGTGCTTTTCCCGGATCCGGTGGGGCCCGTGACCAGGACGAGGCCGCGGGGTTTTTTGATCAGCTCCAGCAGGATGTCGGGCAAACCGAGGTCTGTGACCTCCGGGATCTTGTAGGGAATCAGCCGAAACGCCCCGGCGACCGCGGTCCGCTGGAGGTAGATATTGGCGCGAAAGCGGGCGAGGTTTTTGATGCCAAACGACAAGTCCAGCTCGAGCGCTTCTTCAAACGCTTGCTTTTGCTTGTCGGAGAGAATCGAGTAGCACAGCTGCTTGGTTTCGGTGGGGTTCAGCGGCGGGGTCTTGAGTGGAATGAGCTTGCCGTCGATGCGCAGCTGTGGCGGCGTCCCCGCTGTGATGTGCAAATCGGTGGCGCGCTGATCGACGACGGCCTTGAGAAGCTGGTGCAGGTTGACAGAGCCCATACGTCGCGGCCGAACGGGCGACCTTGGCCCCTTCCGCGCACCAATTTTGCCACGCAATGGCGCGGCGCCAAGCGTCGTTAGGGGGCGGTCGAATCTGAACCGAGCCGTTTGTGGCCGACTGGTGGGCGCGCCGAGTCGGTGCCTCGTCGTCAGTCGGGCGCGGTCACGCGACAGACTTCTTCCAAGGTCGTCGTTCCGTCGAGCACCTTGTTGAGTCCGCTGCGACGCAGCGTATTCATGCCCAGGCGAATGGCCTCTTGTTTGAGCTCGGCGGTAGACGCGCCCTGGAGGACCAGGTCTTTGAGCGGGTCGCTGAGGACCATGACCTCGTACAGCGCGACGCGACCCTTAAAGCCGCTGTCGTTGCACGTCTTGCATCCTTTCCCTTTGCGGGGAGTGCAAGACTTCGCTTCGTCGCGTTTCATGCCGGCGTCGATCAGGGCCTCGACGGTGGTGTCGGGGTCTGGGGCGGAACAGTCACGGCAGACTTTGCGGGCGAGTCGTTGGGCGACGATCATGTTGACCGACGCGGTGACCAGAAACGGCTCAACCCCCATGTTGAGCAGGCGGTTGATGGTCGAGGGCGCGTCGTTGGTGTGCAACGTTGACAGGACCAAGTGGCCAGTCAAAGCGGCTTTGACGCCAATCTCCGCCGTTTCGAAATCACGAATCTCACCGACCATGATGATGTCGGGGTCTTGGCGCAGGAACGAGCGCAGGGCAGCCGCGAAGTTCAGCCCGATGTCCTCGTGCATTTGCACTTGGTTGATCCCGCGCAGGTTGAACTCGACCGGGTCCTCTGCGGTGGCGATGTTGACCCCGTCCTCGTTGAGCTCGGACAAAGCCGAGTACAACGTGGTCGTTTTTCCCGAACCGGTCGGCCCGGTGACGAGGCACATCCCAAAGGGGCGCCGGATCGATGTCTTGAAGTCCCGCAGGGGCGCTTCTTCGAACCCGAGCTTGGTCATGTCGAGTTGCAGGTTCTCTTTGTCGAGCAACCGCAGCACGATCTTCTCACCGTACAAAGTCGGCATGCAGGACACGCGAAAGTCCATTTCGCGGCCTTTTCCCAGGCGGATCTTGATTCTGCCGTCTTGCGGCAGGCGGCGCTCCGCGATGTCCATACTGGACATGATCTTGAAGCGGCTGGTCATCGCATTTTTTAGTCGTAACGGGGGGCTCATCTCGTGGTGCAAGACCCCGTCGACGCGGTACCGGACGCGGTATTCTTTTTCGTACGGTTCGATGTGGATGTCGGATGCGCCCTTGTTGATGGCGTTGAGCAGCACCAAGTTGCACAGTTTTACCACCGGCGCCTGCTCGGCTTCGTTGGCACTGTCGACGACGTTGAAGTCGTCGGTGCCCGTCGCGTCGAAGTCGATGTCATCGAGCTCGATATCGGCGAGCACGTCTTGGTACGATTCGAGCGTTTCGGGGGTGCTGTAGTAGCGCTCAACCGCGGCTTCGATCGCGGTGTCGGTGCTCACGACCGCTTCGATGTTCAGCCCGGTGAGGAACTTCAGATCGTCGATGGCGTAGATGTTGCTCGGGTCGCCCATCGCGACGATCAGCGACGATCCGGCCCGCTGGACCGGGATCACCGTGTGCTTCATCGCCACGTCCTTGGGCACCAAGGCGATCACCTCTGGATCGATCTCAAATTCGTCGAGACTGATCGAGGGAACGTTGTACTGCTTCGACAAAAACTCGGTCAGCTGACCTTCGCCGATGATGCCGAGCTTGGTCAGGCTGTACGCCAGCCGTCGTCCAGAGGCGCGTTGGTCGGCTTGGGCCTGCCGGAGCTCCTCGGTCGAGATCAGCTGTTCGCGGACGAGAAGCTCGCCGATGCGATCGGATGCGGCCATAAGCAGCCAGGATCACGATTGCCGCGACCCGCGTGAAATCAGCTTATCTCGCCGCCGTCGCGCCTGCCAGCGACCCGGCCGCGGCCGGGTTTCGAGCGCAGGGCGGGTGGGCTATGCTCCGCGCCCCATGACGCGCAAGCCAGCGTCGCCACGATCGGGTCCGTCTCGCGCCAATCGGCGCGATGCGGGTCCAAATCCGGGCGAGAAACAGCCGAGACAACGCGGTACAAACCGTGCAGAAACGCCCGCACCACGCCCTCGCGTGCGTTCTGGCGCGATCAAGGTGGCCGAACCGGTGGCTCGTGTCTTGCGAGCGGGTCACCCGTGGGTGTTCCGCGATGCGTTGCCACGTGAGCTGCAACGCGCCAAGGCGGGGACGCTTGTTCCCGTGCTCGACCCGAGTGGGCACCCGCTCGGATTCGGGCTCATCGACGATGAGGGAGCCGTTGCGGTCCGCATGGTGTCGCTCCGGTCGAGTTTTGAGCTGACCGCGGACGTGGTTCGCGAGCGCGTGATGAAGGCCAAAGCGTACCGCGAGGCCGCGGTCGAGCCAGAAAATCTCGCCGCGTGTCGCGTCGTGCATGGCGAGGCCGATGGCCTGCCCGGGGTTGGGGTCGACCGGCTGGGGGAGTACCTGCTGCTCTACAAGTATTCGCGCTGCGCCGACGCGTTCATCGACGACTTGGTCCGGGCGTTGGAAGAGGCCTACACGCCACGCGGGATCTATCTCCAGGAGCGGTTGCGTTCGGTCACCGCGGACGAGCGCCGCCCCGGCGCCCAGCTGCTGTCAGGACGGGTGGCAGAGTCCGACATCGAGGTTCAGGAAGACGGGCTGCGGTTCCTCGTGGACGTGACGGCACCGGTTTCTCCCGGCCTGTTTTTGGATCTGCGAGAGGGGCGGCGCCTCGCCGAGCGACTGGCCCCGAAAAAGCGGGTCCTCAACCTATTCAGCTTCACCGGTGCGTTCGCTCTCCGAGCGGTGCGAGCCCAGGCCGCCGAGGTCTGCAATGTCGACGCCGCGGCTCGTTCGCACGCGCGTTGTCGGCAAAACCTGACGGCTTCGGGACTCGACCCCGAGGCTTGCGAGGCGCTGACGGGGGACTGCTTCAAGTTCCTCGAACGGATGCGGCAGCGCGATCGCGAGTTTGACCTCGTGATCGTGGACCCGCCCCCGTTCTCCAACGTCAAAGGGGCCGTGTTCTCAGCGTTGCGGGACTGGAATCGGTTGATGGAGGCGATCTGTCCCGTCGTGGCGCGCGGGGGGCACGTGTTGGCGATCTGCAATGCGGCGCGGCTCAGCGATGAGGAGTTCCATCTCGCGTTGGGCGAAGGCTGCTACGCCGGGGGGCGACGAGCGACGCTCGTGGGCCAATCTGGGCTACCCGCGGATTTCCCCGTGCTGCCGGCGTTCACCGAGGGTCGGTACCTGAAAATCCGATTGGTGCACCTGGCGTGAATCGTTCGTGCGTCGTACGTAGCGACGCGCGATGAACGAGATCTTCGACAAGGTACTGCAGGCCGCGCGCAAGCTCGGGGCTTCCGACGTTCATCTCAAAGTGGGCTTGCCGCCCGTGTTTCGCATCCGCGGGGTGCTGCGCACCCTCAAGGATGTGCCGCCGGTTCATGGCGATGTGATCATGACGTTTGCGCTCAACGTCATGAACGAGCTGCAGCACGAGCGCTTTGCTCGCGAGCTGCAGGTCGACTTGGCCTACGACGCGGCCGATGGCAACCGCTACCGGGTCAACGTCTTTCGCCAGCGGGGTGAGACGGGGATGGTGCTGCGCATCATTCCCAGCGACATCCCGCCGTTCGAGCGGCTCAACCTCCCCGATCGTGTGCGACAGCTCGCGGGGGAGCATCGCGGGCTGGTCCTGGTGACGGGCGTGACGGGGTCGGGTAAGTCGACCTCGTTGGCGTCGCTCCTCGACGTCGTCAACCGCGAGCGAGCCGCACATATCGTCACCGTGGAAGACCCCATCGAGTACGTGTTTACCGATCGCCGCTCGGTGGTCAATCAGCGCGAGGTCGGCCTCGACGCCAACACGTTCGCCGACGCGCTGCGAGCCGCCCTGCGTCAGGACCCGGACGTGATTCTGGTCGGGGAGATGCGTGACTTCGAGACCATCCGCACCGCGTTGCTGGCCGCCGAGACCGGGCATCTGGTGTTCTCCACGCTGCATACGATCGACGCCAAAGAGACCGTGCATCGCATCATCCAGATGTTCCCCGCCGACGAGCAGAACGCGATTCGGATCCAACTTGCATCGATTCTACGCGCGGTGGTGTCTCAGCGGCTGCTCCCGCGGGTCGATGGCCGGGGCATGATTCCGGCGGTGGAGGTGCTGATCAACACGCCACGGGTGCGGTCGTTGATCGAGGACCCGGCGCGCACCGGAGAGATCATCGATGCCATCAAGGACGGGAAGCATCCGTACGGGATGATCAGTTTCGACCAGTCCTTGACGGAACTTGTGCAGCGGAAGCTGATCACCTACGAAACCGCACTGTCCGCGGCGACCAATCCGGAGGACTTCGCCTTGTACTTTCGCGGCGTGAGTTCGGGTACCGACGGGCCCGAACTCGAAATCGAGTAGAACCTGGTCGGTCGGAAACCAGCGGGCCCGAACTCGAAATCGAGTCGAGCCTGATCGGTCGGAAAACCGGCACTACCGCGTCGTGGCGGGCGAGGTCGTGTCGGTACCAGAGTGCGTCGAGGTCTCGCTGGCGTCCCCGCTTGTGACGGTAGCGGTCGCGCCCGTCTCGTCGCCGGTGGCGGTTGTCACCCCCGGGTCGACGGTGTCGCTGGGCTCGTCCGGGTCCGATGGCGCGTCGGGATCGGACTCGCAGCGCCCCTCGACGCACACGAGGCCGGGATCGCAGGTACCTCCCGATCGGCAATCGCATCCGAACTCGCCGATGATGCACACGACGTCGCCGGGGAGCGGTAGGGGGGGAGTGGGGTCGTCCTCTCGTGAATCCGAGCTCGCCCCGCCGCAGGCGGTTGTCAGTGCCATCGCGAGGGCGACCGCGCTGCGCCGCCACCACGCCGGTTCGCGCGCGCTGACCGGGTGCAGTCGCCTCGCGTTGCGGCTGGGGGCATGACAGTGGCAGGCGGTTTCGGCCCCGCTCGCGGGTGTTGCGTCGACACCGTGGCCGCGCCGGTCGGTCGCGCGGCTTGACCCGTGCCACGGGACCGGGCGCCTTGCCGGGCGGATCCAGTGCGGCATACCGCACTTAGATAAGGCTCTTTGGCCCCCGCGCCACTACTCGTCTTCGATCGCCCCGTTTTCGATCCACGTCAGCACGTCACCGAGCTCGCCTTCGGTCAGCCTCCCGTCGCCCGTCAGCGGATTGAACGGCATGGGGTTGCCCGTGATCGCGGGATCGTTGATGAGCTTGAGATAAAGATAGCTGGCTTCCGCGTCGCCGGGCTCGATGAGTTGGAGTTCGGGGGACTGCTGGGAGGCGACAAACAGTCGTTCGTAGACCCCCTCGCTGACCAGATCGAGGCCGGCTTGTGGCTGCGCACCGCTGTGGCAGCCGCCGCAGTTGAACTCGAAGATCTTGCGGATCCGCTTCTCCCAGGTCACGCCATCGCCGAGCAGGTTGAGCGACTCGGGATCGTCGGCGTACGAGCAGTTGCGGTAGTCGATAGGGTCGGCCAACGCCGCGCTCGACAGGCCCTCAAAGCCTTCCACCAGGCAGAAGAACGCCAGCATCTCGGGGACCGTGAAGGGCTGATTGGCCAACGGCATGCGTGAGCCGGGCACATCGTGGCCATCGAGTTCACCGCGCATCCGGGCGATAAGGTAGCTGTGCTCTGGCGCGCCAGGCTCAAGCAAGCTGACCGGGTCCGTTTCCCGGGCGCCGAAGACCCCGTTTCGGTTGGCGTCGCCTTCGACGATGCCCACTTCCAACAGCGCTTGGACGCGATCGACTTGGTACTCCGCCACTTCTGCGACGACGTGTCGCCCGTCGTCGACGATTCGCCACGTGGAGCGAAACGACTCGAACACAGTGTCGTGCACATCGCCGTCGGCCACAAACCGGCGCACGAAGTTGGCCGAGCCCCAAAACTCGTCTCGGTCCGTGGCGACCGGGTGGGCGAGATGGATGTGCAGCCCGGGGCCGTCGGCGGGGGCCGTGTCGCCGCCACTTTCGCCGGGCCGGTACTCGACGTACGCGATCTCGATGTCGGCCGACTCAAGGCCGCCTCCGTCGAAATGCACCCGGTCTCCGGGGCGCTCGCAGCCGTCGTAGACCGAGGTGAAGTCGCCGGGCTGGACGTTGCAGGGCGCACCAAAGGTCGCCGCGAAGCTCGCGGGCGTACGCAGGTCCGGGTACTCTTTGCTGTTGTGACACACGCCGTCGAACGGGGTGCAGGTGCGCCAGATCACCTCGGTGTGGAACTCCAGCCCGGTGCGAAAGTGTGCCTGGGCCTCCAGTACGATCTCGTCGTCACCGTCGTAGGGGGCCACCTCCCGCGGTTCGTCCGCCCCCGGACGAGTGGGGTCGAACTCGAGCTCGCCGGACGGATAGTTGGCGCCGCCGCGGCAGGCGACACCGACCAAGCCCAACGCGAGGTAGCATGCTTTGGATCGGACAGCGGATGTCGACATGGCGGACTACGCAAACAGGTCGTCGAACGGCTGGTCCGCGGGGAAAAAGTCGCGGTGATCCACGCCGAGCGCGTCGAACAGGGTCTTCATGGTCGCGCGGTACGAGAAGACGGGCCCCTCGGCTTGGAGGTCACTTGGACGCGTGGAACCGATTTGCCGTCCAGCCGCGGTGATGGGGCCGCCAAAAAACGGCATCGACATCCAGCGCGTGGCGAGGTCGCCAGCGTGGTCGCTGCCACCGGCAGAGTTGAACCGGCCCCCCCGGGCGGTACGCGAGAACTCGCTGCCCAACGCGACGATGACGTGATCCCAAAACGAGCCGCCCGCTGGGTGTTCCATGCGCTTGAGGACGAGGTGAAGCCCGCTGATGAGGCGGTTGAGCCCCCCGATGCGCTCGGGCAACATCTCGTCCTCGTTGGAGTGGTAGTCGTACCCGCCCTGGTCCAAGTAGATCGCTGGGCACCCGTAGTGAAAGAGCCTCAACGCGACGCGGATGTCGTAGCCCGACCCGTCGCCAAAAATCGCTTCGAGTTCGCGATTGGAGATGCCGTCAAATGGCTGGTTGGAACCGTTGTTGACCTTGAGCGCGTCGCTAGAAAAAATCTCGCTGTACGCCTTCGTCGAGGCGCGGGCTTGCACGTAGGCTTCGACGGCCCCGAAGTGCCCCGGGTTTTGCTCGTCGCGGAATCGAGTGGTGTACGCCTGGGTCATCGTGCGTGCCCACGGGGGCAACAGCGCGTCGGTATCGAAGCCGAAACGGTCGAGATCACCACCGCGAAGTACGGGGGGGCGATGCGCGGCGTACTCCCCTGAGCCCCGGCCGATGCCCGCGTCGCCCAGCACAATGGCCGGAAGCATGATCTCGCCGGCGGACGCGGCGGCGGTCATCTGCTCGCGCAGGCCGTAGTTGATCATGGTGAACAGGCCCAAGTCGCCGTTGACGTAGCCGGTAAGGAACCGCTCAAGACCGGTCTGGTGGTTGCCGTCGGCGCTCCCCGAGAGCGGTTCGTGGTCGACGCAGGGAATGACAGCCATCTGGTCGGCGTAGTCCGACGCGCGACGAAGCCCCAACTCGGCCAGCTCGTCGGTAAGCCACTCGCTCTCGTCGAGCAGGCGTCCCACGCCCCACGACGCGTTCGGCTGGCTCGAGGTGCCGAACGGATTGAACTGAGCGTCGACGTTGGCGTTGAACGCCGGCGGGAAGCGAAAGCCACCCGACAGCCGGATGTACAGCAAGTGCTTCGCGCTCGCCCGGGCGATGGTCTGGGCCAGCGCCGGGTTGGGAACAAACACATAGGGCGCGCCGAGTCCCAGGCCGGCCGCCCCGGCTCCGAGAAGCTTGAGGGTCGAGCGTCGACTCAGATGAGATTTCTTCGTCACGGTGACTCCTAGTAAAAGAGCATCTCAGAGCTCGAGGCGAGGGCGAAGCAAAGCGGTCGTGCGAACGCGGTGGCGTCACAGGGGGCGGGCGAGCACTCAGCGGCCGCCACCCGGGCCGCGTCGATTTCCTCGGGCGTCGCTTCCCGTCCGAAGAAACGCCGAGTTTGATGCCGCACGATCTCGACCCCGACGGCCTCGTCGAGCGCTGCGGATGGAGACACGCCCGCCGGGAGCAGGCCCTGGGCCGCGGGGTCTTGGCTGTTTTGCTGCGATGGGTCGCAGATTTCGGCGACGAAAGCCTCTTGCACCGCGGTGTTGAGGATACTCACCGTGGTGAAGCGCCCGCCCACTTCGTTTGTCGGGCACCCGCCCAAGGTCTGGGCCAAGCTGCGGTACGCAGTTCGGAGCTCTTTGTCCGGGTTGGTCTCCCACCGCGAATGATTGACCAAGGCGAAGGTCCAGCCGTTGGCGACTTCCTCGTCCAAATAGTCTTCCGGGTGCGAGATCCGATGGTCGCACGCTCCGAGGGACACGCCGGTCACAGACGTCACCGAATCGATCCACGGTTCGGCGGGCATTTGCTTGAGCGGCCCGAAGGTCCAGCGATGGTCGGTGGGGGAGTCACCGCGGCTCGACTGCAAGTAGGCGGCGGAGGTCGCGATGGCGAAGTGCAGCGCGCGAATGTCCCCGTTGTATCGGACGAGGTACTCGACGAGTTCCTGACGCACTTGTGGGACCATGCGGCCGAGGTCGTAGCCGAGGAGTTGCCGCAGCGCTTCGTCAACGGTCCACTCCCAAAACTCGCCGAGGCGCGTCACGACCCGCCCCGGGGCTTGAAGCCGTTCCCATTCGGCCGCGGTGAGCTTGCCGCTCCACATCATGCCCGCTTGCTCGCCCGTGTCTTCGCGCCGCCCGTCGGGGGCCAACACCAACTCTTGGTGCCCCCACAGCACGCTGGTGCACTGGCCCACCGCGGCCGGGTCGGCTTGGCCTTCGTTGTCGACGCAGGCGTACTCGATGTAGGGGTCGGGCACCAGCCCGAGGTAGGGATGCTCCCAGTACCCGTTTTGCCACAGCGTGTACAAGCGGGCCATATCGCTGCGCTCGTTGTGGTACGGGGGACGACCAAGAAACAGCTGGAACAACGCGCTTGCCCGATCCGCGGCGCCGTCGAGCCGGCGCACGAACGCGGGGTGGGCACTGGTGACCGCGGCGAACTGGTCCCACGAGACGCGCCCGTCGTAGGTTTTTCCCACGAGGTTGTCCATGTCGTAGATGCGTTCGACGTTGACGGTGCGATTGTTGTAAAGCAGCTTGTCGGCCCATCGCCGTTGATTGACCAGCAGGTAGTCCGGCTGCGCTTGCAGGTGATGGACGGTACTGCCAAAGCCTTGGGCGAGGCATACATCGTTGACCTCGGTCGCGGTGGGGTAGCGACCGACGAAGTCGACGAATAGTCGCCGGCAGGCTTCCGAGTGGTCGATGGGGCGGGTTTGCAGGCCAACGCCCCACAGCTGCGAGCACATGCCCCGATTGACCGGGTTTTCGAGGGGCAGTGCGTCACAGTACGCGCGACAAGCCGCGTCACAGTCGGTGGGTTCGCCGGGGGCGGGAGGTTCGGTATCCGCGGGCGCGGGCCGTGCATCAGCGCCTCCCGCGAAGTCGCCGGCCGACACTCGGTCGCCGTTGCCGACCATTTGTCCCGGTCCACGCCCTGGATCGGCCGGATCGATACCGTCGACCTGGCGGCACCCGGTGATGCCAAGAGAGGCCACTAAGGCTGCACCTGCGCCGGTGCGGGCCAGTCCTCGAAAGTGGTCCATAACGAGCAGTCTTGTGAAATCGCCGTGAGCAAAGATCATGCGGCAACGCTTTCCAACCGTGGGACACCCGTGAATCACAACGAATCCAGCTGATGGTATCCCATCTCACTGTTGTCGCAATGTCGCGCCTCGCTCGCGGCGGGTCCGGTACGAGGCGCGAGTAGACCGTCGGACAGCGACGACGAAGGTGTTCATACCCGCGACAAGGATCACCCCGTGCGGCAATGGGCCACCAACACCCCACCGCTTGGCGTTCGAGGCGGCGAGTCTATATGGGTTGCACCATGGATCACTTTGTAGCGCTGCCAGGGGCGCGACAGGCCGGTCAGCGTGTCGGCTCACCGCGAGACCCCGGGCTTTCACGACGACTCGCCGCCGCGTTGCGACTGCTTGTCAACCTCGTTGACAGGGCGGTGTGCTGGACGAGGGTTGGCGCGCCGAGGGTCGCTGGCGTCGGGCCTCGAGGCGGTGGCTCGCGCGGCGGTCGGCGGTCGGCCGGCGTCGTCGCGGGACGGGGGCGGACGCAGCCAGGCCCCGCGAGCCGCATACGGACGGGGAGCCTATGCGCGATGATTCGTTTTCGCTTCGCGGGGGGGTGGGGAGCCGTTGTCGTGATGGGTTGTTGGCTGTCCGGTTCGGTGGCGTTCGCAGCGGAGCCGATGCCGTCGACGACGAGTCCCTCCAGGCCCGCCGCGCCGGAGACCATCGACCCGTCTGACGCCGACGAAGCGGGGCCAGGCCGCCGGCGGGCACGAGGATCGGCATCCGGCGACGAGCCGGGTCCCGAGATCGCGGACGCGAGCGACTCGGTCGCATCGCCCCCTTCGCGACGACAATGGGGACGGATGCAAGCCGACGGGGCCGCCGGCGTCGCCCCGATGCGCCACCGTCTCGGCATCGGGGCGTTGCGCACCGTGTCGGGACTCAACGGATTGACCGCGCGTTTCTACCTCGCACGTCGACTGAGCCTCGGTGCGGTCGGCGGGCTGGCGTTGTTCACTCACGGTGAAACCGGGGACGACGGCGAGTTCAACGAGCGGCGCACGGTCGGACTGGCGGGGGCCGGCCTCGACGCGTTCTTTTGGCCGGTGCAGGGGGATCGACGCAACCAGATCTACGTCGACGTCGGGCTGGGCCTGCGCACGATGATGTACGTCGGCTTCGACCGCTTCTCGGGGGAGGAGGACGAGGACGACGAGGACAACACGATCGATCGCCCGCTGGAGATTGACGTCGAGATCCCGGTGGCGACCCAGGTGTTCATCGGCCCGAACGTGGCGTTCTTGCCGGAGTTCGGGGTGGTGATGCGCATCATCCCCGGCAGCCGCGAGGCCGATCAGCAAGGCAATGTCGACGAAAACCCCGGTACCGGTATCGGAGAGGCGCTCGGCACGACGAACGGACCCGGCTTCGGCATCGAGTTCGGCACCCACGCCGGCATGTTCATCGGACTGGGCGTGATCTACTACTTCGGCGGGCGCTAGGCGGCGAGTTCGTCTATCCTCGCGGCCGATGAGCGCCCCTCGTTCGGCCGCCGGTCTCGACGCCCACGCCATTCGCCGCACGTTTTTGGACTTCTTCGCGGCGCGCGAGCACACGGTTGTTCGTAGCTCGCCGCTCGTTCCGCAAAACGACCCGTCGTTGCTGTTTGTCAACGCGGGCATGGTGCCGTTCAAAGACGTCTTCACCGGCCGCGAGCAACGGCCCTACCAGCGGGCCGCCAGCGCCCAGCGCTGCCTTCGGGCGGGCGGCAAGCACAACGATCTCGAAAACGTCGGGTTCACGCCCCGGCACCACACGCTGTTCGAGATGTTGGGCAACTTCTCGTTCGGCGACTACTTCAAGGCCGACGCCATTCGTTGGGCTTGGGAGTTTCTGACCGAGGGCCTTCGGCTTCCGGCCAGCCGTCTGTGCGTCTCCGTATTCAGCGGGGAAGGCGAGCACGCTCCCTACGATCAAGAGGCCTACGACCTTTGGTGCGAGCTGATCCCCAAAGACCGGATCTACGCGTGCGATGCCAAGGAGAATTTTTGGCAGATGGGCGACACCGGGCCGTGCGGGCCGTGTTCGGAGATCCATCTATTCTACGGGGGCGATGCTCCGCCCGATGCGTTGCGCGACGGCCCGTTCGGTCCAGCGCACGAAGACGACAAGTACCTCGAGCTGTGGAACCTCGTGTTCATGCAGTACGAGAAGATGCCCGACGGCACCCTCGTCGCCCTGCCCCGGCCCAGCATCGATACCGGCGCGGGCCTAGAGCGCCTGGCCAGCGTTTGTGCCGGGGTGCCGACCAACTACGAAACGGACCTGCTGCGGCCGCTGGTCGATCGCGCTAAGCAGCTGGCCGGTGTTTCCGGGCCACAGGGCGACAACGAGGCGCCCTACCAAGTCATTGCCGACCACGCCCGCGCGACAACGTTCCTGATCGCCGACGGGGTCTTCCCCGATCGCGCGGGTCGTTCTTACGTGTTGCGTCGCATCATGCGGCGGGCGATTCGCTACGGCACCCGCGTCGGATTGGACGAGCCGTTTTTTCATCACATGTGTGCGGCGACGGTCGAGGGCTTCGTGGCCGCCTATCCCGAGCTATCGGCCGCGGCGGCGACCATCGACGAGGTGGTGCGGTCCGAAGAAGAGGCGTTTCGGCGTACGTTGAGCCGCGGCTTGCGACGCGTTTCCGTCGCCTTGGGCGGGCTTGATGATGCGAGCGTGTTTCCGGCTGCGGTCGCGGCGGAGCTGTACGACACGTACGGGTTCCCCGTCGATCTGACCGCGGTCATCGCTCGGGAGAAGGGGCTTTCCCTCGATGAGCCCGCGGTCGAAGCCGAGATTCAGCGACGCCAAGCCGGTGACGAAGGGTTTCGTAGTCAAGACGTGGCGGTCGAGTCGGTCTACTTCGAGATTGCGGAGCGCATCGGCGATGCCGCGTCGTTCGTCGGTTACGACACTGAGCAAGCTCAGGCCACCGTGCGCGCGATCGTTGTCGACGGTGCACACGTCGATCGTCTCGAGGCGGAGGTCGAGGCCGAGCTGGTCTTCGATAGGACCCCGTTTTACGCCGAAAGCGGCGGGCAAGTCGGCGATGCCGGTACGCTGTCCTCCGCCTCGGCTCGTTTTGACGTGCACGACACTCAAAAACTGGCCGGGCTACACGTCCATCGCGGCCAGCTGCGGTCAGGGGCCCTCGCCGTCGGCGATGCCGGTCAGCTTCAGGTCGACACCGCGCGGCGCGACGCCATCCGGCGCAACCACAGCGCAACCCATCTGTTGCATGGTGCTCTGCGAGCGGTGCTCGGGGCCCATGTGACGCAGAAGGGCTCCCTGGTCGCGCCCGAGTATTTGCGCTTCGATTTCAGTCACGGTCGACCACTGACCAGCGACGAGCGCCGCCGAGTGGAAGAGCTGGTCAACACCGAGATCTTGGCCAACGCGGGCACGACCACGGCTGAAATGGGGTTGGACGCGGCCAAGCGAGCCGGTGCGATCGGCTTGTTCGGCGAAAAGTACGGCGAGCGGGTTCGCGTCGTGCAGATCGGACGGGAGTCCGTCGAGCTATGCGGCGGCACCCACGTTGTCCGAGCCGGCGACATCGGCTCCATGGTGATCACCGCCGAAAGCGGTATCGCGGCGGGGGTCCGTCGGGTCGAAGCCGTGACCGGGTTGTCGGCGCTGGCCCACGCGCAACGGCTCCATCGCGTCGTCGACGAGGCGATGGCCGCCGCGCACGCCAGTTCGAGCGACGACTTGGTCTCGCGCATCGATCGTCTCGTTGGCGATCTCAAGACGCGGGCGCGTGAAATCGCGGACCTCAAGCGCAAGCTGGCGACCGGCGGAGGCGGGGCCCAAGACGAGGTCGTCGACGTCGCCGGGACGCGCTTGCTCGCCAAGCGGGTCACGGGTGCCGATCCGAAGACGTTGCGCGACGCGGCGGACACCCTGCGTGACCGGCTGGGCTCCGGAGTGGTCGTTCTCGGCAGCGATCATGGTGGCAAGGCGCAGCTGCTCGTGGCGGTCACCAAAGACCTCGCGGGGCGCGTGCACGCGGGCAAGCTCGTGCAAGCCCTGACTGCGGCCATCGGTGGGCGAGGAGGCGGTCGACCGGACCTCGCCCAGGCCGGTGGACCCGAGGTTGCCGGATTGGATCGGGCGATCGCCGGCGCAGCCCCGGCGCTGGCGGCCCAGCTGGACCGTGGCGGGAACTAGAGAGCTGGCTCGCGTGCTCCGGCGGGCCGTGTGCGAACCAGCACGGGCTCACGCGACGGGCGAAGTCCGACCCGGCCGCCCGCGCACGCGGCGGGCCAACCCCCGCGGACCGAGCGCGGGCTATACTGGCTGCTGTGGAACTCGAGAGCTTGCTCGCCTCCGTGGACGAATCTCCAGACGAGCTCGTGGCGTGGGCGCGCGGCCGAGTCGACGAGCTGTTGGCCGGACGCAGTCCCGCGACGGTGCTGGCGGAGGTGGGGACGGGCACCGTGCTCAAGCGTTCCTCGACCCGGTCCGCCGCGGCATCGGCTCGGGCGGCGATCGTAGGCGGCGCCGCATCCTCGGCTTCGCATGGCCCGTCGTCGACGAAAGCGCGGGGCGACGGCCCGCCGCTCGCTCCCCCCGTTCGGCGCGCGCACGAAAGCTCCGCGTCAGACGCGTCCGGCGTTCTCCGTTCCGCCGGGCCGCGGGGGGGGGCGGCCGCCTCAGCCCAAGCGCAGGCCAACGCAGCGTCCGGACGACCGGGCGCGGAGCCGATCGATCTGGTCGACGACGGCTTGCTCGACGATCACTCCACAGAATCGGTGCTCGTGGACGAGCGCTTGCCTGGCGACCCCGACTCGGGCCCGCCGTTGGTCGACGAGTTGCTATCGGACGATGCCTTCGCGGATGAGGCGTTGTCGGATGAAGTGCCGTCTGACGCGGGTCGGTCCGAAGAACCAGTGACCCAAGAGCTGATGGTCGACGAGCTGATGATCGACGAAGCGCCCGACCACGATCCGCTGGCCGAAGCCGAGAGCGAGACGCCGCGAGAGGCCGTTGAGGTCGAGTCTGGCGATGATCTGGGTGCGATCGAGGCGTCCATCGAGGCGCAGGTCACGGCGGCGCTCGACGAACTCGCGCAGGATATGCTCCAAGGCGACGAAGAGCCGCAGGGTACCGTGGTGGAGGTCGCTGTCGACGATGACATCGAGACCCTCGACGACGCCGAGGTGGTGGAGTTGGACCCCGACGAGCTCGAGCTGCTGAGCGACGACGAGGTCGACTAGCGCGGTTACGGCCTCACGCCGGCGAAGTAGAAGTGGCGGGTGAACTCGCGCACAGACTCGGCCGAGCTGTCCCACGGTCCCGTCAGCGTTTCGAGAGCCACATCGGCCGGCGTGCGCTGGGTGGTCACGAACTCATCCAGCGGGTCGAGAAACCGGGCTTCGGTGCGCCCACTCGGGCCGCGCACCGCGATGCGATCCAACGTGTCGCGGGCGATTCTGTACAGTCGTCGCGTGAGATCGTGGACCCGCGGGGACGAGAGACCGTGTCGTCGGGCGTCCTCCCACAGGCTTAGGCGCTCGCCGAACGTCAATGGGGCGAGCAACTCCCACGAGGCCGCGATGGCGTGGTCGTCCTCCATGAGTCCTTTGCAGAACGCTGGCAGCGAGCAAACTTGCCCCAGTGCGACCGAGTCGGCCCCGCGGACCTCGATGTAGGGCTTGAGGCGAACCTCCGGGAACACGGTGCTAAGGTGCAGCTCCCAATCCGCGGTGGTGGCTCGATGGCGTCGGCCGTCTGGCGCGACGAATCCCGCTTCCAGGAACCGGCGAAATGGCACGTGGTGAGGCCAGTAATGGCCGTCGCGGTGTACGAAGAACATCGGCACGTCGAGCGCCCAATCGACGTACTTTTCGTAGCTGAAGTCCCCGTCGAACACGAACTCGAGCAAGCCGCAGCGGTCCGGATCCACGTTGCTCCACACGGCGGATCGCGTCGAGCGATACCCGGACGGTCGTCCCTCAAGGTACGGCGAGTTGGCAAACAAGCCGGTGACCAGCGCGGAACTGGCCATCGCCACCCGGAGCCGCTCGCCACACTGTCGCTCGTTGGCGTAGTCGAAGTTCGCCTGCACGGTGCAGGTGCGCAGCATCATGTCGAGGGCCTGGGCCCCGCGGGTCGGCAGATACTCGCGCATGACCTTGTAGCGGCCCTTGGGCATCCAATGAATCGCTTCTCGGGTGGCGAACGGGTGGAACCCGGTGGCGAGAAACGTCAGTCCGAGATCCGATCCCACGTCGTGGAGCTCGCGCTGATGGGCGGTGAATTCCGCGCAGGTCGCGTGCAAGTCGGGCAGCGGTTCGCCGCTGAGCTCGAGCTGACCACCCGGTTCTAGGGTGATGGAGGCCCGCCCCCGCGACAGACCGACCGTTTCGCCGGCGATCCCCCGATCGGCCGGGGTCCATCCGAAGCGGCGACACAGCGCGTCAAGCACGGGGGCCACGTGTCGTTCGTACTCCACGGGGCGAATGGAGCCGTCGTCGGCATCCACGGCGACGACGAACTTCTCCTGCTCGGTGCCGACGAGCTGTTGAGCCGGCTTCTCGGCGCGGCCAAACCAGCCGAGCATGATGTCGCGGTTGAGTTCAGTATCGGTGGCGGAAGTCTCAGCCGGCACGAATCGGAGCCCGTCTCGTGAAGAGGCGCAAAGCCGGCGCGAAAGCAGCGCGAAGCCGGGGTTGCACGGGGAGCAATAGCACTCGGACCAGGCGGTCTGCCAGCAGGCGCACAGTGGCGATCGGGAGCGCACTCGGGTTGACCGCGCGAGCACGGCGTTGCTAGCTTTTCTCGGCTTCGGGCGCCGGCCGCCCGACCCCTCGACCGATGTCCCAGTCTGGCAACCGCAACCCTTCTCCCGTCATCGGCGCTGGCGTGCGCGTGCGCGGCAACATCACCGGAGCCGAAGACCTCGTCGTCGACGGCCGAGTCGAAGGGCGGATCGACCTGCGCGGCAGCCTGACCGTGGAACGTGAAGGGGTCGTGGAAGCGGACATCGACGCGGAGACCGTCACCGTTCGCGGTGAAGTCGCCGGCGACGTCGTGGCGTCCGGCGCGGTGCATGTGCTGGCCGGAGCGCGGGTTCGCGGGCAGGTCCGCGCTCCTCGGGTGTCGCTTGCCGACGGCGCCCGGGTCGACGGTGGCGTGGACATGCACGTCGAACTTCCCAGTGAACTGACCGACCGTCGGGAGCGCTAGTCGTTCTTGGACGGTCAGTCTCGCCCCGCTACCGCTACAGATAGGACCAGGAGCATATCCCCATTATGGCCAGCACAGTCATCGGAAGCAGCATCGTCGTAGACGGGGAGATCGTCGGCGACGACGATCTCCTCGTGCTCGGCACGGTCAAAGGGCGCATCAGCGTCCGCGACAGCGTCGTCGTCGAGTCCGGGGCGGCCGTCGAGGCCAGCGTCGAGGCATCGGCGATCACCGTGGAAGGCAGCGTGACTGGCGATCTGCGGGCCAGCGACCGAGCCGATCTGCGCGCCGGCTCGCGCGTGGTGGGGGACATCCACGCGCCGCGGATCCACATCGCCGACGGAGCGTCGTTTCGCGGCACCGTGGACATGGACGGCTAGTGACCATGGCCACTCGCAACTCCATGGGTACTCGAGCCGAGTCATCGATCGGGCCGGGCGTCGAGGTCAAAGGCCACGTCGAAGGCGATGAAGATCTCCACGTTGAAGGCCGACTTGAAGGTAGCCTGGTCCTTTCCGGTGCGCTGACCGTGGCCGCCGATGGACTGATCGCGGCCGACGTCAGCGCTCGCTCGGTGGATGTGGCGGGGAGTATCGTCGGCGACGTGCGTGCTGCCGAGACGGTGGTCCTGCACGCGTCCGCCAAGCTCATCGGCAACATTTTTTCGCCCCGATTGACGATTGCCGAAGGGGCCTCGTTCAAGGGCCAGATCGACATGTCCGGGGACGTCTCGACGTCGCGGGCGGTCGCGGCCAGCTCGAGCCGCGGAGTCTCGCGCACGGGGACTCGCCAAGTGGGCGCGAACAAGCGGGACGATCGCGACATCACGGTCGTGGTCAAGCACGCTGAGCTCAGTCGAGGCGAGCGACCCAGCCCCCGCGGTGACTCGACGGATGCGTCGGGGCTGGCCCCCAAAAAGCGGGCGAAGAAAGCCGTGCGGGCTCGCGTGCCCGCCCGCGGCAAGACCAAAGCCAAGACCTCTCGACGCGGATAGCCGCGCGCCGAAGCGGCGCCGCGACCTGGCCGCGTCACCAGAGGGGCTCGACGGTCGCCAGCCGCTGCGTGTCGGGGTGCTCAACGATCCCATCGGGGCGGGTGAGGGGCCCGATCTCGCGTCGTTTGCGCGAAGCAGTCGGTGTATGCTCGCGTGGCGCAAGGAGTGTTCATGATGCGACGACTGCTGCTCTCGACCTGTGTACTGGCGATGCTTGGCGCTATGCCGGCCTGCAAAGAATCCGATCCCAACATGTTCGAGACGCACGTCGCGAAGCTGGAGGACAAAGACTCCCGGGCCGAGGGGTTTGCCGGCCTCGAGCGCCTCGTCAAGGCAGTGGTCACGTCTGGGCAGGATCGCGGGACGGAGTTTGCCGAGAAGGTCCTCCCCACTTTCGATGCGATTTGGGAGACGGCGCCCGAGTTTCGTCTGAAGATGCTCGAGCAGGCGCGGGACATGAAGCGACTGGAAGCGGTGCCCTTGTGGGAAAAGGCCATCGTGTTGGACGGGACGTCCGAGGCGTACAAAGCGGCGCTTCTCGCTCTACAAGGCATTCGTGATGCCAAAGCGACGGCGCTCGTCGGTCCCATCATCGCGCAGCTCGAGGCCCTGATGGCCGATCCGAACAAGGACAAGGGCGAGCGGGTGGGTCAGATCCGGCTTGAGTACGCCAAAACGCTTGGTGTGTTGGGGGACAAGAAAGCCACTCCGGTCTTGATCAAGGCGCTGGAGCAGCCGCCCGAGCAGCAGCCGGTGGCGGTGCATAAGGAAGCGACGAAGGCGTTGGGGGCGCTCGGCGACCCGACGGCCGTCGATGCGTTGCTTCAAGTCCAGTTCCGGGTCCCCGACGCCGCGTCGACGCAGAACATCGGCGAGCGAGTCAAGCAGGCGCTTGTGGCCATCGGCAAGCCGGCCGTTGAGCCGGTGCTCAAGGCCCTACGTGGTGAGCATGAGGTGGTGAACAAGCTGGCGGCGAAAAACAACGTCGAAGTCGCGGTGGTGCAGCAAGCCGCGGCTGGCATCTTGGGCGCGATGGGTCACGCCGAGGCGACCGAAGCCCTCGTGGCCTACATGCCCAAGGCGGACTGCGTGGCCGAGCCGAAGTCCAAGAAAAAGAAGAAAAAGAAGAAGAAAAAGAAGAAACAAGCCGAGGAAGACAGCGAGGTCGACGCTCAGGCGGCTCAGCTTCGGGCGTTCGTGGCTCGGGCACTTGGCAATATCGGAGACGAGCGGGCCGTCGAGGCGCTATGCGGCTGCCGCTACGCCACGCGCAACCCGGTCGACATGTGGGAGATCACGGCGGCGCTGGGTCGCATCGGGGGCGATGCGGCGTTCCAGTGTCTAAGCGATATCATCGCGAACGGCGAGTACGACCCCGAACAGCTGCCCAATTCCGACTTTCGCTACCAGATCCGCTGGGAGGGGGCGCGTCACCTGATCTTGGCCGCCGGCGCCGAGCAGGCTGCAGCCGCGCGCAAGGTCATCGAGGGCCAAACCGACGCGAAGGTCAAGCAAGAGATCACGCAGTGGGAGCCCGGGTTGAAGGTGCTCGAGGAGTGCAAGGCCGACAAGGCTTGCTACTCCAAGGTCGTCGCGGATACGACCGCCAAGTGGTTCGCGCGGGAGAAGGCCGCGGTCGAGCTCGGTCGGCTGGCGAAGGGGGACTTGGCCATCGCGGCTCAAGTCGCGCGGGCCTTCAAGGTGCGCGATGCCGGGGCGCGGGTCACGATCGCGTGGCTCACCGGTCGGATCGCCGACGGACAAAGCTGTCCGGAGTGTATCGAAGCCTTGGAGGGCGTGATGGCGGGTGAGAAGGGCACCGCGAATGCGACGATGCAGCTCGCATGGCTCACCGCGCGTGAGACCATCTCCAAAATGCAGTAGTCGCGGTGACCGAGCCGCGCGTCGCGACCCGCGTCCAAGGAACCTGGCGGCGCGGATGGTGTCGAGCCCAACGTGCGGAACAAACGACTCGCGGCGGTGATGCTGGTCTGGTTTGGGGCCACGGGATGCACCGCCCGTTCGGGTGCCACGGTCAGCCCCTCAGCCGCCCCCGGAGCCTCGGCGACCCCCGCCCCCGCGACGGCTCCTCAAACGCTACTTGAGCGCGCCCAACTGGCGCTTGACGAAGGCAACGCGGCGAGGGCGGTGGCGCTGTACGGGCGCCTGCTCACCGGCGAGCTCGATGACCCGACCCGCCGCGCGGCCTACCCCGGTCTCGCTCGGGCGCACGAAGAACTCGGCAACTGCCGCGCGGCGGTCCGAGCCTACGATGGCTACCTCGAGCGTTTCGGCGCCGAGACGGCGAGCCGCGACGTTTTCGCGCGTCGAGGCGCCTGCGAGGCCGAGATCGGAGCGTGGGAACGGTCGGCGGCGAGCTACGCGGCGGCGCTCGAGCTCGGCTCGGCACCGGCGATCGACACCGTCGAGTGGCTCGCGCGGCAAGGCTACGCGCTGTTCCATCTCGATCGTTTCGACGACGCCGATGCCTTGCTCGTCGCCGCGGACGAACTGCACGAGCGCGTGGTGGCGGAAGCAAGCGAACGTTTCGCTACCTTCTATTTTGTCGGGATGGCGCGCTTCTATCGGGCCGCCATCGCGCATCGGCGTTTTCGCCAGATCTCGATTCGAGCCGGTCGCGAAGAGATGGAGGCCGACTACGAGGCCAAACTCGAGCTGTTGCTGGCGGCTCAAGACCGGTACAAGGCCGTCATCAAGGTCAAGCACGTGTTTTGGGTGTCGGCGGCCGGCTACCAATGGGGCGCGCTGTTCACCGAGTTCTATGACGCACTGATGTACGCGCCGGTCCCCGAGTGGCTGGATGCGGAGGAGCGCAAAATCTACTTCGAGGAGCTCAAAACGCAGATCCGTCCCATCCTTAACGACGCGATCTGGGTGTTTGAGAAGAACTTGGAAGCGGCCCGCAAACTGGGCTACGACAACCGCTTTGTTGAGGAGACCCGTGCCGAGCTGGATGCGTTGCAGCGGGTGCTGAGCGCCAGAAACGATCTGCTGGGGCAGCCGCATCCGCCGATCGCGCCCGACGCTCGCGTGACCCAGGACTCCCCGGAGTATTTCCCCGCGGCCGACCCCGCCGACATCGAGCACCGCCTCTTTGTGCCTGCGTTCACGCCGCTGTAACGAACGTCGGGCCGGCCGCGTGGTTCGCCGGCGCGGCAACAGCCGCGGTGAAACGGGCGCAGCTGTCGAGGCGCGAGACGCTTGGCTCGAGGCGACCGGTCGCTGTGAGCGGGCGCTTCGGCGAGTACGTTCCGCGCGAGCGAAGTGCGGAAGTTACACCCGCGCCGCGTGTTGACACCCCGCGACCCGCGGCGATATACAGCGCCTCCATTTCGCCAAGGGGCGAAATACCCGGTTTTCGCCCCGTCGCAGCATCATGCCGTCCCCCGTCCGAAGGAACCCCGCGCTGGCGTAGCTCAATTGGTAGAGCTCCTGATTTGTAATCAGGCGGTTGCGGGTTCGAGTCCCATCGCCAGCTCCCCTGAGCCCCGACTTCACGCGTTCCCTTCGACGTCTTTCCTTTCCCGAAGTCCTTAACTTCCCAACTTAATCGTCCACACGAGAACACGGATGGGTGCCCGAGCTGGCCAAAGGGAGCGGACTGTAAATCCGCCGCGCGTGCGCTTCGAAGGTTCGAATCCTTCCCCATCCACTACGCTCACCACATGTGCGGGAGTAGCTCAGTTGGTAGAGCGTCAGCCTTCCAAGCTGAATGTCGCGAGTTCGAACCTCGTCTCCCGCTCCGACCGGCGCCGTTGGCGCCGGTCTTGTATTATCCGCCCTCGTAGCTCAGTCGGTAGAGCGCATCCTTGGTAAGGATGAGGTCAGCAGTTCAAATCTGCTCGAGGGCTCACCACTTCAGTCAACGCCTGACCTTTCTTTTTTGCGGCTAACGCAGCCGGCCACGGAGAACCATCATGTCGAAGGAGAAGTTCGTACGCGAAAAGCCCCACGTGAACATCGGAACGATC
>QKPP01000175.1:2266-3263 GCA_006508105.1 Myxococcales bacterium FL481 | reverse complement strand
CGCGAAGGTGGCTGACGGTAGCCGTGGGGGCGTGGGCGTGCTCGGGGGCGACCGAGAACCGCGAGATGTGGGTCGCCGGGTAGAAGCTGTGCCGGCAGTTGGGGTGCTCGGGCCACGGCTCCCAGCGCGCGGTGATTTCACGCTCAGCGCCATCGGGGTCGACAACGCGCACGATCTCGCCAGCGAGCTTTGCGAACGCCATCAGCCGCCCCACGCGAGGGCGAACGCGGCCAGGCCGACGAGGATGCACAGGGCGAGGATTTCAAGCTCCATCGGGGTCTCCGTCCCCTGATTCTCGCAGATCAGGACCCTGGGCGGCATCTCGGGCGCGGGCTGCGTCCGAGGGCCGGACGCCGTAGCGCTCGCAAAGCGCCTCGAAGTCGCCCCCGTCCCATCGGGTCATCACGTCGAGCGGGTCGAAATCCTCGGCGGCCACGGTGACCGGGCAGTCCCCGTGAGCTTGGAGGAAACAGGCAATGGCGCACTCGTTCGACGGGGCAAGGCGATCGCCGGCGCCGCCGTGAACTGAGGCCCAGACGTACTCAAGATGCCGCGCGCAGTAGAGATATCGGCTGTAGCTCATTCGGCCACCTCGTTCCCCCAGGAGGTCCACCCGGGGCGCGTGGTGCGCGCGAACAGCTCGGCGCGGGGGCCTGGGGGGTCGTGGGTTTCGATGAGGTCGTAGGCCTCTGTGGGCTTCTGGCTGTGGCGGCCGCGGGGGGCGAAGAGGACCGAGGGGAGGCGGTTGGGTGGGGGAGGGACTGGGACGCGGCCGACTCGGGCATACAGGAGGTGTTCGTGCAGGCCGCGGAAGCGTTGGCCGATGCCGGGCGCCTGGGGGACGACAATGCGCTCCACCTCGAGCGGCGATCGACAGGCGCCGTTTTCGCACCACTCGGCGTTCTCATAGACAGGGAACCCGCACAGTTCGCATTGATATTTGACGACGCCCTTCACCCAGACAACGTTCGTCACGTACCGCGCGCCCAGCTGCTCG
>QKPP01000175.1:0-2251 GCA_006508105.1 Myxococcales bacterium FL481 | reverse complement strand
ACAGGGCGTCCGGCAGGTGGTTCATCGTGGCCCAGCACCACACGGACGCGTTTGCCGCGGGGGCGATGCCGGAGCTGCGGATGATGGCGGGCAGGTCGCGCGTCTTCGCGAGCGCATAGTGGCGGTCCGCGCCGCGCTTGATTTTCCCGCCGCCCGTCTCCTTCCAGGGGGGATCAAGTAGGACCGTGGTGAACTCAGACATCGATTTTCCCCTGTGCGGCGATGGCCTGGCTGCGCGCCTCGAGCCAGATGCGTTCGACTTCGTCCTGAGGGATGCCGAACTTCTGCGCGATGCCGCGGTTCGTCCAGCCGTGGAAGCGAAGACAGAAGATCTCCCACAGGAGAGAGCGAGACCGCTTGGGGGGGGAGATCCACCGGAAGTTCATTCGCTCGCCATCCTCAGCACGTCCTCGAGCCGCACGCGCGCGAGCGGGGCGTTCTGCCCGAAGTCGTCCTCGGGGCGCATCACCCAGAGCCCGGTCACGCCGTCGTAGGCGCTCGTGCTGTAGCCGGCGACGCGGACCTGATGGGGCGGCTTGCGCTCGTCGTCGCCGTCCTCTGTGAAGAACCACGTCAGCGCCACCCGGCACTCGACCAGCGCGCGCAGTGGGAAGCCGCGCGCGACCTCGCTGTCCTCCGGGATGGGAACGCCGTACTCGCCGCGCACGTAGCTCACAGATTGCTCGCGATGAAATGGCGCGCAGCTTCCTGCAGAAAGCCCGAACGCGAGCGCGCGCTGCCCTTGGCGTAGGTGTCGATGTCCTCGAGGAGCATCGACGGGAGGGTGATGTTCACCCGCACCGCCTTCCCGCGCTTCAGCTCGACGCGGAAGCCGGTGACGCACAGGAAGCCCTCGCCCGGCGCGGCCGCAACCGCCTCGAGCACGTCATCGAGCAGCGAGGGTGCGGGGAGCGCGTCGCCCGCCTCCTCGAGGCCTTCGAGGTGCAGCTCGATGGCCTCCTGCGCCATCCGGCGGAGGTCGCCGAGGTTCTTTGCCGCGGTGACGCACCCGGGCAGGTCAGGGAACTCGACGCCGTAGTCCGATCGTCGGTCTTTCCGGATGATGCCGGGGAAGTTCAGGATTTCGGTCGAATCACTCATCGTTTTCTCCTTAGACGAGAGTCAGGTCCCAAGCCGGGTCCGTCATCGCCGTCTTCATCACGCGCTGACCGAACTCGTCCTCGGTCTCGCCCATATGTTGCTCGAGTTCGGCTTCGACGCGCGAGATGATGTCGCGACGTCGCTGCGTGTGAACGTCTTCGGGTTTCGGTAGCGGGTTGCCGCGCGGGTCGACGCCGGCCTCGCGGAGCGTCCGCACCATCACGGCGCCGAGGATTTTGATTCTCTCCTCAGCACGACGAAGTGCGGCCTCCGCCATCTCTAGTTGGTTCACGACCTCCTTCGGGACGTCGTTGATGTCGAACGTCCCGCGCACGGCGACGCGCAAGCTGAACCCGATTTGCTCGAGGTCGAGCGAGCGGCCGCCAACCTCTCCGGATGACTCGGCGATGTCCTGCCAGTCCACCGTCATCGGTTCATCTCCTCGACGCGCTGAACAATGCCCTCGCGCTCGTCGTGGTCCGGGTCGAAGTTGTCCGCGAGGCGTCCCCAGATGGGGATGCGCTTGTGCCCGCTGATGGGGCCGAACAGCTCCTCGAGTTCGTGCGCGGCCTCGTGCAGAAACGCGGTGTCGCCCACGTCGTCACCGGCACGAAAGACAACGACGATCTTGTTCCCGCGGTGGTAGCCCGCGAGCTTCTTCCCGTCCTTCTCGACGTACCGCTGTCCGTAGGCCTCGATGAACTCGACCATCAAGCCGTCGAGCTTCGCCTTCACGACGCGCTTCCCGAACTCGGGATAAACCTCGCGGAACTCGCGGACGAGGTCGTCGAACCCCTTCTTCACCGCGTGCGGTTGCCACGGGCAGCCGCTCATCACCGTCCCGTAGCCGGGCACCCGCTGCGGGTACTTGCCCGACTTGAGCTTGTACTGGACGAACATTCCGCCGGCGACCGCGCCGACAACAGAGACACCGAAGACGGCGACAACGCCGAGACCAATCAAGAGACCCATCGTTCAGGCCTTTCCGCCGTCGGGCCCGACAATGGGCCCGCGCTCTACAGGGATGATGTGCGCCTGATTCACGGTGATGTCTCCGACGAGCGTCAGGTCGAGGCGGCGCAGCTCTACCTCGGTCCCCTTCTCGTCGGTGGCTTCGATCGGTTCCTTCGCGAGGCCGCCGGCGATGATG